>CAIRGO010000227.1 GCA_903878115.1 Akkermansiaceae bacterium | reverse complement strand
CCTGAATGAACTCATAACGATACTCCTGCCCCCAAGGATCAAGCGGCACTCTGTCAGTAAGCTGCGTCCAACTCATCGGTTGAGGATTGCCCGTCGGCTTCGCCACCAGTGCCCGCAAACCCTGTGCCGTGCTAGGGAAATGCCCGTTGTTGATTTGATACATTTTCACCACAGAGGAGATAGAATTCATGTCACCTTTCACGCGCTGCTCTTGCGCTGTACTCGCGACTCTATCACACCCACAAAAAACCAATGCCGTAGCGCAGGCAAAAATAGCGATCTTCATGCTGGAGTAAAACCGCTGGCACAGAAACATTGTCTCAACAGAATCTCATTTCCATCAATCAGTCAGCCGCTGGGCTTCTTCCATTCAACCATCCCGCGCGCGGGAAGTGTCGCGCCAACGACTCACTGTCCTGGCTTTTTCCAAAGGTAGGTCCAGCGCTCGGATACCGCTTTGCCATTGGCATCCTGGAGTTCGCAGGTCATATCAATCTGTTCGTTGTCCTGGGCTGGGTCGATCACGAAGAACGCGCGTAGCACCTGTGGCATGTGCAAGTCCGGGCTGCGGCCGATGCCTGCGGGGAGGTCGTCCACATTCGGCATGCTCATATCGCTTAGTCCCACATGAAGGAGTTTGGCGCCTTTTTGATTGAGAGTCACCACCGGTTTGAAGCCGGTAATATCGTCCCATTTCGGGTTGCCGACTTTCTTTTCCGGTAGAAGCGGCTTGGCGAAATCCACGGCGACGAGGATTTCATTGGGCTTTTGCACGGGTGTGCCAAGGCGGGTGGAGCGCACGGTGAAGATGCCCGTTGGTGTCGGGTCGCGCATCCAACGCAGGCGGTAGTGGAACCGGAACGGCTTGCCTACTTCGAGGCCGGGCTTGGGCTCCCAGACGAGGATCACATTGTCCTCGGTCTCATTGGGTGTGGGCATCTCGATGAGGTGCAGATTGCCGTAGTCAAATCCAGACACAGGCTCCACCCGCACGCTCGGACGCTCGTTGTAACGTGCTTCCGGATCCTGATAGGAGGAAAACGATCGATCGCGCTGCACCAAGGACCACGAACGTGGCCGCTCCATGGCAAAGACACAATGGCGAAACTTCTTGTCCGTGTGCTCGAGCGGACGGTAGTGGAGGTTTCCACTCTCAAGTTCTAACAAAAGTCCATCGCTGTCATGCACCTCCGGGCGGAAATCCACGGGCTTCGGATGAGTGCTTTCACCAAACCAGAACATCGAGGAAAACGGAGCCAGTCCGAGTTGCTGGACGGGGCGGCGCAGGGTGATTTCCGCATCGATGTCCATGACCGTCTCGACACCCGGAGTGATGGTGAACTGATAGGCTCCGGAGACGCTCTCTCCTTCTAACAAGGCCCACGCCCTGAGCTCCTTGGCATCCTTTTCCGGGCGCTGAAGGTAAAATGTGGTGAAATCAGGGAACTCCTCAGCCACGCCCGGCAGTCCGCTGTTGATGGAGAGCCCGCGAGCGGAGAGCCCGTAGGGCGAGTTGGCTGGGATGGCACGCAAGTAACTGGCGCCGAGGAAGACAAGAAACTCGTCCATGTAGTCCTTACTATTGATATGGCAGCGGGCACGCCATCCGGCATAACCTGGCGGTGGAGGTGTGCCGGCGGGGATCTTGCTCTTGCCGTAGTCAAACAACGAACCGTCAAACTTGAACAGCTCTTCGCCATCCCCCTTGACTTCGTGAATCTCCACCATTTTTTTCGCGGTCCAGCCTGGATGAAAGAAATCGATGGAAAATGGCAGTTTTTCATCCCACCAGAGACCTGACTCCATCTTGAAGCGAATGTCGCGGTGTTGGTCGTAGGTCAGGTTTTTCCAAAAATCATCCAGCTCTTGCTTGGCCGGAACATAGGGGGCCGCCGCGCGCTTGCGAGCGGATTCGCGCAACTTGTCGAATGAAAACTCCTCCGCCCCTGCGGATGGCACGACGGCCAACATAAGCAGGGCGCAGGACGAAAGCAGGGCAAAACGGCAGGCAGGCAGAATTTCAAAGAAGCTCATGCGACTTTTATAGAGAGAATTGTGGTTCATGGCAATCCCCTAGCGCAGGAAAAAATCGCGATCTTTGTGGAGCGCGGACTTCAGTCCGCTTCAAAGCGCAAGCCCACACGCCTCGAAGAAGGCAGTCCGCTGATCAACCCAGCAAAGAGAAAAGGTAGGAAGATTTTTTTTCACCGCTAAGTCCGCAAAGTTCGCGAAGGTTTGAACAAGTTCTTGGTTCTTGGTTTCTCTTACGCACCAACGGTGCAAAAGTCGATAGCCCAGCGGCAACGCCCTGGGTATGGAATTCACCCACAGTTCCAGAGCCCTGAAGGGGCGCAACTCCTTCGCTAGCCATATCATGAAAAAATCGGAAAACATGCCCGTCGAAGCCTCGGTGACGGAAGATCGTCAATTTGCAAAAAGACCTGCTCACTGCTCACCCTCCCCTGTCAAAAAATTGATTTGTCATATCCAAGAAAAGCGCGAAGGTAATCACCTATGCTCAAATCCATCCTCACGATGCTCGCTCTCACCAACGGCATGCTGGCTGCCGACGAAACGATCCTCCTTTTCAACGGCAAGAACCTAGACGGTTGGGTTGCCGATATTCCTGCTGCCGACAACAAAGAGATCACCCCCAGCTTTATCGTGCGCGATGGGATGTTGGTATCGCTCGGAACTCCTCTGGGTCATCTCCTCACGGAAAAGGAATATGCCGATTACAAGCTCACGGTGGAATACCGTTTTCCGGCGAAGCCTGGCAATTGCGGAGTGCTCGTTCACGCGTCCAAGCCGCGTGTCCTTTACGCGATGTTTCCCCAATCCATCGAGGTTCAGATGATGCACAAAAGCGCGGGGGATTTTTGGTGCATCCATGAAAACATCGACGTGCCGGACATGAAAAAACGCCGTCCTCATAAGGAAGGCCAGAAATTCGGCGGGACGAAGGAAGACGCTCGCCAGATTCTCAACCTCACAGATGATTCCGAAAAACCGCTCGGCGAATGGAACACCATGACCATTGAAGCGCGTGGCAATCAGATCATCGTCCACGTCAATGGCGACCTCGTCAACCACGGGAAAAACGCCACCGCCAGCAAAGGCAAAATCGCCCTCCAAGCCGAGGGCTCCGAAGTCGAATTCCGCAAAGTAGAGCTAACCCCCTTGGCGAAGTAAGGAGAAGAAGATGTCAGGAGTCAGGGGTCAGGAGTCGGAAAATCACATCAATCAAAAAAATTGATCCAATCCCCCCAGCATTGACGTATCATTGGGGTAAGGTTGAATAACTACACACCAACCGATGAAGACAATAATTATACACCAGACAATGAAAAAAGAAACGATTGACTCAAAACAGGTTATTGCTAAAATTATTGTTATGAATTGTGTTTCATTGTTCAATCCACCTACAGCATCTTTTCGTCTTGCATGGTTGACGGCTGTCGCGCTCCTGACATTGGGCTTCTCTTCCGGCCTGTATGGCCAGTCCAGCGGAAGCGGGAAGCTGTCTTTGCGCGATCTCACCACTCAGGAAGTCGTTTCGCACGAGACGGATGGAAAAGTCGTCCGTTTTACCCTCTCTTCCTCTCCGCTCTCGGTGTCACTGCAAGGAATGAATGACGAAAATGGTCGCTGGAAGAGTCTGCTGGTAGTGCCCAACCTTCGCGCCAAACTGAACAGTATTTTGATTCCCAAGGGTTGGGAAAATTCCGACCTTCGAGTGGTCGCCAACCATCGATTATCAAATTTCAAACGCGAGACGATCAGATCGACCGTTGACGCAACCGAGCATGTGGTGACTTTTTCTCACCGCCGCAATTCTAGATTCTATTCAATTGAGGCCCGCCCCGATCGCAAGGCTACGTGGAAGCGTGTCAGCACCATCGCGGCGAATCCATCCATCGCGGGATATCGCGTGCCGCTGCCCTCATCCATCGCTGCTAGCTCCGTGGTGCGAGTGGTGGCGGTGCAAGGAGCATCCCTCATGCCCCCTGAACTGGCTTCTTCTTTGCCGACTGCCATGCGCGGCGGGCCTTCGCGTTTCGCGGCGGACATCAAAGTTGCTTCGTCGCCCGTCTTTAGCAATAATGCTATGACACAGCAAACTCCCGGCGATGCGAATCCGGGGGTGACCACCAATGCACCTCAGGAGTCCGATATCTGGAAAATCCGCGGACAGACCATCTACTTCTTCAACCGCCTGCGCGGTCTTCAGGTCATAGATACATCGAATCCCGCCAATCCTCAGATTTCCGAACTGGAAATTGCCACCGTGGGCGAGGAAATGTATCTGTTAGGCGATGATGCTTCCCATGCCGACCGCGCGCTGCTGATCAGCGGTTTGGCTTGGACTCCGTCCGTCCCGGAGACAACGCGGATCCACAACATCTCACTCGTTAGTGGTCAACTCAGTGAAGCTGGTTCACTCGATTTACCGGGTTCTTACGTCGAGAGTCGCATGATCGGCAATTTCCTGCACGTCGTAACCACGCAATGGTCCTCCGCCAGCGGCGCATGGCAACCGCGCACCTACCTTACCACGGTCGATTTCTCCAACGGCAGCCTCACTTCCAGCGCGCAGCAAATCGTCGATCTCTCCGCATCACAAGTGGGCGCCACAGCGAAATACTTGTGGTTGGCAGCGGAAATATCCGGCTATTCCGGTAACCACCAGCTGCTTGCCTTTCCCATCGCCGCTGATGGCTCACTCGGAAATCCCAAACAAACGCTCGTCGGTGGCAGAATCCAGGATAAGTTCAAAGTGGGCGATACTGCGGATGGCTTGGCTGTCGTGGTGCAAAACTGGCAACGTTGGGAGCAAGTCACCTCCTTGGAAACTTACACAGACAATGGCACGGAAATATCCGCCAGTGGCTCCGTTGAGCTGATCCGCGGCGAATCTCTCTACGCCACGCGTTTTGATGAAGACCGCTGCTACGTGGTCACGTTCCGCCAGACCGATCCGCTCTGGATCGTCGATCTCGCTGTCCCCGCCACTCCCACCATCCGTGGCCATCTGGAAGTTCCCGGCTGGTCCACCTACATCCAACCCTTGGGAGATGTCTTGATCGCTGTTGGACGCGATGGCGGCAAAACGCAGGTTTCGATGTTCGATGTTTCCAACCCCGATCAGCCTACTCTGGCAAAACGCATTGATGTCGGGACTTCCTGGTCATGGAGTGAGGCGGACTGGACGGAAAAAGCCATCAAGATCCTGCCTGATTCCGGATTGATTCTCATTCCAGTGGTTGAATACGCAAATGGCAGCAGCACTCAGCGGGTTTCGCTTGTCGATTTCGATGTCGCGGCGAAGACCTTGACCAAGCGCGGAGACATTGAACACGATTTTTCCCCACGCCGCGCGGCTTTACTTGCGGATGATATCATCGCATCGGTTTCTAACCGACAGTTGCTATTGGTCGATGCTTCCAATCGGGATGCGCCGGTCGTTGTGACAGACCGGGTGCTGGCCTTCGGTGTAGATCGCGTGGTGACCCATCAGGGTGTGGCGCTGATGTTTGAAAACGGCGACAGCTCCTGGGCGAGCTTGAATCGTAGCACAGTTCTCCGTTCATCGGCGATAAATGACATCAAGACGATTCTCTCAGAAATTGAATTGCCCTGCTCTTCAGTGAGTGCGGCAACGGTTTATGGCGATCGATTGGTGGTGGTGGAAGACTCGAATTCGCAGCTTTACCTCCCTTTTGCTCAATCCGCGGCTCCCTCTAACTCAACCGCCAACATCAGCGTCTGGTCGTTGGAAAATCCCTCGCAGCCGGTGCTGATCGGTCGGACACCCTTGCCCTTCGCTTCGGGGTCATCCGCGCAAATCCTCGCGCTGGCTGATGGAAAGATCGCCATTGCCTCACGTAGCAGCGGTTGGCATTACTGGCTGAGACCGCTGCCAGTGTGGGAGCCTGTGGCAAATTTCACAGCTACGATGGTTTCCGCAAGGCTTTCCATCATGCCTCCTATGATGGGCTTGGGAGGACAGGGCCTGCGCATTGCGGTAGCCCAGATCGCCACCGATACTCCGTCCGTTCTGAGTTCCTGGAACCTCGAGGGAGATTCCTACAGCGGCATTTCTGATGTGTTTACCAATGGAGACTTGCTGGCTTTCAGCTTCGAGCAGGCGGAGGCAATGGAAGTGAAAAATTCCGAAAACTACTACATGGGTGGTTGGACGCCCTCTTCGGTTCGCTCGTGGTTGCAGATACTGGATCTGGCAGATCCCACAGCGCCAATGCCATGGGCTCCGGTTCAGATTCCGGGATCACTTGTCTCGTTGTCGGAATGGACTCGCTCGGGTGCGACCGTTTTCACTCGTTCGGAAGACCGTATCGCCGCACTCGGATTCAATGGTGAAACCGCGCCTGTCGTGGCGGAGGTGAATGCGGGATTTGCTCATGTCATGATCGGATCGGCACTTTTCACGGCTTCCGAGCAGGGAGTCGCCCGGCGTGAGTTTTCCTCAATCAATGGCGGTTGGGATCCCGCTACTTTCTGGCCTCTGAATCTACCCAGTGCGATCCACTCTCTGATAGACCTAGATGGAAGGCTGGCAGCGATCAGCCACAACCAAGCATGGATTCTCGGAGCCGATCAATCCTTCGTCGGATACGATATCCTCAGCAGCGCCAATTTCCGCGCCGCGGCCCGATCCGGTGATACATGGATCGCGCCAGCAGGAGAATACGGCCCGCTGCTGCTGGAGCCCTGAGCCGATTCCTTTGCTTGGCGGTCGTGCTCAACAAACGGCCCGTCTATTTGTTCGTTCAAATTACAGACACACGGTCTCCTTCGTGAAAAGATACGATAATTGTTTTAGACCGTTTCTCAAAAGTCCGTTCGTGATCACAGAGTTTTAGGAGTGCAGACGGATTTCATTTTATCGGTGTCTTTCATCATGTCGCGCAGGGAGTCGAAGAGCTTTTGGCATAGCTCTTCGCCGCTTCTGGTTAGGTAGCCAGCGAGGTAGTGTCCTTTGAGGTATTGCCAGAGTGTTTCGATTGGGTTGTAGTCGGGACTGTAGGGCGGCAGGTAGATGGGTTTGAGATGATGCCAGTCGAGTCCTTTGGCTTTGTGCCAACTGGCGTTGTCGAGGATGAGGTAAATGTCTTTTTCTCCTGCGCGCACTTCTTGGGCCATGGTGTCGAGAAATGCCTGGAATATTTCGGTGTCGTTGTGCGGCACGATGAGGCTTACGAGTTGCCCGTCCTCGGGATTGACTGCTCCAACGATGTTTTGTCGAATGTGTCCGCCGAAGTAACCTTGAGTGGGGCGACTCCCTCGTTTGACCCAGCGTTGGCGTGGCCGAGAGTCGCCTTCAAATCCTGCTTCGTTGCCAAAAAATAGTGTGGCATTGGGGTCCTGGGTGAGTTGGATGAGTTGTTGGTGAAATGTTTCTCGTTTGGCTTGCCATGCTTCTTTGTCGGGAGGCTCGGGCACTGGACGAGGGATGCGGCGAGCGTAGTTTTGCTCGTGCAAATAGCGCAAAAAGGGTGGAGTAAGCGAGGTCGATGGCGCTGTGGTTTTTGAGCCAACCGCAGAGCTTGAGTCCGGTCCAGTGGAACTGATCGGCGAGTTGCGGTGAGTCAACGAGTGGGAGAATTTTTTCTACTACGTCTGTGAGGATTGGGTATGTTACGACAACGTTGGATGCGCCAACTTTATACTCTAACAGAAAAGCATGATCACAAAGTAAATACAAAATGAAAATTGTTTTGAGAAACGGTCTAGACACACTTTTTTATACGGTCCCCATTTTACAATGGCCTGGAGCAACTTCGCCGAAGTTGCCACCAGAGCCACCCCATAATGAACAAACAGGTGGCAAAAGTGGTGAAAACCACTGCGCTGCTTAATTCAAAATCGATTCAACTTCGGATTTCGGGTTCAAAGAAATTCCCCATCGCAGCCGATACAAAAAGAATGCTTAATCACGTGCCATTCGTGACTGTCACTCAGTCTTGCCTCATGCAGGGGGGGCTATTCTATTGGGAAAGTTAAAAATGGGAATTAGGGGATGTATTCGTAGGCACCAGCGGCTCCGGTACCGTCGTTGCGTCGGGGCTGGCCGTCCAGATCAAAGGGGAGTGTGGCGCAGCCGGCTGGAACGAGGTTGCGCGCTTGGGAAGTTGCGCCGATGTGATAATCGCCGTTGCCTGATCCGCCTACCGAGTTGCCCTGCTCATTGACAAAGGCAGCTGAAGCCACTGCCATTGCCAGGTTTGCCGCAGTCCCGGGAGTAGCGGAACCAACCACCACATAGCGGCCTTTATACATGCCGTTCCATGAATCAGGACCCGTGTAGAGAGGGGCCGCAGCACTCGTAATTGCTGCAGATTGATAGAGATTCCCCGTGATGCCGACCCCATGCACCGTTTCCCAATTGCCTGTGCGGAGACCGTTTCTGCCTGCGGTTGGACTTAAAAACGTGTCGGTTTTGCAATTATAATTGTAGAGAATCGAATAGATCAATGACCCGTTCTTAGAAATCGGACTCGGGGAGAGATCGTTATAAAGGAAATTGGTTCGGTTTCCAACAGCGGAGATATGCTGGATCACCACATTATTGACCGGAACAGACGCACTGTCAGCGCCTACTTGAAAACAGGGCGGGGAGTTTAGGAGCTGCTCGAAAACATTTTGAACAACCGCCAGACCGCCCGTGATGGCTTGGGTTGTTCCCGTGGCGAATGCGGTTGACGCCGTGCAGGATTTAGAGCTGTTGAAGGCTAGGATCGTCCTGGTCGGGAAGATGATGCCGTTTGCTGCCACTACTTGAGTGAAAGTATTGTTATTGCTCAGTTGATTGCCAACGCTGGCCCATACTGGGTGGGACATATTGGTGCTACTTGAGCTTGAAATCATGCACCCGGCCAAAAGCGGTACATGACTCTTTGACCACGCCGCATTCAAGCTCACCCCGATATCCTTCATATCACAACCCAGAATGTAGGACATACCCACCCGATAAATACACGGGCCGCTGCCCGAAAGTGTGCTGGGCCCGTATATACGCAAACCTTCATAGGCGCCATAAATCTGCGGCGGGCCTGCTGTACCATTTCCATCCAGTACGCCATCAATGACAACATTCATCGTTGTGGTGTTAGAAGCGAGGGCGATGTTTTTAAACTTCACAAAATTGCCGGGCTTCATGGCGCTCCCTTTCATAAGGGTGACGCTTGAAACTCCTTCTCCTGGCGCGGCCTCGACGGTGAGCCAGGTTTTTCCGGCCCCTAGCGAATGCATATCAGTACCGAACCCGCTGTGAGTGCCTGCGGTAAGCCGAATGGCGCCGCCGCCCAAATCGTTATGAGCATAGAGCGTATTATTTTTTGCCTTGATAGCGGCCGCAGCCCCATAAATCGTTGCAAAGGGAGCAGCGGCAGCCGTGGCAGCTATATTTGATGCGGCGCCGGTGGAGTTGCTGCCACTTGGGCTGACGTAGGCGTAAACTGTCCCGTATCCCCCAGTCTTGTCGTTGAAGAAAACATAGTTGGTCAGGTTCGGGGTGGCGCCGGTTTCGCCGTCAACCGAGGGATCACTGTCGAGCACCGCTGTATTATTGCCGAGGAAAGGATAGACCTTGCATCGGACGGTTACGAGTTGGCCCTGGGCCAAACTTGCCAGCGGGATGCTGGCGCGATAAACCGCGATCGGGTTGCCGGTGGTTACCCGGGTGCTCTGAACCATGGTGGAGCTCTTCACAGATACCGAATTGCCGCTTACATCCGTGGCGATGAACTCCACGCAGGGAACCTGCTGTCCATTGCTTGGGTGACGATGGAAAGCCAGCAGCTCAACATCGAAACTGGTCGAACCCGCGACCGCGCGATCATAGGGAACCGCGCACCAGTTGGCGATGGCCTTCGGGTAAACGAGGGTGCTGGTATTGTTCAACAAAATCGTTGAAGCTGCGCTGGACACCGTGCCTTTGGTGTAAACTCCGGCTGCGAAAGTGCAACTGGTGATTGTGTCTGCTGCATAAAGTCGGTCGGAGAGGGCGATGGTTGTTTTGACTCCTCCTGATAGCGTTGTCTCGGTGTTGATTAATTGGTTCGGATATGGTTGGCGCAGAGGCACCGTGCCGATAATCTCCCGAGTAATGGTCGTTGCCGCCCCGGTGCCATCAAAGCCGGGGGAGCTTACGATTAAGCGCACGGCGGGGTTGGAGTCGGTGCCAAGTCCATAAGTGCCGCCGGTACCGGTTATACCGGCAAAGACGACATCCGCCGTGTAGCCATCGGGCCGCACTGAAAGCGAGAGCGGCACGGGCGCCGTGGCTATCGGTCCCGTACCAGTTGATGAACTGGTGGTGGAACCGATTTCATTGGCTGCCACGATCCGAACTCCCAGAGTGGCACCCACGTCCGCCAGATCCAGAAGTCGGTATGTCGCGGAAGTCGCACCGGAAATATCCACGCCATTGCGGGTCCACTGGTAGGTGCAGGTATAGGTTTCGCCCCCGTCAGTCCAAGACCCTGAGGACGCAGTGAGCGTCTGACCCATAACTGCGCTTCCGGTGATTGTCGGCAAAACGGTGTTCACAGGAGGCAAAGTGGTAACCGATAGCCGGATGTAGCGCTTAGGTGTTGAGCCATTGATGGATTGGCTATCGCGAACCGTGATGGTTTTAAAACTTCCTGAAATGACTGTGTCAATCAGGACATTACCCGCCGCAAACCATGAGGTTAGATCAGAGCTGGTCTCAATGTTGTATGAGATATTCTCTAGGGACGGGCTGGGGCAGGTATACGTCAATGCAAGGTAAGGAAGCCCGGCATCAGTGACCGGGCCAACGCTATAATGTCCCGCATAGCCCTGATCCCCTGGAGCTAGGCCAAGACTGAATTTAATCATATTTGTAATCCCATCGTTGTTGGGCATTGCACTTCGGGCACCTTGGCCGGTTGCATCCGCTGGCAATCCATATTGTTGAAGCCACTGCCGGTAAGTGGCCGGGGGGGCAGCAAATGCAGAAGAAACCAGCAACCAGCCACTAGCAACAGCCCAAAAAAGCCGCGCTCCAGCGATGGATTTAATCGATTTTCCAAAAAATAAAGACGAAATTTTATTCATAATTAATGTTAGGAAGTTACTTTTGGTGTGAAGAACGTTGAAAGAGCCGGAGACCGGATTGGAGACGAGGAAAAGAGGTGGGGGAGGCCAAGAGGCGGTGGGCTAAAATATGGTCGAGAGTGTTGATTTATAGAACCAGCAAAGAGCACTGGTGTGGGTCCGAAAACAACTTGTTAGGTTATACTTGTTTTGTCAAGTGCCGTTTCAGATTATTTGCAACGTGCTGCTGTGAATAGCGAAACCCTTGGGATTCACATAAGGCGAGAAAACCGAGTTCGGCAACCCATGCGCCAGCAAATCCCGTGCCAACGGTTTGAGCATCAAGCGAGGTCAAATTGGCATCGGTGGTTTGTCCGCCAGCGGGAAGGCTGACCTTGTCGTAGTGGAATCCCCCATACACCAGAATGCTGACTTGCGCAAGGTTAAATAGTCCGCCCAGGCTCAGGGCCAGAGATGCGTTGCAAGCGAATTGCTTCCATTTTGCTGAAACTCCTCCTGACAGCAGCGTGGCCAATGGATAGGACATGACAGTGCGGTTAAACATTGCGTGTTTTTTCATGGTGTTTATACATTGGTTTTACGAATGGAGCATTGTGGAAAAACGGACCACTGACCCAAAGGAAATGATCCAACTGCTAGGAATTTGCTTTTAGGGTTGATGTGCATTGGAAAGAAAATGAGAGGTCCGAAGAGCGGGGAAAGTGGGGGTCAATCGAGGAATTGCATACCGAACATAACGGGCGAATCGAGGCATTCATGAGTAAAAAAGAGGAGGAAATGCACTTCTCTCATGCATGATACACAAGGGAAGCTCTGGAAAGTAGATTTTTTGAGACAGTAACTTGTTTGGGGTGATTTTTCCGATTGGGAACTGGTGGATGTTTTTTTGCGATGCGCAGTTCGGGACCTTTTTTCTAGTGATTTTGCGCTTATTTCTGTTCCTGGTGCTTGTTTTTGAGGCTTTTCTGCTCGGGGTTTCTTTTTTTGTTAGGCTTGGGCTGTTTTCAGGAAGGCGTAGCGGGTGAAGTTGTAGGCTAGGTTGCTAAGTCCGTTGTTATATCTCCCAACCAGATTTTATTTATTTTGTCTGGAGGGAGTTCGTCTTTGACTAAATTAGATGAGGGCGCACAAGCGTGGCCTATTTTGCTGAGTTCTCTAACAATTCTCCGGTAATCGTAACGTCTTTTATGTTCTCTGAAAATCACTTTGATGATCCCAATATACTCTGCATCGCGGATCTCACTGGGAGTAGCCTCGGCTGCATGGTAATGGCTGCTGAGAGGAACTTGAAGAACCTAGCATATGCGCCTGATGCTATGGCCGCTGCTTTGTTGTATGCTTTGACTCATCTCACGAAGTTGTTTGGGATTTGAGCGTGTAAGGAATTTTGTGTAAGTTGTTTTATGCTGATGGAAGTATTTATTGATTGTTAGGGATACGGTCTGAGAATTCTATGGTGAAGTAGCTT
>CAIRGO010000226.1 GCA_903878115.1 Akkermansiaceae bacterium | reverse complement strand
GCAAGCCTCATCTACCTCACGGCGGAGGCGAGCCATCCGCACTCAGGGTGCGCTGCACATAACGCAATCACCCTTCTTTTATCGATGACGATCTGTGCAAGCTGTGGTGAAATTTCTTCGACCTTTTTTCCCGCTTCGTGTGAGAAATATTTCAAGCTCAGTTGAAGGGGATTTTTTTGAAAAGGAATCACAGCCGTCCCATAGGAAAATTATTTTAGTGGCTGGCGGGCCGATCCCACACAGGATCGGCCCTAATGAAAAAGAAACAACCAGCCAAGGAAGATGCTATCGTATTGAGTGGAATTTGCAAGCTCATTCCTGAGCATCTTGTCTCAAAGCTCGCGCGCATGTATATTATTTATTCGCAGGAGAACGAGTTTTGAAGTCTTTCAGACTCACGACTGTCGGTGTATCGGTGCTATTTTCAATCGCAGCGATGGATTTATCAAGTGGTGCCAAGGCATCGGCCGATGCTTTTTTCACCGTAGCGATGTGCTCACGGATTTCCTTTAATTTCGGCAACAACGGTTTGGCGTTAGCACCGTAGCGTTCGAGGAATGCATAACACTGGCTGCTTTTGTTACCCCATCGATCAGGTTCCATGGTGGCCAGACAAAGTGCCATGCCTTCCGTGATTCGCAGGCGTGTTACAAGATCAAGACCAGCCATGCGGACATCAAAGCCCCACATTTCATTGCTCGGCGCGTGACGTCCGATCGCAGTCACAATGTCAGGCAGCAGTTTGATTAAATCCTGATCGGTAAGCAGCGGGAAAATTTTTGACGCCGATGAACGCGCAACGCTGTCTTCGTGTTTCAACAGCGCTTGAATCGCAGGATAAAACTGAGCGCGGTCCACGCCATCTAACGAATCTGCAAGAATACTTCTAGGGGCACGTTCCCCTGGATAGGCCGAAAATAACACGTTGCTGGCGAATAGTGCCGCGTGACGGCGCGGATCGGCAGGATTGCTGCGCACTGTGAGAGCTAGCAGATCGCTGACACTGGCTTTACGCTCAGCGGGGCTAAGTGCGATGATGGACTTGGCAGCGAGAATTTGCAGCCAAGGATCAGAATTCTTTAGTGCGGATCGTAGCTGCGGCGCGGCGGCATCGGCACGAGAGCCAAGAGCTGCGAAAGCTTCGCAGGCACCGTAACGAGCATCGCGGTTAGAGCCAGTGAGCATTTTTAACAAGGCGGGGAGAAAATCACCTTCTTTCACACCAAGCGCGGCAGCGGAGCGTTTGCGCACGAAGGGCGACCAGCTCGCTAGACCAGTGAACAATTGCTCGGTGGTGCGCAATTCGAAGGCGTTTTTATCGCCCTGAAAAGAGAAATCACGACCAGCGGCAATGACGGAATCGACCTCGGCGGCATTCAGCGGAGCTACGCAAAACGATTTCTTGCCGGTGATCAGCAAGCTTTTTAGCGGAAGTGCGTAGGCTAGCAAATAACTACCGGAACAATCCCATTTGGTATATTTACCATGCTCCTCCGCACCGACAGGAGAGCCTTGATAGAGGAAGCAGTTATCCCAATCACGCGCGAGGTCGTAATACCAGCCCTGCTCTTTCATGTAAGCACCGATTGCCAGCGGACCGCAGCGGGCAACGCCGGGCAAGGCCCAGAGTATATTAAAGTAATTGCCCGTGTGTCCGCGCTCGCGCTCGCTGTACGCAGCAGTGGACATTTTGGAGAAATATCCCGCCGCCTCACGATCACCTAACAAGTCAAACAACACCGCCGCACTGGAACATTTGCCGTTATCTTCATGCGCAGGGAAAGGAAGATGGTCGCCATAAGGAACCGCGCCTTTGTTTACATACCAGCGCAGAAATCCTGCGGCTTTGGTGATGGCAGCTTGCAAGTCTGGCTCCTTCACGCCAGCAGTGTAGGCCGCGACCATGCCGATGCTGAGACTCAAGCCTGGCTGATTCATGCAACCATAGCCACCGAGATTACCACTTGGTTCAGCGAAACGGTGGCCCCAGGTGCCGACATAACTTTGTCCATGCACGGTCTCCAATGCGAGCCGCTTGAGACCGGGCATCACCGACTGATCACCCGTAGCTATGACGTATTCTCCGAGGAAAGTCATCACATAGCCATAATCCCAGGAAAGATAACCATTCGTTGTGAAATCAGCCGCCCATTTTGCCTCCCGTTGAATCAATGGCAGGTAGTCTTTACTTCCGCTAGCGAGCAAAGCGAGAGCGTTTTGTGAGCGCGGAATTGAATGCATGCCTTTTCCGTATTTCTCATCACTCATTCTTTTCGCGAGTGACGCGCAGCCAAGTTCGAAGATGCGTTTCGACTTCGCACAACCATACGGTGCGGTGTCACTATAACTTCCGAGCACCGGTAATTTCAATTCCACGGCCTCAGTTTTGCCGTCACGCCAACGCAGCAACGGCAATTTGCCAGCACCTTTTTCTGACTCCGCGATGGCGATGGCTTTGCCAAACTGGACACGTGCATCATCGGCAAAATTCTGACTACCCACGCCGAGGATCACGTCGCCAACGCTGAGCACTCCATCCGCCGGCGATCCACTAGCAACGGCTGTGATGAGAATCTGCCGCGCCAAATGCGAATGACCATTAGCGGTGTAAATCCAGCCGCGAGCCCCGGTCGGTCCTAGTGTCCAATCGTGCGACTGATCGGGCTTTCCACCCTGTGTAAAGTCCGGCATCGGCTGGGCTTCGGCGGCACTAGCGGCATGAGAAAACGTAATAAAATTCACAGATAAGGTTACCAGTGAAAAAAGTAGTAGTGAGATTCGCTTCATCGGATATTATTTGTTAGATAGAATTTTTTTATCAATGACTTGCTTGCATCATCGTAAGGTTTGCTTTGGCAAAAGCATCTCCCATTAGCGCGAAGGTTTTGGCACAGCCGAGGTAGTGGTAACCGGCATTGGAGGCACCACGTTTCCACAAAGCGACGTCCTGCGAAGAAATGAGATCCGCTTCGAATTTTTTCATGTGCTCCTTCTTTTCATCATCAGTCATGTGACCATCTGCATTGACCGAATTTTTATTCTTCGAATCGATGGCGTGTTTTTCATTGTTCACTTTTTCGCGCTTCTCGGCAATCGCGCCGAGTTCAGCCGACCATAACGGCGCAGTTTGCACTGCAACGACATTCCCCTTAAATTCAGGCAAGGCGGCGGGCGCGGCCATCGCTTGCCGGAAAGCTAACATGCCCACAGAGTCATCCTTGAGACCACCAACCCCCATCACGCCAATCACGAACGGAAGTTTCGGTGCAGCCAGATCCTTGCGCACATCGCGAATGAAATGCCCTAACAAATCCGAGTATAGATTGAATCGATCTGGCTTGTTGTGATTCGGATAGACGTGACTATCGACCATGTCATTAAAACCCTGAAGCCACGCAAAACCGGCAAGTTCGTAGCCCTGAGCGGCATCATATGCTGGATAGACCTGTTTCGGATCAGCGAGCACTTTTTTTACATGCTCCACCATGAGACGATAGTAAACTCCAGTCTCTTTCACCTTGTCGACTTTCCACTGAGCTAAATCCTTAGGGATGCCATGACCTTCCTGCTTGGGATAATTTTCTAACTGAAAAGAACTCATTTGATAAGGTCCCGCGCTCGGCGAACGAAAATCTGTGTGCAAACTCTTGCCACCCCATGCTGCTTTGATGATGAGAATTGGCTCCTTAAGCGCGGCGCTCATCGTCAAACCAAAGGTGAATTCAGGGCCAATTTTGTCGCCGGGCTTAGTGCCATCCTGCCCCCACAGTGAACCGTAACCAGCGGTTAGTTTTCCTGAGAGATCGAAGTTTTTTTCTCCTGCTCCAGTGAGATAGGAAATCCAAACATTGTCGCACACGGTCGGCTTGCCATCGGCCCCACGCATCATTTTCAATAGCGGCGCAGTCGCGGGATCATCGCCGATATAATCAAAGGTCGCGATGCTAGCTGGCCCCTCCATATTCGATTGCCCCGCGAGAATGAAAATTTTCAACGGCTTGGCTTCCACACCAGTGGCAGCAAGAAGAAGGATACTAAGAAGTGCGACTGTGCGTTTCATATTTTTTCGTTAGATAATAACCAGCATCAATACGAACCGTGGCGAGATGATCTATCGAAACATAATTTGTCAGAAATAAGACCCATGCTAAGGGCAATCAACTCAGGGGGCGGTGGCGTGGTATTTCAATCGCAAGTAACCACAAGGCGCTGCGGTAGGAAAACGAACTTCGATCGTTTCGACCCCAAGATCCGAGGAAATAATGCGCTCTTGAAGACCAGGCGAATTCCACCCTACGAGATCGCGCGAGGCTTGGCTAAAAAGCGTGCCGCCGTTCACTGCACCAAGATTGCGCGTATAGAGACAGCGCATAAATCCGCCCTCAAGGGTGATAGGGGTCATTCCTCGGGAGAGAGAATCAAGCGGATGGGATGCATGCAAATATTCCTGCCAGTTTTTTAAACCATCACCATCTGGATCTTGATTATCGCCAGAGACGGCTTCATCTGCAAGCTGAGCTGGACTGAAGAGATTGCTCTTCCATGTAGCCACTGGCAGGATGAAATTTGCAGTGACGACCTTCGACTCACTCATAACCAAGGAATGAGCAACCTGTGTGGACGTGGCATCGCCCGACCAGTGTGAAAATTGCCATCCTGCAGCCGGAACAGCAGTAAGATTCGCAGTATTACCAACCGAATAACTACCTTGATCCGCAAGGCCGCTTATGGAGCCCAAACCTCGAGTGAAGACTTGCAAGGTGGTACGGTTCGAGAAATTCGCCGCCAGCGTTTTATTCGCATCCATGAGAATGGTGATCTGGTTGTTCGGGCTATAGCCATCGCCACTCCACCCGGTAAAAGTCGCCCCCTTACCCGCGCTGGCCGTAAGAGACACCTGCGCCTTATGCGGATACCGCATCGCCGCAAAATCCCGATTCACCTGCCCATTCCCATTCGTCAGCACGTTGAAACTCCACTCCGGAATCGTGATCGCAGCGGTATCGCTGATGACGGTGTTGTTGGCCGTGTTCGTTTCACGAATCTCAGAGGGCCCCGTGAGCTGCATGATCAGGAAATTGGCTCCAGTGAGAATCTCGTTGGGCAAAGTGAAGGATACCGGATAGTTCTGCGAGGCTCCGGGCGCGGGCATGGCTGCGGTGATATCGAAGGTGCCTAACAGGATATTCTTGGTGTCTCCGAAGAATCGGTTTTTCGCAAGCCACGCGGTGACTTTCCAGACTCCGCTTGGCGGAATCGCGCGGCCGAAGTTGCGGATGCTCACGTTCGTAGAAATGTTGTCGCCCACGCCGAGGGATATTGCGGTCATGGAGGGCAAGTTGAGGGCGAGGTCTTTGTCATGAAATTCGGAGATCGTGCCGTTGGTGAACAGGAACAGTCGTTCGCCAAGGTTCGCGGCATACTGGATACTGTTGAAAGGCGATGGGGTGGAAGACCATGTCAATCCGGTCGGACCAGCGGTCCAAGCCTCTACCGGATAAAAGGCTACCGTAGAGCCTTTGAACGCGGTGAAACCGTCGGGCGTATAATAAATGTCGTAGTCGTGATTTCCTGACCCGGCACTGAGGTTTGAGGTCGCCCATGCTGTGCCATCGCTAGTCACGAAGGTAATCTCCCCTTGCGTCCAAATCAGCATCTTACCATGGCCGATCAGCGTGCGCAGAGGCATATTCGAGTTAAAGAATCCTATGTTGCCGTGGTTCTGCAGGACGTCGCCCGCCCCGAGGCTGAAGCCGACGTAGGGCGTGTTGAACCCAGATAGCGCGGCTCCGATGACAACCCAGCGGTTGTTGAACCACGCGACCGCCGCACCGCGCGCAATACCTGTGACGACAAGCTGCGTCCAAGTGATGCCCCCGTTTGTGGAGCGGAAAAGACTGCCGTCTGTGGCGATGAGCATCCACTCGGAGCCGTTCCACGCAAAATCTGCCCAGTTTTTTGCGGGCAGACCTGTCACACTTGTGAACGCCGCGCCGTCGGTAGTCCGGTGAAGGATACTGTTGGTGGAGAAGGTCCCTTCCATTGCGAGGATCTCCGATCCACTGGATACGACTTTTGCGAACATCCGATCCGCGACAGGGGGCATCCCGTTGAGGGTGGTGTTCGTCCATGTGCGACCGTTGTCCGCACTGGAGACGAGAATCCTGTTGCCCGCGGCGACAATCCTACCGTTCAGTTCAGCCATACTCTGCCCGACCCTGCTGTCGAAGTCGGTGGAAGCGCCACCTGCGAGAGTCTTTTCCCATGCACTGCCGTCGAGAGATCTCCATACTGCTCCGTCGTTTCCGATCAGAAGGTAGAAGTCCTCGTTCGCGAGAATTTGGGAAACGCGGGAAGGCAAGCCCTGAATCACATTCCATGTCTGTCCGTCACGGCTGGTTACTATGCCGCCTGCGGCAGCCTCGCCCACAAAGAGGCCACGTGAGTGAATCATCTTGCGCTTGCTGATCGGACGGGACAACGGTTGCCATGTCACGGCGTCTTTGGAAAAATGAGAATAAGATTCATAGGTTCCTAGGAAATAATCGCCATTTAGCTTCATCAGAAGTGGTAAGTATGTGATACTTGGAGGTAGTGGATGCTCCTGCCAGTCGTCGGCTTCAGAATCAGTTGATAGGTAAACCTTTGGGGTGGACCAACTCGATTGCACAACCACGTAGCGACCATCCGCGAAAATGCCTGCGGAATGGTCCGATATATCCCTAAGGGCCGGGATGGGTACCCAGTTGTAGCCGTTATCCACGGTCCGGTAGCCACCGGTTTTATACGATGCGGCACCAATGACAGTGCCGTCACCCGGGCTCGCCGTCCAAGCAAGATAACCATCTTCGCTATCGACTCCGGTTTCCCAAATGAGTCCGTCAGTAGAGGTCATCACGCTGCCGCTTGTAGATCCTTGCGTCTGGTAGGCCGCAATAAATACACCAGAGGAGAAATGAACGCGCTCTCGCACCCAGTAGTCGGTGAGGTTTGGCTGGAAGTGGGTCCAGTTCACCCCGTCGCGGGTGGACATGATGCCGCCATTGTCGAATTGGATCACCAAAGCCCCGTTTCCGGCGGCCATGCCGTAGATTGAATTCGCGAAACTGGGAATAGGTATTTTTTCCCAGTTTTTGCCATCAAGCGAGCGGTGTATCGAGCGGCTTCCGGCGGCATAAAAGACGCCGTCAAACGTCAATGACTGATTAGCGGCGATAGCTCCACCTTGGGTACTGCCAAGCAGATTGTCCGGCTCGGCGGCGGCCACCTTGAGGCGGATCGCGGCCATCTGTCTCAGTCCTTGAGAGTCACGGGCGCGGACGGTGACGGTGTGTCCCTTAGGATCTGTGATGTTGACGTGGAAACGGAAGGAATTGCCCGTGCCAGATGCGACAATTTGGGAATCCAAGTAGCAATCGTAGGAGGCAGAGCCATCTTCGGGATCGGATATAGTGCCCTCGATGGTGACCCGTGAGCCGATCAGGTGGGTGCTTGCTGTCTGTGGTGATACGATGGAGACGAGCGGAGCACTGCCTCCGGCATGGGGCGTTCCCGTTTGGATAATCCCGCCATTTTTCATGATCGCGACGAGTTGGCCGTTGCCTACGGCGATATCGACGACCTTGCCTGGCGTGAAACCGCGCAGCCAGGTGGTGGCGTTATCCGAATAATAGAGGTTCTCATCTCCGCCCAGCATCACGAGAAAAGTGCCGAAGGTAAAAACACGTTTGATGACAAACCCGCTGCTGGGAAGGCCGGTGGTGGGTTGGCTGGTCCATGAAGTATCGTTTGTGCTGTCTGCGGCGCGTATCGCCGATGATGTGTTTCGGAAAAAACACCAGGATTTCCCGCCAAAGGTTGCGAAGTGGGGTGTACTGCCCGTCAGCCCTGTGGATGTCCACGATGTTCCATTCGTAGAGGTCTGAATCAGTAATGCGGAGGATGAGCCGGCATTGGAGAACCAGCGGTTGCCCAGCGAGGCAAATTTTGAGGAGGAATTGATGGTCATTCCCGTGGGCAGAGTCGCTGCTGACCATGTGGTGGAGCCGTTCGCACGAGCACGTAGCGAAGATGCTCCCGTCGCTGGCGTGCTCACAGCTAGCGCATTACCGTTTGGCAATTGAGCGATGAAGGCGATGTTAGGTGCTAGTCCGATGGTATCGCTGGTGTTAAGACGAACATCGAAGGGGTTATGGCCGGAATAGATCGCTGTAGAAAAATCTTTCAGTCCGAAGTGCCTTCCGGAAGCGGAGCCAGTTAGCATAACGTTGGGCGTGTCCAACGGGGTGTTCGGTTTCCATGTGATACCGTCTCCGGAAAGTTGGTCGAGCACGGAATTGCTTATGTAGGATGGATTCTCCGTGCGTGCAATGAAGAGACTTTCAGTGAATTCTACGGACCGGAGAATCGAGGATTTCTCGCGCGGGATTGCCACGTCAAACGGCCCGTTTACGACGGCCAGGAGTCCTTTGTCGGTGCCATAAAGAATTTTGCTCCCAAAGCTCGCAGCAGCGGTGAAATTATGTGAGTTGGCTGGCAGGACTTTGCGGAATTTGATGTCGTTCGGGTCGCTGAAATGCTTAATGAACTGGTATTCGGGTGCGAATCCGACCACTGATTGACCGTTGGATGCCATGTGGATATTGTAATCGAAGCCGTTGCTCAAGGCGATGTGGCGGAGCCAGTTGGTCCCGTCGGGTGAGGAATACATCGCGTAGGTCTCAAAGAGGTAGAATTTGCTGCCATCGTGAAAGGCGGTGGCGGAGTATCCGCCGCTTGTGGTTTCAGGGCTGTTCGTTTCGAATTCCTGCCAAGTGGTTCCGTTCGTGGATTTGAAATAACGCATACGTCCGCTGCCGTTGTTCGTGCCGGAGGCTACGATGAGCGTATTTCCGTTGGAGGCGATGCGGCCCTTCCCAGTTAGGTTCACCGTGGCGTTGTCGAGATTTGTCGCGGTAAGGCGGGTCCAGGTGATGCCGTCTGTCGAGCGCAGGAAGTCTTGGCCATATTGATTGGAGACTGTATTGTAGGCAATGAATGCCCCGTTGTGTCCGTGCAGCGAGGACTTTTCTGGGGACGACGTAATGGCGAAGCCGGTGGGCGCGGAGATCGTCCAGGAGACGGCATTGTCAGTAGAGGTGGCGACGCGGAATTGACCTGCTGTGTTTAAACCGATGCAGAGGAATCTGGTGCCTGCCTTGGAAATTGAATTACCCGAAAATCCATTCGGGAAAACGCTTTTCGTCCAGTTCACTCCGTCAGTGGAGCGGAGCAGGGTGGTCGCAGATACAGCGAAAGCCTCGCCGTTATAAACCTTGATGTCGGTGATGGCGGCGTTGGGGATGCCGGGGCGGCGCCATTCCCAGCGATCCCATGGCGAAGCCACTACGGATAGAGTGAAATCCGCCGTTGCACTACCCGCACTGTTTGTCGCGGTTAGGCGATAAGCACCACTGTCGGCAGTGGTTGGTGATAAGATGGTAATTGTTGTGTTGGCACCCGCATACGGTTGTCCGTTTTTTGTCCATGCGTAAGTCATCGGCGTGGAACCGGAGAAATTGGCAGATAAGGAAAGCGCTGTGCCTGCCGCCACCGCCTGATTGCCGGAGGACCAGGTGAGTTTCGGAGCGATTTGTTTTTCGGTAAGCGCGGCGGTATTGCTGGTCACGCTGTTTTCGGTTGTCCAGATCTGGACGCTGTAATTGCCAAGATCCACGGTGCGGACGGGATCGATGACGATGTTGGAGGAGGTCTGGCCGGGGATCGCTTGGCCGTTGAGGAACCATTGATAGGTGAGATCGCTATTGCTCAGGGCGGATACCTCGAAAACGGCGCGTTTGCCGAGTTCTACTGCCACGGGCACGGGCTTACGCAGGATGGTGAGTGTGCCGCTGCGGAAGCCGTTCAGCGTGATATCCCCTGCCGCATCGGCGCGGAAACTATCAACGGCAATGTGGTATGTGGTACCTGCGATGGCGGGGAACAACACCTGACTGGTCCAGTCTAAAGCACTTCGGTCATCGTTCGAGGCCACCTCTACAAGACTGTTTGCATCACTCCCTGTGTAAACGGCGAGAGCAGTATCGAAAGCGCTACCACGTGTATTGAACGTGACATTCATATCGACGGGTGCTGTCCAACGCCACCAGACGGATTTACCTTGGCCTGAGCGGGCGTGGCTTTTTTTGCTTTCAAACAACTCAGCAGTGGCACTGCGATTATTGCCATTCACAGAAAAAAGATCACCACTAACCAACGTAGCGTCGGCAAACATATCATTGGGTGGAGTCAACGAATATTGCAGTAAAAAAAGTTGTAATTGAGCGTAGTTCGATACGAGCAGCACGCGGTACTCGGTATCAGGTTTGGAAGTGAAAGTAAGCTTGCGGTTGTAGCCAGCATAAGGATCGCTGGTCTGAAGTGTTTTAAGACTCTGTAACTCAGAACCTTCGTAAATCGCAACGGAGTATAAGGGAACATCTGAAGTGAAATCCAGCGAAACAAGACCACTGTGTGGCGTACGGAAAGCAAACCAAAAACCTTTAGTGCCGGGAGTAGGAGCGGGTATGATGATTTCGTTAGGATCTCGCGCTACGCCTTCATTGTTCCCGTACCAAACACCAGAGTAGCCCTCGAAGCGTTGAGCATTGGCAAAAATATCCAACCCTGGTGGGGGAGAAGTGCCGCCTAACAACTTGGCAACATTCAGCCGACCACCAGTACTGCATTTGTTAGTGAGAGCAGTAATTTTATCAACCGACGAATAAAGTCGGCGAATCAGCACAGTGAGACTTTCTGACGGGAACTGCGCCATCGCCAGAGCGAGTGCCCCACTGACGTGAGGCGTAGCCATGGAGGTGCCATTTAAGAAAGTGTATTGATTGTTAGAGCCAATATAGGACGACCAAATCCCACTGCCAGGCGCAGCAATATCCACTGAGTTTTTTCCATAACAGGAAAAGGAAGAAAGAGCATCTGCGGAAGTAGTAGAAGCAACCGACACAATATTACTGAGATTGTAACTGGACGGATAATGAGGAGTAGCATCATTGTTTGCGGAGGAATTACCCGCTGCTGCGACGAAGACAATGCCAGCATCGGCGCAGGCTTTTAGTGCATCGTAAAGACTCTGACTGTAGCCGCCTCCGCCCCAACTGGCGCTGATGACTTTCGCCCCATTTTGCCGGGCATAGTTAACAACCCGAATCGAGTCAGAGGTGCTACCTCCGTTAGGACCTAAGAAGCGCACGCCCATGAGCTTTACCTGCCATGCCACACCAGTGAGACCGACGCCATTGTTTCCACGCCCGCCAATAGTACCGGCACAATGCGTCCCATGACCACCCACATCCATGGGATCGTTGTCGTTATCATAAGCATCAAAACCATAACTTCCGTTGGTAGGATGAACCCACATATTCGGAGCCAAATCCTCGTGATTGTATTGAATACCAGTATCAGTTACGGCAACAACGATCGAGGAAGCGTCGCTGCGGATATCCCACGCCTCGGGTGCATCGATATCCGCATCCGCCTTGGTGCCGGCAGCAGTGCCGGGATTGTGAAGTCCCCACATTTTTCCCTGTGTGTAGGCGGGATCGTTAGGAGCGAGGCAAGGAAAAACAAGGTAATCTGGCTCGGCGTGGTTGATGAACTCTTCCAGTGCAGCAAGGTCTTCAGCCGCCGCAGACTGGTCCTCAGCTGCTGAAAATTCAGGTAATTCAGCTAATAGATAAGAACCCTCTTCGATGGCGCGGATACTGAAGCCCTTCTCAGTGATCGCTGCCGCAGCGCGACGAAAATCAACGCCTGGCTTGAGACCAATCATGACGTGATCAGCTACGGAAGCACGGAGCAAGGTGACTTTCTGCATACCAGTGGCGGGATCAGTGCTCACCTCTTCCTCTAACCTCAGGTGCGAGTATTTGAAATTCGCATCAACGATACGCACTCGCCTGCGATTGGAGAGCTTCTGTGGGGTATCGATCCATTGCTCAGAAATCACGCGCTTGATGGCGCTAAGCAGTGGATGACTGCTATCAGGCACCGCAGCAGTGGGCGTTGTAAGCGCAGGAGCGACCAACGGAATAGAGGCTACTGGTGCTTTATCAGCTTGGGAAAATGGATCTTCAGCAGTGTCCGCGGCACTAGAAACATCGCGCGCACTGTGTGCAGCCGTTTCCTGCGTGCTTCCAGTGAAACTTTTCTCTGCATTGTAAAAAAATAGCACGGACACCAAAGCTAGCAGAAAGCAGAGGAATGAAATGAATGCAATGTGCTTACGGATTCTCATAAAATGCAAGCAGATCATGAAAATTTAGCAACTAAAGTCAATCATATTGTAACTCGTTCGGCGCAATCACAAGACCTTAACCATGCTCAGGATTACAACGGTGTTGTAGTCATCAACGATTTCCCATCGCTCTAATTTTCTCTGAGAAAAGGCATGAAAAAGAGTTTTCCTCTAACTACTTCAACTCCATCGGCCGGCGGCATCTCCTCGGTCTGTGGTGTAATGTGATCGAGGTATTTCCGCTCACCTTGGCGTAGTTAGAATTGACCGCCATAACTCTGCTTCAGCACGTGTTGTTTCGGGGCAATTCGGAGTGATGTATGATTCAGGCGGTTTACATCCGGGAATCAATTCGTATCTGCGAGATAGATTCTTCCTTTCGCCAGAGAAATGATGGCAAAAGCGAATGATGTAGCGCGATAGAAATCCACGCTTGCTAGCCATATTGAAACTGTGACAGTCTGTTGGCGGTGGCTGTGGAGCAACAAAAGCGCATGAGCGAATCTGTGATCAAAGGGAAAATTTTTTCCTTTCTTCGGCTGATCCCAGGTGTGGGGCGCTTGCGTTTTCTGCGTCCTGGCACGGATGCTCTGCTTGGGCAACTCATCGATGCTTTTGCCGCCTTCGCGGTCGTCGATCAACAACTGGACAACGACGAAGCTGATCTGGTGTTAGATTTGCTGCGCGCAGCCTATCCAGAGGTGGACCATGGTTGGCTAGCGCGACGTTTGCAACGCTCGGTAAGATCACCACAATCACTGCAAAACATCGCAGCCGAGCTGCATGAACGTCTGGACGACACCGGGAAATTAGCTCTCGGGTTTCAACTGTGGACACTTGTCGATGCGGCGGGCAGATCGGAGCGATCACGCACTACCTTTGATGTGTTCATGCGACGATTGGGGCGACCAGATTACGGGCAAGAAATTTTGCATGAGATGGCAGAAGGTGAGCATAACAATACTGTGCGCAGTTTTGAGCGGGTGACGTTTGGCGTGACCACCACAGCCGATGTGATGCTGCCACCACAAGCTGGCGAACGCGAGTTCCGAGTGTATCGTGTGGGTGACTTAGTCATGGTGCGAAACACTGGCGTGCAGCCGCTATGGGTGCGCGGGCGCTCATTAGAAAGCGGAACATTTTTGCGGATGCGTGAACGACAAGCGCTCGCCGTACCAGGGTGGACATTGATGCATGCTGACTTGATACATTTTCTCAATGTGAAAAAAACCGGCATTACGCCAAGGATTCACATTGTAGCGAGCGATGCTGGCATCACGGTAGAACGCGCGAAAAGTCGCCATAGTCTGGCGGTGATCCGCTTCGGTCTTAAAGTGGAAGTCGAGGCACATCGCGAGTGTGATTTGCAAGTCGGAAAACACGATCAGCTCATCCCTGGGGTTCCTGTTTTTTGTGATCATCATACCCGCTTGACAGATCCTGATGGTGCCATCGTGGATCTGGAATCTCTGCGCAAACGGGCGCTCGAAGCAGGAGGAAGATTTCGCATTGATAATCAGCGCAAGCAATTTCGCGTCTCGAACGATCCCGCTACTCTGGGCAAAGGTGATCTCCTCATCTCTGCTGGTCTCGCGCCAAAAGTGGTGCTCTCGATGCGCTACGCTCCCGAAGAAGGTGCCGGCTATGTGGAAGTGATAGCCAGTGATGGACAGGTGATGATCGAGGGGCAAGTGGTGCGCGGAGTCACCCGACTGGAGGAAGGTGGACTGATTCGTTTGTCCAATCGGCAAGCCCTGCGTTGTCGATTTTCAGAGCATCTGATCGATGAAGAAAGACATGTCATCGAAACGCTCATCGTGGACGATTTGATCCACGATTTTTCTGCTGATGTCAGAGCATTGGATAATCTCAGTTTCACCGTGCGACGCGGTGAAATGATGTGCATCATCGGCCCCAGTGGCTCAGGAAAATCAACACTATTGGCGGCACTTTCTGGACAGTTAGAACCAACACGCGGGCAAGTGAAACTCAACGGGACATCGTTGTATCATAATCGAGCCGAACTGACTCGCTTCATCGCGCGGATGGCGCAAGAGGAAGCATTATTCCCGCAACTCACCGTGCGCGAGCATCTGCGCCACGCTGCTTCCATTCGTCGCCCATCACAATCAGCCGCCGACCGCGAACGGCGCATCGACATCGTATTAGCAGAACTAGGTTTGCAGGCGCTGTCCCATCGGCGAGTGGGTGCTGCCGGGGAAAAAACATTATCTGGCGGCGAGCGCTCTCGATTGAATCTCGGCTTAGATTTGCTGAGCTCTGCGGAAGTGTTTCTTTTCGATGAACCCATATCTGGACTTTCCTCAAAAGATTCCGAGCATGTTGCCGAAACACTGCGCGCCATGGCTCGTGATAAAATTGTCATCGCCTCCCTGCATCGCCCCGGCGCCCAGGTATTGCGACTTTTTGACAAAGTATTGCTGTTAGATTCCGGCGGTCGCCTTGCCTACTTTGGCGCGCCTCACGAAATGATGGAATATTTCCGTCTAGCGTGCCAAGAACTTGGCATCGCCCATCCATCAATTCTCGCACAAAGCCCGCTCGGTGCCGACTTTGTTTTCGATGTGTTAGAAACGCCACTCAACACCATCGGTGGTGGCCAGAACCCTCTCGCAGCTCGGCGCTTCCCGCCAGCATTTTGGCAAGAACGTTTCGAGAGTGAAGCACTGATGCAGTCGTTGCATAAAAATACAGAGCCCCCACCATCTCGGCTATCGAGCTCACAAAATCTCATCAGCGACAGCCTATTCCCCGCCAAAAAAATTCGTCGCATCCGTGAAATCTTCGCTCTCTTTGCCACACACTTTCAACGCTCATTGCTCTCAAAATTTCGCACGCGTGGCACCTTGTATTCCACATTGTTAGAGGCACCACTACTCGCCGCACTGATTGGCTATACGCTGAGGGCGTCACCTGAAGGGAAATACGACTTTTCCACGGCGCTGCATATTCCCGCCTACTTGTTTCTCAGTGTCACCGTGGCGATGTTTCTCGGCCTAACGAATTCCGCTACCGAGATTTTACGCGACCGACCGATCATTCGCCGCGAGCGCAATTGCTACCCGGGAGCGGGAATGTATGTCACGGCAAAGTTTCTTGCGCTAGCGATTGTCGGAGCCCTTCAATGTCTCGCTTACATCGCGGTGGCACATCCATTGTTAGAGATTCGCGGGATGTTCTTAGAACATTGGCTATGGATGACGCTTACCGCATGGACTGGCACATCGCTCGCATTGTTCATTTCATCGATCGTAAAAACAGAACGCGCCGCTCTCACCGCGGTGCCATTATTGTTAGTCCCACAAATGCTCTTAGCTGGTGCATTGGTTCCTTTTAAAGAAATGAATCGTGCCTTATTCAACGACCTCGGCATCAATCGAGATGGCGGAGGCACTCCCGTGCCAGCACAAATCATGCCGCTACGCTATGCCTATGAATCCATGGTCGTCGCCCAAGCCACACGGAATCCATTTGAAAAAGAACGATTACGAATTCAACGTCGTTTGGAAAATCTATCCAACACGCGCGAGCTCACAAAAGAAACCGCTGAGCGATTGGAAACGTTAAAACTTTCTCTCACAAAACTACTAGGCAGTGGTGCCACATCAGCCACCGAAGGCGAGCGCATCGCTAGCGAACTCACAACCCTCGCCAGAAACGGCACACGCGATCAATGTGCTGCGTATAAAGTGTGGCCCGATGACGACAAGGAGGCGCGCCCCATTGCTGATTACTTCGTTAACGCGCGCATCGACCTAATGACCCGCGAAGCAGAGACACACCGCACTGACTATCGGAACGTAAAAAATCGCGCCATCTATCTCGCCTTAAAACAACCGTTAGCCAAAACAACCTGGATGGAAACCGACCGGCGAAATGGCTTTGTCTTATTAATGTTCATCCTAATGTGCCCGATCATCACCGCGATCATCATACGCCGTCAAAATAGTCGCGTGAAGTAAACGAGCGACCGCAAAGATCAGATCGATCTAACACTTTCAGCCATGCTTTAGAATTAAGTTGTCATGGTATCAGCACGACTCTATAAGTATAATTAATGAGCGAGGCAATTGTTATTCGCAAGAGCACCTGGCACGCGGGGTTTCACGCCTTGATTCGCTCATTGTATTATAGTCGCGTGACAGTTCATGGTCGCGAGCATTTACCGTCGCACGGGCCAGTGCTATTGTTGCTATTGCATCGCAATGGCGGAGTCGATGGTTTTGTCTATCGCGCCGTGTGGCCGCAGATTTGTTACACACTGAAGGCAACATTACGAAAGTCATTGATGGGACGGATTTTTTTCAATGGTTTGGAAATCGCCCGCAGTGATGATGGTGCCGACGCAAGCGAAAATCTCGCTGTGATCGAGCAATGCGTGACAGTATTAAAGCAAGGCGCTTGTTTGGGAATTTTTCCTGAAGGCACTAGCAAACTCGGTCCTGCGCACTTGTCCTTTCGCAGTGGTGCGGCGCGCATTGCGTCGCAGTATCGATCCCAACGCGATGACTTATGCGTGGTGCCCTGCGGCATTCATTACGAACGAGCGTGGGCCTTTCGCTCACGGGTGGAAATTGTCATCGGTTCGCCGATTTCGTTAGATGCCACCGCTTCGTTAGGTTCTATCCGCAAAGAATTCACCATTGCTCTGGAACAAGTGGGCGCTAATTTCCCAGATGCCGCAACGCAACAGATTGCCGAGCGTTTTGCCTACATGGCGACATTGGGCACGAGTCATTCGTATGCGACGGTGTTGCAGCAATTGGCGCGCGGGATTCCCGCTGAGTTACATCAAGGTTGGGACGCATGGGAGAAAACTTCCTGCGGTCGAAGTTTATTCCTGCATCAGGGTGTGCCGTTGTTTCCCTTGCGCCATGCTTGGTTGTATGTTTTGGCTGGTGCGCTGATGTTTCTGTTCATTCTGCCGGGCGTAATCGTGCAAGCCCTGCCTCTGAGCGTGGCGGCGATCGCGGGAAAAACGTTGTCCGATGATACTAATGTGATCGCGCTATGGAGGATTCTCACGGGCATGCCGATCGCTTTGTTGTGGAACCTGCTGCTATTGATCTTACTTGCTTGGAATGGCTCGTGGCTTCTACTCTGCGGCGCATGGTGTAGCAGCGCGCTAACAATTTTGTTGTGGTATCGCTGCAAAAAAACGTTAGTCGTCGCGGCGAATGGTTTGTTCCATCGCGATTTACGCGAGGCAGCACAAAAATTGCATGCGTTAGTTTTGCATTCACTGACATCATGAATCGGAAATTTTATCAGTCACTGCGTCTCCACGAAAGCCTATGTCTTTTGTTGTTAGGCAGTCTCGCGCTGCGATTGCTTCTCGCCGGTGCCTATGAGGAAATGACATACTATTTAGGACTTGCCGCAATTTGTTTGGCGATCGCAGTCTTTGGCTCGACTCAACCTTGGAGCGAACGTTTGCGTTTGTTGTGGTATCCAATTTTGATCAATATCGTCTACGCACAATTGGGCAAAACCATGAATCTTATCGGCTATCGATCATGGGACGAAACTTTGCTGGCATGGGACGAGAAAATCTTTGGTCGCACACCGGCGCAGAGCTTGATTCCTTTCACGCAGCCGTGGCTAACAGAATTTCTATCGTTCTGTTATCTGCTATTTTTCTTAGCGGTATTGGCATTATTTGTGGTGGCAATTTGGCAAGGTGCAGGAGGCGGAACAGCATTATTTCGTGGGTTGATCTCGCTCTATGCGATTGGTTTTTTTGGTTACAGCTTGCTTCCTGCGGTAGGCCCTCACCTCGCGTGGCCAGAGATGTTTCCTGACTTGCAAGAAATGGGATTTTTCACCCGTGTCAATGCTGGCTTGGTCGCGCAGGGCAGCAATCATGTGGATGTCTTTCCGAGTTTACACAGCGCGATTACATGGTTTTTCCTCGGCTACTGGTGGCGGCAAAAACGTCTGGTATTCTGGTGCTGCCTATTGCCCGCCTGTGGTTTGTTTCTCGCCACGCTTTATCTACGCTATCACTACGGCGTCGATGTGATTGCCGGTATGTTACTCGGCAGTTTTTGTTTGCGCCTCACTTTCCCATCTATCAAAAATCATGAACTACACGCTGGCCTTCACTGATGCTCTCGCCTTACGCGCCGAATACACGGGCGGTAAAGGCGCCAATCTCGCCTCTCTCACCAGCGGCGATTTTCCCGTGCCGTCGGGATTTTTTATCGTCGCCGATGCCTATCGCGCGTGGATCGATGGCTTTCCTAGTTGGCAAGAATACGTGCTGCAATTGCCTTTCGATGACCCCGCTGCGTTGGTGGGAGCGGCCGAGAAATTGCGCGACCGCATGCGCGAGATTCCTTTGCCCGAATCGTTAGTGCAGGACATTCGCTCGCAGTTAGCGCTGTTCGATGCTCATACCTGTTTTGCCGTGCGTTCCTCATCGACGATGGAAGATCTAGCGCAGTCAGCTTTTGCTGGACAGCATGATACGTTTTTGAATTGCCGCGGCGAGGAACAAATCGTCACGGCAATCCGCGATTGTTACTTGTCGGTGTGGCACGACCGCACGATTTCGTATCGCAGTCGTCAGGGCTTTGATCCCTGTGCCGCGAACATGGCCGTGGTGGTGCAACAAATGGTGCGCTGTGATGTGGCGGGCGTAGCGTTTAGCATCAATCCCATTTCGGGCGACATGAATGTGGCTCTGATTGAAGCAAATCTCGGACTGGGAGAATCAGTGGTCAGTGGCGAGTGCGACGTCGATGACTGGGCCGTGGAAAAAGCGACGGGTAAGATTGTCTCGCGCCAAATTGCACAAAAATCCGTGCGCACCGTCTGCCTTGAGGATGGTGGTGTCGAACTGCAATCGTTAGCAGGAGAACAGAGCAGTCAACCGTCGCTCTCGGATGCGCAGCTCACGCAAATCACCGAGTTGTTGCGTCGCGTAGAAGCGTGGTATCGCTTCCCTCAAGACATCGAGTGGGGATTTTGTGGAGACTCCTTACAACTGTTGCAATCGCGCGCCATCACCACCATTCCGCCGCATTGGACGCGCGATGAATCAGCGGAAAGATTTCCGAATGCAATCACTCCCTTGACCTGGGACTTCGTGAAAAAAGGCTTCAAGCGTTCGATGGATCATTCGTTCCATTTGATGGGATTTCCTCCTTTTTCCGGAGAATGGTTTGGCATGCACGACCACTACATTTATGGCAATCAAAACGCTGTCGATCTTTATGCCAAACGCATGCCGTTCACCTTACGATCCTTGAACGACTTGCCGGCTTTGATTCCGCAGTTGCGCGAAGAATACAGTTGGGTGCAAAGCCTGCCTGTGCAGTGGTTGCGCGATCTCGATTTTTATTTGATACGCATTGGCGAATTCATGGCAGAAACGTTAGATCAAAAATCTCTCAGCGAACTGTGGGCTTTTGTGCAAGAGGTACAACAACATGGTTCGGATTATTTCCTGCCCAACATCGCCATTTCGATCACACAAGGTGTGCTTTACAAACTGTTGCATTTCCTGTTGCGCGAATTCTTGGGAGCAGAGCAAGCGGCAAAGTTGATGGGTGATTTGTTAGCCTATTGCGAAACAAAAACGGGCGCCATCAACAAAGAGTTGTTTGAATTGGCGCAACTCGTGCATCAGGAGCCATTGCTCGAGCAGCGCCTGCGTGTGGAAGCCGGAAGCCATGCATTGTGGAGTTCAGGTTTGTTAGAAAAAGAACACCATGTTTTTCATCAACGATTGATACGTTTCCTACGTGATCATGGTCATCGCGAAACTGACTTCGATCCCTATCATCCGACCTGGATCAGCGTGCCATGGATTGTCTTGGATCAGATTCGATTGATCCTCGATGCCTCGAGCGAAATCACGCCATCGCAACGCGAACGCGAGTTGAAGATTCGTTCGCAATCGGCGGAGTTTCAGGTATTTCAACGAATCCCCGAGGAACTGCATTTTTTCATGCATGAAGTCATTCGACTGGCACGAGTTTATACCAGTTTGGACGACCTCGAACATTACCAGACCACACGTTTGGCGCTGCCGATGCGTAAAGGCTTGTTAAAACTCGGCGAGCGATTGCATTTGCGCGATGTTCTGGAAGATTCGTTAGATATATTTTTCGCCCACGAAACAGAGATCGAACAGGCGATTGCCCACAATGACAGCAGTGAGTGGAAGAAATTTTCCGTGACGATACGCGAGCGCAAACAGTCATGGTGTGCAGCAGTGAATCAAACACCGAACTGGGAACCGAATGCGGAAAGTGCGGCTCAAGATCTCGTCGCTGGTGCGGAACTCACTGGGTCTCCTGGCAGCCCGGGGATCGCCCAAGGACCCGTGTGTCTTGTCTATTCGCCACAAGACTTTGCAAGCTTCCCGCACGGTGCGATTTTGGTGGCGCGCACGACCAATCCTGCGTGGACACCATTGTTTTATGCGGCCAGTGGCGTGATCACTGAAAGCGGTGGCCCGCTTTCTCACGGAGCAGTGACCGCCCGCGAAATGCGCATCCCCGCTGTGATGTCGGTGCGCAGTTGCTTGTCTCAATTGAAAAATGGCGAAATCGTGCGTATCGATGGCGCGCGGGGAATTGTCACACGCATCGATGCCGTGACGGATTCCACTTGTTAGATCAACGCAAACTCTTGACTTCTGCTGTTTAGCACATAGACTTTTTTTACATTATGGACGAATATGATCGACGCGAATTCATCAAGACTAGCATCCCTGGTTTTCTCGGTGTATTGATGTCATTGCCAACCCTATGTGCACTAGGAACCCGCGCCAATGCTTGCCAAGGGCGACTCGCGGCTGATCAACCGATGCACTGGGAAGCCTTTCTCGAAGCGGTGGCAAAAGAAGCGGCGAAACAGCATTTGGACAATTGGCAGCAGGAAGAATATCTCAAAAAACTGGCCGCACTAACAAAAAATCTTTACCTCGAAGATCCGGTCATTACTGGGGCGATGACCAAGGTCAGTGAACGATTGAAAAAAGGTTGGGTGGATTTTCACGACCTCGAAAAACGTCTCGATTTTGCCGTGTGCTTATTGCAATTCGATGTGAACGAGGAAATCAACCCGCACAATCATCCAGGGATGACGGGAATGATTCTCTGCGCTTCGGGAGAAATTCACACCAAAAATTACGACCTCTATAAATCGATCGAAGATGAAACCATCAATGGCAAACATCACGGAAAATGCCTATTAAAACAAAGCTCGGACGTGGAGATGAAAAAAGGCGACATTTCCACGCTGACATCGAAAGCGCGAAATATCCACACTCTCAAAGCAAAGCAAGTCACTCAGTTGATCGATATTTTTACGCCACCTTACAACAAAGAGCGCAGCGAAAATAGCCTGTGGTATGAGTTAGATGAGCGCCCCATGCTCGGTTCACAAAACATCTATGAAGCAGTGCTGAAAAGCGATAGATCCTAGCGAACCAATTCAGGGGACCAGCCATAAGCCTTTCCATTTCGTGATCATTCACCTGTCAATTACACGGTCTCGGCGCTACCGACGTGGGACGAGTCTGACGCGTACATGGGGTCATGCGATGATGGGGTGGATGACTTTTCCATGAACATCTGTTAGTCGGATGTCACGTCCGCTGAAGCGGTAGGTGAGGGCCTTGTGGTCGAGTCCGAGGAGGTGGAGAACAGTGGCCCAGAGATCGTAAACAGTGCAGGGATCTTCGGCGGCGTGATAGCCGAATTCGTCGGTGGAGCCGTGGATATGGCCGCCTTTGACGCCACCGCCGGCCATCCAGACGGTAAAGCCGTAAGGGTTGTGGTCGCGGCCGTCCTTGCCTTGGGCGAAGGGAGTGCGGCCGAATTCTCCAGCCCAGATGACGAGGGTGTCTTCGAGGAGGTCGCGGGCCTTGAGGTCCTTGATGAGTGCGGCGATGGGTTGGCCGATCTGGTTGCCCATTTTACCGTGGCCTTTTTTGAGATCGCCGTGGTGATCCCATGGGTTGGCGCCGTTTCCGCCACCGACGTTGTAGGCGAGGGTGGACAGTTCGACGAAGCGAACGCCGCGTTCGACGAGGCGGCGGGCGAGGAGGCATTGGCGAGCGTAGGCGGCCTTCTGGGGCTCGGGGTCGTCGAGGCCATAGAGTTTTTTGGTGAGTTCGGATTCGCCGGTGAGGTCGCAGAGTTCGGGAACGGCAGATTGCATGCGCCATGCGAGTTCGTAGTTGCGGATGGCAGCCTCAACCTGAGGGTTGGAGTCGACAGTAGAGGCGAAGCCCTTGTCGAGGGAGTTGATGAAATCGAGTTTGCGGCGCTGAAGGTGGGCGGCTTCGCGGGGTTTGATGTTGCGGACGGCTTCGCCTTGGTCGGCGCGGATGATTGACGCCTGGTGGATGGCAGGGAGGAAGCCGTTGCTGAATAGGCCGGAGCCACCGTGGGGAACGCCTGCGTTGCCGCTTTGGAGAACAACGTATCCCGGGAGATTGTTCGACTGGGAGCCGAGGCCGTAAGTGGTCCATGCGCCGGCGCTTGGGTAGCCGAGGAAGGGAAAACCTGTGTGCATAAAGAAGTTGCCTTGGGCGTGCTCGCTGAACTTGGCCGTCATGGACCGGATAACGCAGAGTTCGTCGGCAACATCGCCCATGAAGGGCAACATGTCGCTAATGGGGAGACCGCTTTGACCGTAGTTTTTAAAAGCCCAATGGGCGGGCTGGATGGTGCCGTTGTTATTGAACTGGGTTCGCAGTACTTCGCCGGGCATGGGTTTGCCCGCAAATTTCTCGAGAGCGGGCTTGGGATCGAAGGTATCGACGTGTGAAACGCCGCCGCTCATGTAGCAGAAGATCACGTTCTTGGCGCGGGGGGGTAACTTCGGGGTGCGCGGAGATTGGTCGGAGCCAATGCCAGCGTATGCGGAATCACCCATCAGAGCGGCGAGGGCGGTGAGTCCGAAGCCGTTGGAAGTGCGAGCGAGAAAGTCGCGGCGTGAGATGTGTGGGATCATCGGAGGTAGATCATTTCTTTGAGACTAATAAGGGACTGGGCGAGGTCGCGCCATGCGGCATCCGGTGATTGGTCCGCTAGGGAATGGAGGTAATCGAGGCAGTGTTTGTTTTCTTCGGGGGTGGGATTTCGGCCGAAGGCCTCGTTGAACATGGTGGTGATGCGTGAGGGGTCATCGGGAGCAGCGGAGTTAAGGATGCGTTTGGCCCATTTTCCTGACCAATCGATGATCGCGGGGTCATTGAGGAGGGAAAGGGATTGGGCGGGGACGTTGGTGGAGTCGCGGTTGCCGCGGGTGGAGGACGGGACTGGGGCATCGAAGGCGGCGAGGAAAGGATCGAGGTCGTTGCGTACAACATTCACGTAAATGCTGCGGCGCGGGTTGTTTCCGGGGACCGAGGGGCCGAACATTTCGCGGTTCATGGTGCCAGAGAGCAAGAGGATGGCATCGCGGATGGCTTCGGCGGGTAGGCGGCGAATGGTAAATTGGGCGAGCAGTTTGTTTTCAGGGTCGATTTCGCCGGCCAAGCGCGAGGCGTGGTGGTCGAGCTGGAAGGTGCGGGAGGTGAGGATGAGGCGAAGGGTGTGCTTGATCGAGCCGTGGTTGGTGTTGAAATCCGAAGCGAGGAAGTCGAGGAGTTCAGGGTGCGTGGGTTCGCTGCCGAGGCGGCCGAAGTTGTCGGTGGTGGCGACGATGCCGCGGCCGAAGACGTGGTGCCAGAGGCGGTTGACGATGACGCGGGAGGTGAGAGGGTTGTCGGGGCGGGTGATGCTGTTGGCAAGTTCGAGGCGGCCGCTGTGTTGAGTCTTGTAAGGAGCTGGGTCGATGGCATCGAGGAAGTGGCGGGGAACGGGGTCGGAGGGTTGTTTGTGGTCTCCGCGGATAAAGAGCGGGTGGTCGGAGGCGTCAGCCTCGATGACGCCGGGGGAGCGGAGGGGTGGGAGGAGTTTTGATTCGAGTTCGCGGTATTTGGCTAGGAGGGGGGCGACAGTGGGGATCAGGGAGGCACTGTTAGGGAGTCTGTTGTTGTGCAGGAGGGAGTCGAGGAGTTCGGCCTGTGGATCCGCGATGGAGTTGTCGAGCCAAGCCTGGATGGCGGCGCGGGGATCGATGGCGGAGGTGGGATCGGGTGGTGGGCCTCCGGTGGTGATGGCGACGTCGGTGACGGCGAAGCCGGAACGCTGGTTGATTTTGGTTTCCGCGGGGAGATCGGCGCCGGTGGTGATTTCGATGGAGATTTCGTTTCCTTTCCAGAATTCGAGGTCGAGCTTGCGCCATGCGATAGCACCGTCGCCGTTGAGGTCGATGGCCTTGTGGATGGTTCCGGTGCGAGGGTAGTTGTTGACGACGTAGCGGGCACGGGCGTTGCCGAAGCCGCCGGCGCGGATCCAGAGCGTGCCGCCGGGGTTGATGAAGCGCGGGGACATGAGGACGGCGGGATCGCTGTTAGATACGAGGTCAGAGACGACCCCGGCTGGACGGATGTGGGAGATGATCTTGTCGCCCTCGAGATTGATCGAAAACTCACCGGCGCGGGTGGGGCCTTGTTGGATACCGATGCCGTTGGTAAACCAAGGGTCGGTGCGGAGATTCCATTGTTTAAGGATTTCCGGGGCGGCGGGGTTGCGGGGTTTCCCTTCAGGTTCCTGTGCCGGGAGCGCCTGGAGCCAGGAATTAGCGAGGGAGGTTTTGATTTGTTGTTTGAGGGTGTTGAGTTCGTCGCGAATCGATTTGTTAGATCTTGGGAGGGTGGCGTTGACGACGCCGGGACGGGAGTTCGAGAAGATGCCAAACCACGAGTAGTAGTCGGCTTGGGAGATCGCGTCGAACTTGTGGTTATGGCAGCGTGCGCAACTGACGGTGAGACCTTGGAAGGCCTTTGAGACGACGTCGACCTGATTGTCGGTGAAGGTGATCATTTCGTCGAGAGAGTCGACGGGTGAGAAGCCGTGGAGGACCATGCGGAGCTGGGCGGTACCGAGGATGGATTCGTTGGTTTTGGCGTCGGGGTTGAGGCGAGGTATGGGGAGGAGGTCGCCGGCGATGGCCTCGCGAACGAGTTGAGGATAGGGGGTGTCGTTGTTTAAGGCACGGATTAGGTAATCACGGTAGCGGAATGCATAGGGAATGGGTGGATCGCCCTCGCTGCCGTAGGTTTCGGCGTAGCGTACCCAATCCATCCAGTGGCGGGCCCAGGTTTCGCCGTAGGCGGGGGAGGCGAGTTTTTGGTCGACGAGGGCTTCGAGGGCGGATTGGGGATTATTGGCGGAGGCTTTTACGAAAGCGTCGATTTCGGCAGGTGCGGGAGGAAATCCCGTGAGAATATAGCTAATGCGGCGGATAAGGGTGGCGGGGTCGGCGCGGGGAGCGGGTTCAAGCTTAGCCTCGCGGATGCGGGTGAGAACGAAGGCGTCGATAGGGTTGGCGGACCATTCGGGGAGGTCGGTGGCGGGTGGTGTGGGACAAGAGATGGGGCGGAGACTCCACCATTGACTGCGGAGTTTGAGGATATTCGGCCATTCGGACTCGCGGGAGGCTTGTTCCTTGGTGAGAGGTTGGTCACGAGGGTCGACTGCGCCGGATCGGATCCAAGCAGAGAAATCGTCGAGGACACGGCGGTCGAGTTTGGCGCCGTCCTTGGGCATCTTCAAGTCGTCGATGGAGTGGTTGATGGCCTGAAAAAGGAGGCTTTCTACTGGATTGCCGGGGATGATGGCGGGGCCGGTGTCGCCACCTTCTAGGAGGGCGTCACGGGAATCGAGGCGAAGGCCGCCCTTTTGTTTTTCCGGGCCGTGGCAGTCGTAGCATTCGGTGGCGAGGACGGGTCGAATACGGGATTCGAAGAAGTCGAGTTGGGCTGGGGTAGCGGAAGCAATTTTCGTGAGAAAAAGGAAGAGCGCGAGACTAATCGCGAGGAGGGCGAGGATGGTTGTTTTCATTGGTCTGTGGGACCATGATTGAGGATCGATGAAAAGGTATTTCTTCCTTGGATATAGCACTCCAGCACAACGTGGCTCTCTAGGCCGTTCTTTCAAGTTTTTTGGCAGCGGTTAATCTACTCGGCAGAGCTACGTGTGGTTCGATCCTTATCCGCGAAGAAGTTCTTAAACTTCACTATCCTGTTAGATGCCTAGGGAAATTACATGGGAAATTATATGATGTATGAGCTAGATGATCGCCCCATACTCGGTTCAAAAAACATCTATAAAGCAGTGTTGAAAAGCAACAGATCCTAGCGCGCTAATTGTTTTAAGTGCGCTTGACAGATCGCGATACGATCTATCAAAAAATACAAGTTGCAAGGAATCCATTCACTTGCCGGAGAAAAGCCTCACACCCATACCTGTAAATCACGCGCTGACCACAGCACTACTACCGCTCGCTGCCCCAGCGCCTTGCCTTTTCCTTGCTCCGTCTTTTCTCCTCTCGCCAAACCGCTCACGCACCTGCGTGAACACATCAGCTGCTAAGAATTTGCTTTTGCGATGAAGGCCATTGAAAAATGCTGGGGCATGCAGGGAACGGTCGAGAACTTTAAGATAGCCCGAAAGTGGAGTTTCGATAGTAAGTTAATGCACGCCGCCGAATTGACAACCCAGCCGCCCACAGCGTTAAAGGAGAATTGATTAATTACGATTTTTCTGATTTCTGTATAATTCCGCTGCCGTCGCATCACTCTCCAGCACAGCAGGTGTCAGCGCGGAACAACCCGTCAGCTTGATCACTTTTACACCTTCTATTTCTAAACGCGGCGCGCCGGCGGGACTGATAGAATGAACAGTCAGCGCCACATTCTCCCCCGCACGAGTAATCACTGGAACGATCGCCTCAAGCCATTCGTCGCCTGGCTTTACCTCCAACGATTGCCGTTTCCATTCGTGTGCCGTGTCGCGCCCCACCATCACTCGACACAAGCGCCGCGACACCACCGGCAAGGAGTCACCCGTGAGTCGATAACGAAAGGACACTTCATGCAATTGAGGCAGTTCGCTTTCTGCATCCGCTTGAAAAGTGATCGAATGGAGGTCGCCCTGCATAGCCAACTGAGAAACCACTTCTTTGCTCTGCCACGCATGATTGTTGCCTGGTCGCTTGCGCCAGATCAGTTCCTGATTGAGCGCCATCACCGGTTCATAGCGAAGGGCCACCTCTTCTTTATACCACTTCCAATAAATTTTGTTCATCCATTGTTCCAATCCACCGGAACTTTGTCGCGTGGTGAGAATCCAATCAGGATCTGCTTGTGCAAAATCAGCGAGCCATTGCTCGCGCGCTTTATCACCTAACACATAAACAATATAGTCGTGCCGACCCGGCGGCAAAATGCCTAAAGACTCCCGCTCTTGTCCTGAAAAAATAGACCAAACCTTCGCCTCAGGGCCGATGAGATTCTTAACCACTTCCGCTTGTCGACTGGCGGTCAAACCACGACCATCAGGATCTTCCTGTGCTACGAGAAATTCAAATTCATCCACATAGGCCACGGCGGAGATCGGCAGGTAGGACTTGCCCAAGACTTTACGCAATGAGTTTTTCGAGTATTCTAAGCCACATAACATGATTGCCATGGCGATGCCTGCCGCGGGAATCAATGCCGTTAAGCGAATGGGGAGACGCCCGTGCATCGCATTCCAAAATGAGGGCACCGAAAACGCCACAATCACTAACGCCGCATACATGGCAGACGCAAAATAGTGACCGGACAAGTATCCCAAAAGCGGATGAAGGCTGGCGACGGCATACCACGCCATCCATGGCAAAATCATGCTACGATCCGCGCTATCAGCTCGGCCCATACGACGCACGATGAGAGCTCCCAACCACATCATGACTGTGACAGCTCCAGGCACGATCACATATTTTTTGTTCAATAAATCCTTCCACGTGCCAAAGAAATCGGAAGACGCACCAAACAACCAAAACTGATTTTCTGGAATCCTTTTCCAGGCAAATTCAAGGTATTCCTGCGGTGCCCCGGCCGACATCAGAGTCACTAGCAAAAGATAAACACTTGCACAGGTCAATAAGGCACCTACCCCTGCCGCCAGCGAAATTTTCCAATTGCTGCGAATCGCTTTGGAAAAAAAGAAAGCCATCACGGATCCTGCCAGTAACGATATGCCCTGATCTTGACTGACCGACATCGCCAACCCGATAGCAGACCCTACAGCAACAGTCACTTGCCAGATAGGCCGCTTTGCACGCATGAACAGTAAAGCTGCCATCACTGGTAAAAGCGATAGCGCAATCCTCGTGCCGAGCATATTACCCCCTGGCATCACCGCGTTGTAACTTGGCCCCGGCACCACCAGCATCACGTTGATGATGAGCAATCCGACGATCGTCGATGCTCTCCAACCAAACCCACCCAACCGCGCCGCGAAAATCAGGGTGATCGGAATCACGAGCGCACCAGCGATAAAATACGCTGCCACTGTATCCTGAATATTTCCCCCAAGCAATGCGTAAAAGGGTACGTGATACCAGTTCAGGCCTAATCCATGAAAGACCACGAAATCTCGCCCTGGTATCTGACCAGCCAATATCCTTCGGCACGCATTCGCCGTTTGATAGGGGCCATCCACGGGAGGAAGCCAATCACGCACCACTTCTGACCATACAGAAAGCGACGAGGCTACCATCAAAAATATCAAAGTCAGCCATGCGATTTGTGTGAGTCGATTCTGCTTCATGACCGGTGCTTGAACGTTACCAAAACTCGATCGCCATTTCTGGTTTTGACGGACAAATCCATACGCGCTGAGCGTTGCTCTGTAGGCCGCGTTGTCAAGGTTTTTCGGCGGTGGTTTTTCGGAGCCTGCCATCCAGCCTTTCAGTTGTATTCGAAAACCAAGATTCGATCGTCCCATGGGATTTCGAGAGCCCTGCTATGTCGGGCTTTGGTGGAAGCCGTCGAGATCAGGATTCGATGTCATGCGCCGAAGGCATTTCGAGTGCGTTGAACAAGAGAACTGTCGGGACCGGCGGACCCTTTTAGCCAAAATACGCTGGCGGCCAAGAAGCGATGGCGAATAGCAGGACCCAGATGACTGAAATCCTCAAGGACAGCGGAGCTGAATTTATAGTCATGAGCATCTGTCCCCTTCATATACACAAGACGCTGGGCCATGGCGCGGAAATCGGCGATTGAGCCACCTTGTTCCAAGAAACCGAGGCATTGGCGAGCGGCTTGGGGTCTATCACGTGAGATGAGTTCGAAAATTCCTTCCATGGAGGTGACGTCGGGCTTTAGTCCCTCGACTGGTTTCAAATCCTCGATGGCAAGGCCGTCGCGAACTCCGCCGCCGTCGCGGAAGAGGGGAAGAAAGGAGGCTGCCTGCAAAAGCAGGAAGCGCCGGGTGTGATCACGGGAAGTATTTTGCCAAGCAAAGTGGAAGGCATTGAGACTGGTCAACGAGTGAAGGGTGACGATGCCGGGTCTTTTCATCAACATTTCCGCGCCAAAGGAAAAAAGCGCATCCCAGATCACGGAAGGCGCATATCCCTGATTGAGCAGGGTAATGACTTGGGACGCAATATCCTGCCAACCCTGCGTACGCAGCCCGGAAAGCAACTGACGGGAAACGGCAGGATCAGTTTTGCCAACGGTCCACCCGTCGCGGATCGTGGTCAGCTTTTCGTTATTCCATCGCCCGGGCTGATCGGCGGCGGCGTCCCTTTTGGCAGGGTTCTCTCCTTCGTGAGCAAGGAGGGCATAGGCCAAGGATCGGACGATGGGTTCGGCATGCTGCCATCCGATGGTTTGTAGGGTGCGCCAGCTATTGGCAACATAAATGATCTTGTGGCCGATATCCCGAAAATCACGGACTGCCAAATGGCAAAGTTGATCAAAAATTTGTTGGGCTCCAGCGGAACGAGTGAAAGCTGCGGCGGCGACATCACTGCGTTCGACGTCCCAGTTTTCCATGGCATTGCGGAATTCCGTTTCGGCATTTTCTATGGTGTGCAGGCGTGACTCATCAACCGGTTTCATCGTCCAGTCGCCTTCCTTGACGTCGCTGGCCTGAGAGGCTTTGAAAGCGTCCATGGCCCAGAACAGCGGAAGCCAGCGATCGGAATCGGGAGCATTGATGCTGGCGAGGTGGGCGGAATTGATGACTAACACAGCATGAAACTTGAAGCCGACCGGACGTGGTTGGATGTTGCGCACCCCGGCCAGGAACAGCGAAGTGAGCCAATCCCGGTAGGAGGTTCCCGATTTGATGCGAGAGGCAACTTCTTCCAGCAGGCGCTCGCGCGGGGTGTCTTCGAGAAGACGGACAAGACTTTCGTTTTCTGGAAGGAATGCGACCCGGCTCGGGGCGAGGGTTGTTTCCTCGGCTCTCAGCAGGGGGAGTTTTCCGAGAAATCCGAGGGCACCGAGGCCGAGTCCAGTTTGGGTGGAGTTGATGAGAAATTGGCGACGATTGTTCATGCAGCTAAGGTATTAAGATTGCATGGTTAATGCTAGGAATTTTATTGGCGTTGTTTTCATTAATCTGTGGGGCAAGGATTGAGGATTGAAGGAGGCAAATGTTATGAGATTCCTTTCCGAATGCGGGCCATTGAAAGAGCCGGTGGCCGGAACGGATCACTCGTGCCTCAGCGCATCGATCGGATTGAGTCCGGCGGCGCGGCGGGCCGGCATGAAGCCGAAGAGTATACCGATGCCGGCGGAGAAAATGAAGGCGATGATATTGATCTTTGGGTCGAAAAGGAATGGCGCGCCGACCTTTTCGGCTCCAAGCGAACAAAGGCCGTAGGCGAGAGCGATTCCGGTCACGCCACCGATGCAGGAAAGCGTAACCGCCTCGACCAGGAACTGGAGCAGCACCTCCCGCGCCCGGGCGCCGATGGCGAGGCGGATGCCGATCTCACGAGTGCGTTCGGTGACGGAGACGAGCATGATGTTCATGATGCCGATGCCGCCGACAAGCAGACTGACCGCCGCCACCCAGCCGAGCAGCGAGGTCATCACCTTGGTGCTGGAACTGATCACCTCGGCGAGCTGCTGCGAATCGAAGACATTGAAGTTGTCCTCCTGGTTAGCGGTGATCTTACGGCGCTCACGCATCAGCGAGGCGACGTCCGCCACGATGTTGGCGGTTGGATAGCCTTGCTCGCCCGAGATCATCACTTGATTGAAATTCCTTCCGCCCTGACGGCCCGAGAGACGGTGGATGACGGTGGTGTAGGGAGTGATCACGTTGTCATCGAGATCGTCGCTGAAGCCGCCCTGGCCCTTCGCACCGGTGACGCCAACAACCTCGAGCGTCAGGCTTTTCACCCTGATCTTGCTGCCGACAGGATCGACACCCGCGCCAAAGAGTTCCTTGCGGATGGTTTCCCCGATGACGCAGACCGGTGCGGATTCGGTCACCTCGGCCTCCGTGAAAAACCGACCGGTTCCGACCTTCCAGTTCGCGATGGCGAAGTAATTGGGCGTGGTGCCCTGGACGTCAAACGTGCGGTTCCGATCCTGGTAGACTATGGAAGAGTTGCTGGAAACAAAGGGGGCCACCGACGCGATGCCGGGAATCTGGTCGCGGATCGCATCCACATCCTGCATGCTAAATTGCGGAGCTCCGCTGCTACCCCAGCCCTGGCCGGGACGTAGGACGAGCAGGTTGTTGCCCATCTTTGAAATCTGCTGCTTCACGCTCTCGGTGGCTCCGCGGCCGAGGGTGACCATCGTGATCACGGCGGCAACACCGATCACGATCCCGATCACGGTAAGGAACGAGCGCGTCAGGTTCCGCCGGATTTCCCGGATGGCGATGAGTAGCGCGTTGAAAAACATGGCGTTCATGGCGTCTCCTTGGTGTGTTCATTGACCGTATCGGATGAGATCACCCCATCCCTGACATTGATGATGCGTCGTGCGCAGGCTGCGACCTCGTCCTCGTGGGTCACCATGATGATGGAAATGCCGTGGTCCGCGTTGAGCGTGCGGAGGAGTTCCATGATCTCGACGGTGGTTTTCGAATCGAGGTTGCCGGTGGGTTCGTCGGCGAAAAGGGTGTCCGGCTTGGTGACGATAGCGCGGGCGATGGCGACGCGCTGCTGTTGACCGCCGGAAAGCTCGGCCGGGGTGTTGCGTTCCTTGTCGGACAGGCTGACCTGTGCCAGCGCCTCGCGGGCCATCTCATGGCGCTGTTTCCTGGAGTAGCCGCGATAGAGCAGCGGGAGTTCCACGTTTTCCAAGGCCGAGGTACGGGCGAGCAGGTTGAAGCCCTGAAAGATGAATCCCAGCGCGTGACGTCGGAGCAGCGAGCGCTGGTCCTTGTTGAGTTCTTCCACGGCAATACCCTTGAATTGGTAAGAGCCGGACGTGGGGGTGTCGAGGCAGCCCAGCAGGTTCATGAGTGTCGATTTCCCCGAGCCGCTGGGACCCATGATGGCGACGAACTCACCGCGATGGATGTCGAGATCCACACCGCATAGCGCGAGAAATGCAGCATCGCCCGTGCCGTATTGCTTGGTGATACCGCGCAGTTGAATGAGCTTTTCAGCACTCATTCGGTTTTCGGCGGCTTGATGCTGATGATGAGGGGCATGTCCGCCGTCAGCGCACCACTGGTGATTTCGGTGATGCGGCCGTCGGTGATGCCGGGAGTGACTGGGATTTCCGAAGGTTCGCCATTCTTGAGAACCCAGACCTTTGGGGTAGAATCCGATGAGCCCGCCTTATGTGGCGGTGCTCCACCCCAGCGCCTGCCACCGCCCATGGAAAGGCTCTGGACGAGGGTGCGTTTGGTTGCGTCCGGCTTGCCAATGGCGGCGGCGATCGCGGGATCGAAACGCAGGGCTGCGTTGGGCACGACCAGGATGTCTGGTTTGTCCACGATGGCGATGTCCACAGTCGCGGTCATGCCGGGCCGGAGGGAGAGATCCTCATTGCTTACCTCAAGCTCGGTGCTGTAAGTCACAGCGTTATTGGAGGCGGCAGCGCCTTCCTTCGCAGTGGCGCCCGTTCCAACCGCTCCGAACGCCACCTTCTTGACCTTCGCGGTGTAGCTGCGTAAGGGCCAGGCATCGACGCTGAATGTCGCGGTCTGTCCGACTTCGATGCGACCAATGTCGGCCTCGGAGACGTTGACGAGCAGTTCCATCTTTTTCAAATCCTCGGCGATGGTGAAAAGCGTAGGCGCTGTGAAGGAGGCGGCAACGGTCTGGCCGACTTCAACAGTGCGAGATAAGACGATACCGTCGACAGGCGCGATAATCGTGGCCAGTTGCATGTCGCGGTCCAAGGATTTGATATCCGCCTCGGCCCCAGCCACGGCGGCTCTGGCGCTCTCCGTATCCGCCTCCGCCCGCGCGACGGCGGCACGAGAAGTGTCCATCACGGCACGCGAGGGAGTTTTTCCGTTGCTGATGCTGAGGAGTTCCTCCTGCCGTGCGAGCGCCGCCTTATTTTCTGTTAGAGTAGCTTGAACTTGATTCACTCTGGCTTTGGCGATCAAAAGGGCGGCGCGGAGGCGTTCGGTTTGCTGGGTGAGTTTGGTGGTATCGAGTTTGGCGAGCGGTTGGTTTTTCTTCACCATGTCGTTGGTGTCCACATATACCTCATTGACCGTGCCAGAAAGTTCTGAACCGATGACTACCTGATTGGTTGGCGTTAAACTCCCAGCAGCGGTGACGATGAGAGCGATGCGGCCGATCTTCGAGTTCTCCGTCTGATAGTCCGCTTTTGTTTCACCATTCCGGTTGCCCGCCTGAAAGTAATACCAAATACCAGCGCCGATCAGGGACACGATAATCCCGATGAATATCCATTTTCTCACCGGGCGCGAGGCTCCGCTGCGTATGATGGTGGCGAGATCTTCTGATGAATCGTTGGATGTCATTCTATAATGTGGGGAAATGGATTCAAGAGCCGGGCGACCAACCGCCGCCGAGTGCTTTGTAGAGCTGGATGTATGAGTTCGTCCGGTCGGCGCGGGCGTTGAACAAGCTGGCTTCGAGATTGAGGAGCGAGCGTTGAGCATCGAGGACGGTAAGAATGTCGGTGACGCCGGACTCGTAGCGTTGCTGGGCAAGCGTGGATGCCTCGCGGGCGGCGGCGGTGGCTTTTTCCAGCGTCTCCAGCCGCTCGGTTGTGCGGCGGCAGGCGATGAGCGCATCCTCAACTTCGGACAAGGCTGTTAGGACGGCAGCTCGGTAAGTCTGGAACGCTTGTTCCTCGACTTCGTTGCTCGCGTCGATGTTCGCGCGGATGCGTCCGGCGTTGAAGATCGGCCCGGCGAGGCCGGCGATGATTCCGGCGGTGGTTGACTCCGGGTTGAAAATTTTTCCAGAGCTCAATGCATTGGCACCGAGCGAACCGGTTAGATCAAGACTGGGAAATCGTTCAGCGCTCGCAGCCTTGTTGTTGGCGGCCGCCGCGAGGAGCTGATAGCCGGCAAGACGCACGTCCGGGCGTTGGCGGAGGGTGTCGGCGGGGATGCCGACGGCGAGACTGCCTGCTGGGTCCGGAATTGCCTGTTTGCCAGATTTCAACGTATCGTCGAGGCTGCCGGGGGTTTTTCCTGCCAGCAATGCGAGGAGGTTGCGTGCCTGCGAAATGGATTGTTCGAGCGCCGGGACTGCAGCGCGGGCTTGCTCCAGACTGCTCAGCGCTTGGCTGGAGTCCAGCGAATCCGCTTCGCCCGCCTGAGTGCGCCAACTGGCGAGCCGGTTGGTTTCCTCGCGGGTGGTGATGTTGCTGCGGAGGACTTTGAGGGCGGCTTCATTCACCCTTAGGCTGGTGTATGCGACGGCGACTTCCGAAGCGAGTGAGGCTTGGACGGAGTGCAGGTTTTCCTCGCTGGCGCCGACTTGCGCGGACGCCGCATCCACCAGGCTGCGGTTTTTCCCATAGAGATCGACTTCCCATGAGGCGATGAGGTTGGCGGAGAAGTTGCTACTGCCGTCGCTGCCAAAGCCATCCCGTCTTGTGGTGCTCGATCCTGCGACTGCACCTCCGTTGAGTGTGGGGAAAAGGGAGGCTGCCACTGCCGTCCGGCGGGCTCGGGATTCCCGCACCTTGGAGGAAGCCGAGGCGAGGTCTGGATTATTCGCGAGAGCGATGGAAATAATGCGTGTCAAGATGGGGTCGTTGAAGCGACTCCACCAGCGAGTGAGGTCACGTTTGGGGTCGGCCACCGGGAAACCATGGGCGTTTTTCCAATCCGCGGGGACGGAAACGGGTCGCCTTTTGCCGATGGAATCAACCGCACAGCCGCTCAAGCCAAGGAAGGCGAAGCTGGAAAATAGGAAAAATCTCAGGAATGCTGGCAGCCTGTCGGACCTGAAAAACCTCTTAAAGTCTGCATGTGGTGGTCGGAGTATCCCGCAACACAGTGTTTTGCAGTCAATTTTCATTCGTTTCTGAAACCGATGCCTGTCATGAAAATTGTTAGCCAACCAGATCATTTTGAAATGGAATTAGGCTTCCGGCTTTGCCACGAGGTCGAGGCGGATGACGACTTCATCGCGGATGAGGTCATTTGCCATGCCAGGGTAAACGATGCCAAAGTCCTTCCGCTTGATATCGAAGGTCGCCGCGATTTTCACGGTCTCGCCGTCCTGGCTGACGGTGGCGGGGAAGCTAATGTATTTCTCCACCCCGTGCAGCTTGAAGTTGCCGGAGATGGTGTAGGTGGTGTCGGAGTCCTTCTTGTGTTCAGTCACGTCGAAGGTGGTCTGGGCGAATTGCTTCACGTCGAAGAAGTCCTGTGACTTGAGGTGGGCGGTCAGCCTTTCATCATCGGAGAAGGTTGAGCTCATATCGATGACAACCTTGTGGTCGTTGCCGACGGGAGCACCGTCCTTGATGGTGAAGTGGCCGGTGAAGGACTTGAAGCCGCCTTCGCGCGAACCGGTAACTTTGGAGCCTGTGAAGCCAATCTTCGACTCGGGGGCGAAGACGTATTTCTTGCCAGTGGCGGTATCGGCGGTCTTGACGATGACTTCCTTTACGTTGGCGTCGGCGGTCTTGTCGGCCTTATTGTCGCAGGAGACGAGGCTAATCACGAGGAGAGCGAGGATGGTTGTTTTCACTGGTCTGTAGGGCAAGAATTGAGGATTGTAGTAAAAGTATTGATTGCTAGAAAATTACTCTCCAAGACAACGTGGCTCTCCGTGCCGCTTTGTCAAATTTTTTTGGCAATAGTTTTTAGCGAACCAATTGTTTCAACTGTAGTTGGAAAGTAGCGATATCTTCAGGTGTAGGACGATAGCCAACAACATCAGGATCAAAGCCGAGACGGCCAGTGTCATCGACATACCACATGCCGCCAGCGCCATCGCTGAATGTGACTTTGCCACTAAACAGCATGCCGGGAATGGTGATGGCATCGAGCGTGGTGTGGACTTCGCCTTCCACTGCTTCGTTAGGCACTAGCGCTGGTTCCTCTTCTTTTTTGGGCTCTTCTTTGACTTCTTGTTTCAACGTGATTCCCAAATCAAGAATCAAAAATCTAGTGTCCATGTAAGTCACCCGGATTTCCCAGGTCTCGTTCATTTTCCGTTGAATGTCAGACATGGTGGCACCTTCCTCCGCCCATTGTTGAATGATCGCTTGCTGTTCTGCACTGAGTTGACTGGTCTTAAACATCGGGCTCCATCAAAGCGATCTTTCGAGGAAAGCCAAGCCAAATTGAGCAAAATTTCAAACCCCGAGCAATATCCTATCTGCCAACGATAACTCGCGCCACGTTCCGGAAGCAAGATCGGCGAGCACCAAATCACCAATCGCCACCCGCACCAAGCGCAAAGTCGGCAAACCGACCGCAGCAGTCATGCGTCGCACCTGACGATTTTTTCCCTCGGTGAGAGTGAGTTGCAACCAACAAGTAGGAATTGTAGCCCGATAACGAATCGGCGGATTTCTTGGCGGCAAAGCGGGCTCTTCTGTGAGAATGATGGCAGTGGTCTTCGCCACTCTATGCCCTTGAATCACCAAGCTGCCATTTTGCAATGTCTGCAATTGTTTTTCGTTAGCTAGGCCCTCGCATTGCACTTGATAGGTGCGTGGATGCTCATGCCGAGGATGCAATAGCCGATCAACTAACGGTTTTTCATCGCTCAATAACAACAGCCCTTCGGAATCGCGATCCAATCGCCCGATGGCATAGACATTTTTTGGCAAGCCAAAATCAGCAAGCGTTTTATGCTCAGGCAGCTCACGCGTAAACTGCGAGAGCACATCATAGGGTTTGTGAAAGGCGATCAGCATGATGTATTCCCATTGATCGCGGCACGCAATTTTTCCTGCAGGAGAATCCATTCGTCATCGGCGTAGGATTGTTTTTCATTGCACGACCATACCACGCCGGGCCAGGCGATGTCGTCATGCCGACGCCCTACAATGTGAATATGCAATTGCGGAACTTGGTTGCCAATCGCCGCTACGTTGATTTTTTCTATCGGCAAATGATCCTCCATCCACTGTGAAAAATAGCGAATACTCGCGCAGACGATGAGATAATCTTCCTCTGATAGTTGGTGCAGATCTTTGACCTCGGCAGCGACTTCAGGCACTAACAAAATCCATGGAAAATGCGCCTGGTTTTTCAACATCACACGACAAATACCATGCCGCCCTAAATCCGCACTGCCGCGCGCCAATCGTTCATGTAAAATAAAATCAGTCATCGGTGAGTTCTCGAAGCAAATGATAGTTGTCGCGGAAAAGCAATGCAGATATGCTCGGCGCCGAGCATGCCACTAATTGCCCACATCCGCAACCTCATTCCCCACAGGAAAAAATACCTCGTAGGTGTTTCCGGTGGCGCGGATTCTATCGCCTTGTTGCATCTTTTGCATCAGGCGGGCTATCAAAAACTCGTCGTCTGTCACGTCAATCACTGCCTGCGTAAAAAAGAATCTGATGCCGATGAACTGTTTGTCAAAAAACTCTGCTCGTCGCTGGCGCTGCCATTTCGATCGACTCGCGTCAATGTTGCCGCGCTCGCTAAAGAATCTAACATTTCGTTAGAAACTGCGGCCCGCAATGCACGTCACGCCTTTTTTTCCCAATGCGCCAAAGAACAACGCTGCCCGCGCATCATCTTAGCTCATCACGCCGATGATCAGGCGGAAACCGCACTGTGGAATCTGTGCCGAGGATCACATGGACTCAAAATGATGCGTCCAGAACAAACCCTGACGATGGCAGGAAAATCGATGGTAGTCGCGCGACCCTTGCTGATGACGCGTCGGTCAGAGCTACGCGATTATCTAACAAAAAACAATTTCTCGTGGCGAGAAGACGCCTCGAACAACGAACCTTTTGCTGCGCGAAATCGCATGCGCCATGAAGTCATCCCACTGCTGGATG
>CAIRGO010000225.1 GCA_903878115.1 Akkermansiaceae bacterium | reverse complement strand
GCTTATTCATATCATTTATCCCAGTTCATTTTAGTGCAAATAGACTGCCTTTACAGCACCTTGTTTAACTTGAAATTGTCGCAGTGTTTTTGACTGATTTCATTGGTTTTCAAATTCCTTCCATTCGTGCTGCTTGTTGACTATGCCGTATTTCTAACGCCGTGGCAATCCTAAGATTTTGGCAGGCCATCTGTGACACCACTGAAGAACATAGCGCCATGACGACAACTCGTGTGCAAGATACGGCATTCTTCACCATTGCTCGGGCAGGGTGCAATGGTCGGGGAGGATGAGGGTTTTTTCTCGTGAGGTTGTTCCTTTGTCGAGGATGACGGAAGATTTCGCTAGGCCTAAGGTTTTTGCGATGAAGGCGACGATGGCGTCGTTTGCTTTGCCATCTGCGGGTGGTGCGGCGATGCGTAGGCGCAAGATTTTTCCATGCAGCGGATGGCTTTCCCAACCAACGATGGCACTTTGTTTGGCATTCGGACTGACGCGGATATGGAGCTTCATGGTGTAATGGCGGGCTACAGAAGAATAAGGCAAACCAATTCACAAAACTAAAGGTGCTTGGTCAAGATCGGTAATGCTGCCATCACGCTCGTAAGCAAGCGCACGATATGAATGCCGCAATGGTAGGGTTTTACCCCATTGCGAAAGAGTCCGTGCCAGAGCATCATCAGCGATGGCGAGCGCCAAACGTGAAACCACCGGCATCTCCGGCGGCGAACAAAAAGTAGAACGGAAAACACGATTATGTTACTAAAAACGAAAACACTAGAGGGATACAAACTGGATAGCTTCGACGGCGAAATTGGCGGAGTGAGAGAATTTTATTTCGATGACCAACATGAGAGTATTAGCGACCTCGTGGCAGACAACTACGGTTGGCAAGCGCTCTCAAAAGCGCGACGCATGTTCCGTAGTCTTGTCCTCGCAATGACCGTGGCCGTCCCTTGCGGAAACTTATTTGCCGCGGCGACAATTGACCTTGGCACTGCTGCCGATTTCGGCGCTCTGGCCGAGGGTGCTATTACGGGAACCGGTAATGTAACCGGAGATGTGGGGTCAGGTTCGGGAGCCATCGCTCCCGCGATCACGTCGTCAGGAACCATTTATCCCACGGGTAATGCCGTTGTTACCACCGCTTTGACCCATTTTACTGCCGCTTACAACGATGGGAAAAATCGAACCGCTGATTTCATATTGTCCGGAGCGGCGTATGATTTTGGCGGAACGACCATCATTCCCGGAGTCAGTAAGATCGGCGCTGCGGCTACTTTAAGCTCCCCGGTGACTCTGAATGCGCAAGGAAACCCTGATGCGGTTTTCATCATCCAAATTGAAGGAGCATTAAGTGCCACTGCATCCGTAGGTAATGTGATTTTAACGAATGGTGCGCAAAGTGCGAATATTTTTTGGATCGTAGAAGGAGCTGTTTCCATGGGGGCAAATACGAACATGAAAGGAAATATTCTCGGCAATGCTGCGATCTCCTTTGGTGCTTCCACCACCATCAACGGACGCCTTCTGGCGGGTGCGCCTGCCGGTGCCATCGGCATGGCCACTGCCATTACTGTGCCGGTGCATCCTTCCACCGTCGGTGACCGAATCTGGTTCGATGCGGACATCGACGGCATTCAAGATGCCTCGGAAACCACCGGCTTCTCTAACGTGCCAGTATCCTTGCTGCAGCTTGTGTTAGAAAAAACAGCCATCGAGCTTGGCACTGTTGCCAATTTCGGCGCACTGGCAGGTGGAGCTATTTCTGGTTCTGGCAATGTGACGGGACATGTGGGCTCGGGTACGGGTGCCATCGCCCCAGCGATCACCGCGACAGGAACCATTTACTCCACCGGTCACGCGGCTGCTATGACCGCTTTAGCCGATTTCGCTACCGCCTACAATAATGGGAAAAATCGTAAACACGATGTTCTCTTGTCCGCGGCAGCTCATGAAATGGGTGGTTTGACTTTAACTCCCGGTGTTTATAAAATCGGCGCGGCGGCTAGCTTGGCCACCCCCATGACTCTGGATGGCGATAGTGATCCTGAGGCTGTTTTTATTATCCAAATCGTCGGAGCCTTTGGCACGACAGCGTCAACAGGAAATGTGATTCTCACAAATCAGGCAAAAAGTGCGAATGTGTTTTGGATCGTGGAAGGCGCGGTTTCTTTGGGTGCAAATACGAACATGAAGGGAAATATCCTCGGTGGCGCTGCGATCTCCTTTGGTGCTTCCACCACCATCAGCGGTAGAGCGCTTGCGGGCTCGGCTGCCGGCACGGTCGCATTAGCCACGACAGTTTCTGCCGTAACTGGAACTCCTCCCGTGGGATTTCCCCCTCCGATTGTTGTGGCGAGCACAGTTACTGATGCTAACGGAAACTATTTGTTCGAGGGTGTGCAGCCGGGCACCTTAATGGTATGCTGGGATCTTTCCAACGTCACCAACGATTACCGCATTACTACAGCCAACCTGGGTGGCGATGACGCGCTGGACAGCGATAGTGCTTACGGCGATGTTAGCGAATTCGTTTATTCGACAGAATTTGAAGTTCACGGCGGTTACACCCACCTCGGTATGGACCTCGGTCTGGCCGAAACCTTACCAGCGATCAAGGTAGCAGCGAGAGCAGACTTGACGTCGCAGTTGGTGACCTATCTGTTAGCCAACTACTACACCGCCGAGAACTGGATGGCAGTCCAAACCGCCAAGACGGATGGCGACACAGCAATCAATGCAGCCACAACACCCGCAGGCGTGGCGGCTGCGAGGGCTGTGGCATTGGCCGCGATGGATGCCGTGCCAACGATAGCCGAAACACTGGCGGAGGCTAAGGTGGCAGCACTGGCAGTCATCGCTACGACGATGGGTACCTATGGGCAAGCGAGCTACACCGCCGAGAATTGGACGACGCTTACAAGCGCCAAGACCAATGGTGACGCAGCGATTAACACCGCAACCGATCTAGCAGGCGTAGCGACGGCCAAAAACTCGGCGCTGGCCGCGATGGACGTGGTAGCAACGATTGCCGAAACGCTAGCGGCTGCCAAGGTGGTAGCGCTCGCCGACTTGGCGTCAGTGCAGGCGACCTATCTGCAAGCGAACTACACCGCCGAGAGCTGGGTAGCTCTGCAAGCCGCCAACACGAATGGCCAAATCGCGATCTATGCGGCAACCGATTTGGCAGCTGTCACGACGGCGAAAAACGCGGCAGCGGCGGCGTTGGATGCGTTGCCAACGTTTACTGAAACCATGGTGACGGCAAAGACCGGAGCGCTGAACGACCTTACCTCCACACTAGCGATCTATCTGGAAGAAAACTACTACACATCCGAGAACTGGACGGCATTGCTAGCCGCCCGGACGGCTGGTAACCTAACGATCAATGCCGCGCCCGATCCGGCAGGAGTAGTATTGGCGAGAGACGCCGCTATAGCCGCAATGGACGCGGTGCCGACGATTGCCGAAACGCTGGCCGCAACCAAAGCGGCGGCTCTAGCAGAACTCGCGGCGACGCAGGCAAACTACCTGGCGGAGAATTACTACACTGCCGCGAACTGGACCGTGATGCAAACCGCCCTGACAAATGGCCAGGCAGCGATAAATGCCGCGACCAATCCTGCTGGAGTGACGGCGGCGATGAACGCAGCGCTGGCAGAGATGGACGCGGTGCTGACAGTTACCGACACACTGAAGATTACCAGCATCGCGCGGACACCCGTAGGCGAAGTGACACTAATGCTGAGAACCACCCCGAATATTCCCGTAACTATTCAAACTAGTACGGACCTCAAAACTTGGACCACCGTTACCACGACGACTCCTAATACTGAGGTGTGGTCCTTCGTTCATCCCGCCGCGCAGGCCACCGGTACAAAACGGTTTTACCGCGCCTTTCTCAATCTGCAAGGCGATCCAATCAATTGACTCATCCGCCCCTCCGGTCCAGCCACAACGGCTGTTCCGGGGGGCTTATATTATCGAGCCTAGACGAAGTTTCAAGCCCCCTAAACTCATAAATGGGTAAATGGGGGTAAATGGTAAATGGGGTCAGGCCTGAATGGCACGGCATTAAGCATGTTTTCGTTATACTATTTGCCAAAACTAAGTGCCGTTATAGGAGCGGTTTGCGCAGACTGATTTGACGGTGTCAGGATCTTGTAAGAGTGATCGAAGTGTATCATAAAGCTTTTGTTCCAACTCG
>CAIRGO010000224.1 GCA_903878115.1 Akkermansiaceae bacterium | reverse complement strand
GGAGATCCGGGTGTCTCCGGTGATCGTCGTGTTGCGAGCGAAGTTTTGGGCGACGCCCGCATCGAAGACGAGCGCGCTGCCGGCATTGAGGACCAAGGTGGCCGCGCCCGTCCCGAGCGCGTTGACATTGGTATTGGCCACTAGGGTGCCGTTGCTCACGCTCAGTTGCCCGGTGAAGGTGTTTGCGCCAGAGAGAGTAACGATGCCGCCGGTGGTTTTGGTGACTGTTCCGCTGCCAGCAAGGATTGCGCTGACCGAACCGCTTTCCAGAGTGTAGGAGCTACCGGTGAGGATTGCGCCCGTGCCGGTGATGCTACCACCGGTGAGGGTCACGGCTCCGACCGTGTCGCTGAACGTTGAGAGCGCCAGCGTGCCACCGCTGACTGTAACTGTGGCGGTATCTGCCAGTAGATTATTCCCGCCTGCGCTCAACGTGCCGCCGGAAACCACGATTGCGCTGGAAGCCAGAGTAGCGGTCGCTTGCAGATTGAGCGTGCCGGCCTGGACGGTGGTAGTGCCTGTGTAAAGCGAGGCACCGTAAAGGTTCAAAGTGCTGTCTATACTGTTGAGGGTGAAGTTGCCAGTATCGCCGATGATGCCGAGGTTGTTGAAAAACTTTGTGCCAGCACCAGCATTGTTCACCGTGAGGCTACCGCTGCCGAGTTTGATCGAGCCTCCGTCGGCAATACCCTGCTCGGAGATGGATTTCACCGTGGTTGTCTGACCATTTACATCGAAGGTTGCACCGATGCCGACCTGGATGTCAGAGGTGGTGATCGAGCCACCACTCGCCAAACGTAGCGTCCCGAAATCGACCAATGTGGTGCCAGTGTAGGTATTGGCTGCGCCAAAAATGACGTTGGAAGATCCGAGAAGCGAAAGTCCATTACTGCCAGCTTCGCTAATGATTCCGTTGAAGGTGACGTCTTTGTTGTTGTTCCCAAAGATTTTCAGCGTGCTATTTCCTGCTGTTGAGAGCGAGATGGTGCCGCCGAAGACGAGGCTTTCATCGACGGGATTGATCTCGACGCCAGACCCCGCCGCGCCTTGAAGTGTGATGTTGTTGTTAATCGTCTGGAGATTAGCGGAATTGTTTTCGATTTTAGGAGCCGCCCCACCAAAATCAAAAAGCGTCAATGCATTACCGCTAAGAGTGAATCCCGAGGCGCCGGTATTGAAGAAGATGCGATAGCCGTTGTAGCCCACGATGTCATTGACTGGGCTAAGTCGAGTGCTTCCCGCGAAGTTAAAGATCTCGTTGCTGATCGGTGCAGTCCCTCCCCAATTTGCGGCGTTGCTCCAGTTGTCATCGGTAGCGCCGCCGTTCCATGTTAGCGATGTCTGTGCGTGCGCTGACTGTACGGCGAGCAGTGCGGCGATGAGGAATTGATTGTATTTTTTTGCTTTCATATCTGTGGTTTTGTTAGATGGGTAATAAAAAATAAGTAATAGGCATTACGAACTTCGTAGGTTTTCACTTTTTCAGGTAAATGTGGCATGTCAAGGATATTTCTTGGAAATTTACTCCTCAAAAAAGTACAACGTTCTCCATGATCCTAGCGCGATGTGCTGGGTGATCGATGGATTGCACTCTTGGTTCGCGATTCTGTAAAGGACGAAATAGGGACGCTACGTATCGACGCAGTGGGTTGGGTGGCTAGACATGGCTGCCACGTTGATAGCCTAACAATGTTATTTTTTCGTGAGATGTTTTTTGGCCGTTTCGCGCGCGGTGGCAATCTCTGCGGG
>CAIRGO010000223.1 GCA_903878115.1 Akkermansiaceae bacterium | reverse complement strand
TCAATTCATATAGAAAAGAAATTTCATCTTGAGTTGAATGAGCGAGCTTGTAGACGTCCGTAAAACCATCTTTGAATTCTGCGGGCAAAATAATTGGGACTTCATGAGTTGGAATACTTTTTGTGGATACTGTCTGGACTCTAAAGTCCTTTAGGTCCCAATGCGCTGCGCAACCATGTCCTACCGCGTAGGTTTTTTCATTTCGATATTGAAAATCAAGTTCGTGTTCTTCATCACTCTTGAAATAATCAATACGATCATCGTATGGAGTGAATGTTCCGTCAATTGGTGTACACGAAAACTGAACCTGAAAAAGACATTCGCTATCTGGATCAAATTCATCGCTTTTCGGAATTTCGTTTACGATTGCAACAGTTACTGTTGTCCTACCATTGGACTCATTTCGCCACCGGGAATGTAGAAGTGCCTTGTTTTGAAATATCTGTACCTTGTCATTTGTTCTGCTGAGATTGATTGTCTCGTCTTCAAACGGTTGACGAATCCATGACTTATTCGATTCCTTGTACATCGCGGCAGAGACAACGCACTTAACTGATGAGCTAGAAGTGGAAAATGTCAGTCCAAGACAGCTTGGCTGTCTTTGCCCGCTCATTGGGATCGGATCATCTTCTTCGACTTCGCCACTTGCATCGTCTGGGATATCGCCATCTGCTTCAGTTAGATCACGCGGAAAGAGAACCCCTGCTGTGTAGTAGCGAGATGGCTTATGTTCGATGGACTCTAAATTTCCTAGATGTGGTCCGACAAGATGCGAAGTAAGAAAAGAGACAATTTCATCTCTTCCAAGCGACTGGTTACTCAATATTTCCCCCTGAACTTTTCTTTACTAGTTCTCCCAGCTCCTGGGTTGTGGCAATCCATAGAAACGCTTGGGCACGACTCATTGCAACGTACAAGGAATTTATGGGACTACGCAAATCGTTTAGTTCACGTCCACCGATAACGCAGATAGCTATGTTTTCAAGACCTTTAAACGCTGGAACGCTGCTCCAAGTAATTGGTCTGCCGTTCCAATTCTCGATCAAAGCCGTGTTAACTTCCTTAACTCGGTTTCTTAACTGTTCTGAAACATGGTTCAATGCATTGTGTTTCTCATTAAGAACCAAAACCGTTATCTGTTTTGGTTCGAGACGTTCTTCCATTAGCAGTTTTTTGAGGTGGCTTTCCAACAGTGCCGCTTCTGATTTGATGTCATTTACGGGCTGCCAAGTTACTGTGGGGCCATCGCCGATTCCTCGTATCCCCATGTCAGCCCCCGTGGCCCATTTAGTTTGATTCAAAATCAACAATGTGTTTCTGCAATTCACAGGAATGTTTACAGAAATTGACTTGAAATTTTCGATACGTTCCATTGCAGATTTGCTGTATGTCCCAATCAGATTCGATTGGGAATTCCGATCCATGCAAATCAACCACGATCCGTTAACCCCACCACCTTTGACGGCGGAGTCGAGGATTTTTGGCGCATCATCGTCCATCACATCTTGTGCCTCATCAATAACTAAGTAGTCAACAGGTGAGAGTGTCCGAATGTTGTTCCAAGGAACAAAATCGATACCTTCAACGCCGGGTTGGTTTTTCAAATACGCAAGAAGAGTTTCGCTCTTAGTTGTGAAAACTACTGATTTATCTAACGCATACATTCTTCTCGCAGCTTCAAGAGCAATGAATGACTTACCGGTGCCGGCACCGCCGTTACAGATGATTTTTGGATTCGCAAACACTGCGTCGAGAAATAGGTATTGCTCTTGGGTGAGAGCGAAAGATTCACCTAGCAAGTGAACAGCGACATCGCCCAACTTTGGTATTCGATCAAATTTTGGCCGCATATGAACGAGTAAGTCCTCGATGTCATCTCGGGTCAGAGTTTTTTTAGTGGGGAACTTGCTTCTGTAGTAGTCCAACATGTGTTTTAGTTTGAAGGAAAGTAGTGATGGTGATGAACATGTACGAATGTCTGAAATGATCTCTTTCGACCATTCAACGGAATCTACGTCAAATTCAATTTCGGGGAATGAGACGAACCAACCGAACCTCACTCGCGGAATCAAATTATGTAATGAAGGAATTTTTAGAAGATCTGCTTTCAATGAG
>CAIRGO010000222.1 GCA_903878115.1 Akkermansiaceae bacterium | reverse complement strand
GTGCAGACTCTTGTTGCCAGAGTCGATCAGTGCGGCGACCGGCATGCCGCTGGCAATGACCGCATGGTATTGTTCTTCCTTGGGAATCGGCTTGCCGGCCTCATCACGGTCGAACTCGACCAGCACATGGCGGAACGCGGTGACATCCTCGTTCTTCGCCCCGCCCTTGGTCATCGGATTGATTCTGAGGAATAGCCCGAGCTTCGTGCTGAAGACGCGATCAATGCCGCCTTTGGCTTCGACTTTCGATTTCCACTCGGAGGCCGTGAGCGTCACGCCACGACGCGGTGCGATTTCACCTTCGTCGGACTCCGCTGCCGGGGAGATCGCTACGAATTCATCGGGCTGGAAGCACGTTTCAAGGAGACGCAGGAATCCTCCGTCAATCGCCTCAGGAGGCCCGGTGACATGCCGCGCCCGCTCTCGGGCGTCACGATGTCCGGGCGTTATTGCCAGCGGTTCACGAGCCACGGAGCTGAATACCGAGCGAATCGTCTGCCGTGCTTCCGCATCACTCAAGCCATCGCTGAGGGCACGCTTGAGCAAGCACGACTCGGCATCGGTGATGGATTGGCCGGCATCCCGCAACTGACAGGTAGCGTCGAACAACTCGGCGTTGCGCGATCCCTCCGGTGCGCCGTTTTCCAGGTAATCAAGGGTGCGCTTGGGCAGTGGTAAGGCGACCGTAGTTGATTTGTATTTGGGCATGGTAGTGAATTCAGGATTGGGCGTTGAGGGGAAAAACCGACGAATCGTTGACGCCACCGGGATGAGTCGTATCCACGGCGGCGGACCTTCCGTCTTGATCAAACCAAGTCATGGCCGTGGACGGGGTTGGAGGTTTGACCGTCGGTGGCGACCGGCTTGATGGGATTGATGGTCATCCGGTCGATGGCGGCATCAAGGTCGCGCTGGCGGTAGCGAATGGCGCGGCCGATGCGGATGAACGGGATCAGACCCAGCATGCGCCAGGCGTAAAGTTGCCGGTTGCGGATGCGAAGGTATTCGCAGGCTTCAATATCCGTGAGCAGCTGCTCACGACAAGACATGGTGGTGGATTGCGAGGACATGCCCGTTTCGCCGTGTCAACCAGCACTCCTCGCCGGAAAACAAATTTTATTGCGACATGAGATTTGGCTACGGGGAAAATCCGTGATCACTCACGGCTGTGCACGGGACCCGCATGCGGAGAGCAAAGGTGTGAGCGGTCACACCTTTTGTGTTTACGTAAACACAATTCAGGGATTTGTTCTGCCGGTAGAACAATCATTGGATAGGATGGATTTCATGGCCGGCCAGAAAGTCCATTACGCAATGAACTTTTGTTCCGAGACGAAAGTTCCCGCGGCGATAGAGTCAGGGAGGATGCGTGGCATTTGTCCTGCCGTCAGGCCAAACACGGGTTGAATCTCGTTCCGGAACGACAATTGGTGCTCACTGGCGATCTCGATTCCCGTGCCGCCAAATCTCCTGTCGTCAGGAGATTTTCGGTCGCTGTTGGCTCGAAACCCGCCCT
>CAIRGO010000221.1 GCA_903878115.1 Akkermansiaceae bacterium | reverse complement strand
TGTTTTGGCAGTTGAGCGGGCTGTTTGGGTCGTGTTAGTTGAGGACTTTGCATTGGGTTGATACTTGGATTGTTGTTTTGATTCTAGGGCTGTGTTCCTTGGTGGGGATAAATTGTTGAATTCATGGCGGAGGTCGTATTTATGTTTCGCCAAAATAGTTGGTATAACGCTATAATTCTATATGTAGTGCAACAGGTAAGGTGAGTCAAGGATAAAAGTGGCTCAACACTCAGGCATTTGCGCTCCAACACGGAATCAAAATCCAAACCTTGGCCTCGTGGATTCAAACAGTACGACACGACCGCGGTGACTACCAAAATGAAGCCGTATGGCGCAACTTGCGAATGCGCAAAACAACAACAATCTCTCGCCCGCAAAAAAAGGGCTTTTCTGGGGGCATCTCTGGAGGACACGCAAGGCAACATTTGTAATTACTGTTAGGTTAATAAATATTTTCTATCTCTGCAAATTTCACATCCGTAGCATCGAAAATATTACTAGTGGTAATGTCATTTTTTGTGATTGAGGTCCACGAGTTTTATCTATTTTCTCTATTCCCGCTGTGAGTACTTGCACCCTGCGGGTGCGGCAGATTTTTTTGTGGGGGGATTTTTCCTCAAGGTAGCCCCGTAGCGGGCAACACTGGGCTAGTATGCGTAACTGTGTTGTGGTAATTGAGTAAAACTACCTTTCCACAGAGCCGCGACATCATAAAGCACAAATGAGCAAGGGGAAAGGTTTTTATGAAAAGACCGCTGCCCAGTCCGATAGACCGCATTTTAAAGGATTCACATGAATTTCTCATTTATGACGCTGTAGTCAATTTAACGCATTCATTCACCCTATTAAGGCATGCTATTCGACTGGAGTGAAGCGCTCCACAGGCTTCTGCCAAATTCTTGATGAATACACCTAAAACGCTGCCGATTTATTGTTTTTGTGAAAATTTGCGAGCGATCTAACATTTTTTATTTTTTATGATTTACTTCCGTAGCCAAATTGTTTAATAGCGTCTCATGGAACTAGTTTCTATAGCGTATCAAACAACAGGCAGCATCATATCATGAAGACATTTTCACAAATTCTCCCATTCTGCGCATTGCTAGTAGCTGCTATTAGCCCTACTAATGCGCAATCTCCAGAAAAAGAAACATCTTCCTCTGTTGTTATATCGGCCGAAGTTTTGCCGTATGAAATATCTAACAAAGTCCATCCCAAAGTCATCTTCGAGCAGCAGCGCGCCAAGCTGCCCACTGGCGAGCCTTCTACCTTCGAGCTAAAAGGTCTTGCTATTCCTTCCCGCGAAAAGACGACAATGATTAGAGTGACTGGTGTGATCACGGCACCGATTACTGGTGACTTCGCATTTTTGATTCATGCTCCGGGGCAGAGCCCTACCGTCCGCCCTGACGAGACGGAATTATGGATCTGTGACGACGCCACTGGGGAATGGAGACTCGCACAGACTTCGGGAAATCCGATAAAACGTAATGGTCGCACACACTTCGATCAGGGTGTGCCTCGCCGCTTTGAATTGTGGACTATGGGGAAATCGGCTGTGTCCATCGACTGGGAAGTAAAAGACTATGATCCTGTAACCAAAGGTCCTGCGATAAAGCTCGCCCGCCAACTTGTTCCCGCAGACGCACTTCAACCCCGCAGCTCTAAGCCTGATGATCGCTTGGACACTGGACTAAAAGATTCGTGGAAAAAACGCAACGGTCTCAATCTTGATAAGTCAACGGGCCCTGACAGTCCTTGGGGCGACCCCGATAAAGACGGTCTGCTCAACTGGCAAGAACAACGCCAGAACTTAAATCCTCTCAAGCCTGACGGCAAAGGTGCTGATGGTCTTGTTCTATGGGAACTCTGGCGCGATATTCCTGGGCAATACGTTTTCGATCTACGACGCGCTCCCCATTTCCCTTCTGGCTCGCGGGAAATCCGTTACCTTGATCGACTTGTCATCCCCACTGGCAACGGTGCCCACTACGGTTCTCGGATTCGCGGACTTCTTGTCGCCCCTCTCAATGGCGAATACACGTTCAAAGTATCCGCCGATGACAGCACTGAACTCTGGTTAGGCACTGACGAACACTGGGAAACCAAGCGCATGATCGCCAGCGCTGATCAACGTTCTGGATTAACTCGTCGTAACGAAAAGGGCGAATTATTACCCATTCACCCTGAGCAATCCGCCACCATCACCCTAAAAGCCGACCAGAAATATTACATCGAAGTTCTCTACAAACAAGATACTGGTATCGATCTCTGCGCCGTTTCTTGGGTGGTTCCAGGTTCAGACAAGACGGAACGCATCACCGCAAAAAATCTCGCTTGTTGGCAACCTAGCCCCACAGATGTCGACGACGATGGTCTGCCCGATGATTGGCAGCGCAGCGTCGGATTGCTCGCCGACAAGGTATCCCCTAGCATGCGACATTGTGAGGCTGATCCCGATTTTGATGGCGCTACCAATCGTGCCGAATGGCTCGCTGGCACGAATCCACTCAAAGCATCTGATTTACCTATAAACATCGGCATGCTCACCTGTCAGTCTTGGACAGAAGTGGCAGGGCAGCACATCGAAGCCCTCGTTAACCATGCTAATTTTCCTAATCACCCAAGCGCCACCACCCAAATCGACAACTTTGATTTCAGCCGAGAAGGCGATAATTATGGACTCCGCATTCGTGGCTACCTGACAGCTCCGGAAGATGGCAACTTCTCATTTTCCATTTCCGGCAACAATGCCGCCATTCTCTATCTTGGCGAGTCCGATGACAAGTTCACCAAACGCATAGTTTCCCGTGTAGAAGTAGGCACCAATTGGCGTTCGTTTACCAAGGGTGATGCACTGCACAGCGGCCCCGTTCGTCTCACACGAGGAAAAAAATACTACATTGAGGTGATCTACAAACGCGGAGTAAATGGAAAAAAACAGGAGAACCAGATTGACCATGGCAGCGTCGCGTGGACTCGCCCTGGTCGCAAGGCATCTGTGATTGCTCCAGAATTTTTCAGTCCTTATCAGCCCGATCCTCGCGATAGTGACGATGATGACCTCCCCGATGAGTGGGAAAAACTCCACCATCTTGATGCATCCAATCCTGTTGGAAAAAACGGTGCGTGGGGTGACCCTGATGGCGATGGACTCGAAAATTTCCGTGAGTTTCAGCGCGCTCTCGATCCCGCGATTGCTGATGTGAATGGCAAACCCGGCCTAGCACTCTGGGAAGGCTGGTATAATAAAGAAGGTTTGATTACCGCCCATAAGAACCGCGATGGCGTCGCGCAGGCCATGTTAGAAGATCTCCGCTTTCCTCTCAAGCCATCTCACCGCGAGTGGCGTGATTCACTTGACGCACCGCGCAACCAGGGCACTAACTTCGGAGCAAGGCTTCGCGCCCAGATCGTAGCTCCCGTGACTGGCGATTATTTCTTCTCCATTGCCGGGCGCGATGTTGGCGAGCTTTTCCTCAGCCCCGATAAATCGAAATTCAATCGCCGACTCATTGCCTCCTTTAATTATCAAACACACTTCCGCGATTGGGAAAGTCGTAGTGATCAAATGTCCGCGGCCATCCACCTGAAAGCTGGCGAAATCTATTACATCGAGGCCATCTACGGTCGTGGTGCATTTGAGCACACCGATGACTTTTTCTCCATCGGCTGGAAACAACCCGGAGAAAAAACATTCAAACTCATCTCTTCCGATAACCTCGTCGCCTTCTTCCGCGACCCGAACGATCAAGACGATGACGACTTGCCCGACGACTGGGAAACCCGCTACGGTCTCGATGCCACCGAACCCCGTGGCGACCACGGCCCCCAAGGTGATCCAGACCGAGATCGCTACACCAATGCAGAAGAACTTGCACTAGGCACCAATCCTAACAATCTCGATACTGATGGCGATGGCATTTCCGATTACGATGAACTTCACACCTACAAGACCAATCCACTTGTCAAAGACACCATTCCACCAGTCGAATTGCAAAGCTTTCCGCTAACATCGGCAATATTTCCGACTCCTATGTCGTGGATGAGCGCCAAAGACGGATCTCTTAAGTCAGTCAGCCGTCGAGGTAGTCTTAGTTTTGAATTTGAAGTAGAAAAACCTGGTATCTGCATCCTTGAAATCGTAGCCGCATCTGTTTCCGCAACCAGCTACAACCCACCCATACCTTTCCTTGCTGAGGTTAATGGGGTGACAATCGGGAGTGCTTCTGCTTCCACAAGCAAAGCCACTTTTTCATGGATGACTCCATGGCTCTCTGCGGGCAAGCACACCTTCACTGTCAACAATCGTAATTTGCGAGCTGGCAGCAGCCTAGTGCTTCAATCAGTCAAACTCCTTCGCCACGACGGGGAGGACAAAGACGGTAACGGCGTTGTTGATTGGTTGGAAAACATCCTGCTTCGTAATAACAGCGTCAATGCCGCAACGCTATCATCCGCGACCTCCCCCGCGTGCATCGAAGGCTTTGCACGCTTTGCTGGCGATGTTTCGCTTAAAGTCTCCGATGAGGAAATTAAACTCCGCTCAGGAATTGCTAGTGGCTGGTATGCAAACGTGCCCTTGGATAAAATGAAAAAAACCGCACTCCAGGCCACATTTGAGGGGGGCACACTGAATCAAACATTGGACATCGAGTGGCTTGAAACTGATCTACTGTCATGTCCCCCTAAGTTAATCGTACGCGTCGGTGACTCTCTCAAAGTTAGGGCGCAATCTGAGGGTGAAAAATCTTCCTATTTGATCTCCTGCGATGGGGAGAAAGTAGCAAATGTTGAAGCAGATGGCTGTAGTATTCTCACCTTTGGCGCAGCTGGCGAACACAAGATCATCGTTCAATCATCGGATCAGTCTGCTAGCGCGCAGCGCACCATTACAGTTTCTGCCGTCAGTGCTGATTTTGGGGGGACTTTCGATGTCGCATCTGGTTCTACTCGCAAGTGGAATCTCCCTAGCGTTCCTCGTGAACTCTTTCTGCAAGCCGATCCCATTTTGACGCTAAAAGACTTGGATCGCAAACCAGGGCAAGACCGCATCGTCAACGTGACTTCCTCCGCCCCGCTAGCTGCTAACCCAGTGGTGTTGGCAAGACTCTACGATGGCGGCCCCATCGTCGCTTCTACTGCTGTGGAATCGTTTTACTTTGCTCCTGCTTCCGTCACAAGGAACAGTTCTGTTATACGGACGTTACCAGATGGCACACGTGTTGTGCGGGTGACTTACGCAATTGATGGAAAAGTTCCATCCGACTTGTCGATCTGGATTCAGTTGTATGTGACCGATGCAGTTTTCGCCAGTGGTGATAGCTGGTATGAGCTCACTGCCGCTGATTTTAATGAAAATGGTGAAGCCAGTTTGGAAATCCTAAAAGCCCCTGGATTAGGGACTCCTTATGTTTGCCACTGGATCAATCCATTCATGGAATCACCTGACGACGAAACTAATGCCGCTCCTGTTGAATAAGTTTTCTAGCTTTTGCCACGATGAAATTATTTAAATCTATTTTCTGTTTCCTCAAATCACAAGTTTACCTACTTGTGGCTTTGTTGGTTAGTTGCTTGATTTGCTGGAAGATTTTCTATCATCGAAGCGATTCCTCTGCGGTGCAGGCGTTACCCTTGCCTAAACCAGTGTTTGACGCAGTTAAAAATGACCGTGAACACTTGCGTCAGCATGTGATGGATTCACTCGGCTATGGAGAGGATCTAAGCATCGAAGCTCGTGTAGCGGTCACGAAAAATCTTCCCGATGACTTGAGCAAAGTCGAATTAGAAAAACTTCTTTCTTCATTGCTTGAAGCGAGACCCAGTAATCTGAGTGACGGAGCTTATGCTCATTACTTTCATGAACTTTGTAACAAACTACATCAGTTTCCCGACGCCCGTGCGCAATTTGCCAGCGTGCTGTATGCTCTCGCCTCTGATCCAAAACGTGATGATGTGATTCGTGATTATTCCCAGCAACATCTTCGTCGCATTTGGGAGAAATCTCCTGAACTAGCAGAACTGCGGCCTGTGATCGAAGCATCTTTTTGGAAATTGACGGAACAGCAACCCTCGGTTGCCTCTTCTGCTCTCTTATCTCTGCATACCTTGGGTGCACCTCCCTCTCCTCATCCAGATTTTTCACAATCTGCCGTGGCAAGCCTAGTTTTTCAGCCGCGCGTCGAGAGCATTTTGCAGCAGTCGCCTAGCTCAGATGCTATGGCCCTGCGCATGACTGCGGTGCGCATTGCAGGGGAAAGGAATTTGACTGCGCTCACGCCCACTTTGACGCAAATGATTCAAAATGAGTCCGAACACACTTTAGTTAGAATTTCTGCCATCAATGCCCTGCGCCTGCTTGGCAAATCGGAAGAGATCAAATCCCTCGCCATTAAACTCCAACAAAACGTGAATCTCACGACTGCTTTTCAATACGCTACACGTTAATACTTTTTCCCACTCTCAGACTATGAAACGAATATTACCACTTCTGCTGATTCCATTTACGATTTTCGCTGCATACGATCCTGATAATCCGATTGTAGAAGATAGTAGTGGATGCATCCTTTCCCATGTGACAGTGTCACAAACAGAGTCGTCATCGGGTGCAGGCTT
>CAIRGO010000220.1 GCA_903878115.1 Akkermansiaceae bacterium | reverse complement strand
GCCGCGATGATGAGCTGCAACGTGCTTTCTCCGCAGGTGTTCTGGTTTAAAAAATCACGCGAAAATCTGTGGATCATCATGGCTGTTTGTATGGCGGTGAACTGCGGGATGTGGTTTGAGCGATTTGTGATCATCTGCACCACCTTGTCGCGGATGTGGTTACCGGGCGATTGGAAGTACTACTCGGCTAGCCCTTATGAAATCATTCTTTTTGTGGGCACCATCGGTTTGTTCTTGATGTTGTTCTTATTGTTCCTGCGCTTCCTTCCCTGCATTAACATTGCAGAAGTGAAATGGACCAAGCTCGAGTCCGACCCGCATTTTGACGACAAAGCCGAGCATCCTGATGATGGCACGGTCAGCATCGCTGCTTATCAATATGAGTTTGATGAAGCACCGAAACACGAAACTTCCCAAGCCTAACCAATTACCCTAACAATTTTCTTACAGTGAGTACGACACGCAAAAAAGTTTACGGATACCTGGCCGAGTTCAAGAGTGCTTCTGCGCTCTACAAAGCTGCGGAAAAAGTGCGCGATGCAGGATTTTCCAAATGGGATTGCTATTCACCCTATCCGATTCACGGATTGGATGCTGCGATGGGCTTGAAACGCTCCATTCTGCCTTACATGGTTTTCTGTGGTGGCATGACGGGCACGACCATCGCGTTTCTGTTAGCCTACACCACACAAGTGGTGATTTACCCAACAGTAGTGCAATCGAAGCCCGCGAACTTTTTCACCATCCCTGCGTTTTTCCCGATCATGTTTGAGCTAACGATTTTGCTCTCTGGTTTTACGACATTATTTGGTTTGCTGGCGTTGATGAAATTGCCACGTCTGAATCACCCGTTGTTTGCTAGTAAGCAATTTGAACGTTCTACGGACGATGGATTTTTCATCGCTTTAGAAGCACGTGATCCTAAATTTTCCGCACAGGGCACAAAAGATTTCCTCGGGGAAATCGGCGGAGCAAGCATCGAACTCATCGAGGAGGAGCCTGCTTAATCGATAACGACTTACACAATTTCATCATGAAATATTTCTTTCTCGCTTATGCCATTATCGCCATCGCAGTTGTCGGTGTGTTCAAGTATCGTGGCCATCATTTCAGTGAACCACCGATCGTTCTGCTTCCTGACATGGATGATCAGGATGTTCTCAAGGCGCAAAAACCAGATTCGTTTTTCGCTGATGGTCAAGGTGCTCGTCAACCCGTGCAACACACGGCCCCGATTGGATTTCAAAAAGATGGAGCCACGAACTTAGGGGGAATTCCTGAGTATGAATTTTCTGGCGGCAGTGGTTATTATTTCACTGGTCAAGTGGGCGACTACTTCGGCACGGGAATGCCAGAGGAGTTGAAATTGACTCCTGAAAATGCCACTGAATTACTCGCCCGTGGCGAAGAGCGCTTCAATGTTTATTGTTCCGTCTGCCATGGCAGTTCAGGAGATGGACAGGGGATGACATCGAAATACGGTGTTCCTGGTATTGCCAATTTGATGATGTTTACGCCGGAAATTTATCCTGATGGTCGCATGTTTGATGTGATCACCAAAGGCAAAGGCAACATGTCTGGCTACGGCTACAATGTTCCTGTCCGCGATCGCTGGGCGATCATTTCTTACATCCGCGCCATGCAGGTCGCTCGTAAAGCACCTTATGACGCAGTGAAAAAATCTTACGATGAAGGCAAAGCAAAGCAAGATTCGACGAAACCTTCCGCCAAATAATTTTCTAACACTTTCCTATTAGCACGATGGCACATCACGTCACATCACACGACATTCCGGTAAACGGCGAGCACCTCGATAAATCGAAGATTGCCAAAGTAAAAACGATAGCCCTAGCGATCATGGTTCTGGGCGGCCTGCTTAGCATGTATTTGTTGTTTCTTGCTCCTGCAAAACAACAAGGTGAGTTTGCTTATTCCTGGGTTTTTGCCCTGTTTTACTTTTTCACCCTCGCCCTGGGCGGTTGTTTCTGGACCTTGCTGCACAATGTTTCTAATAGCGGATGGGGAACAAGTGTTCGTCGGGTAATGGAAAACGTCGGTTCGGTGTTTCCGTGGTTGAGCATTTTCGCCCTGCCGCTCGCATGTCCTCAAGTGCAGAAGTATTTGTTTGAATGGATGAAAGTCCATCGTGATGTGATCGAGCATCATCACATTGGAACTGGCACATTGGTTATCGAATGGTTGTCTGGCGCAGGCAATTGGGTGATGAATGGCTTTCGTTATTTGACGACTGGCAATACAGTGCCACAAGGTTCGGCAATTTCTGAGGGGCTGCATCATTCGAATCACCTTCTTTTCAGCAAACAGTGGTTCATGAATTTGCCATTTTGGTATGTGCGGTTGGCGTTGATTTTCATTTGCCTTGGCTATGCGATCAATCGTTTGCGTAAACTTTCCACCGCGCAAGACACGGATGAAAACCCTGGAACAAGCAATCTTTTCAAAGCTCGACGCGCATCAGCTGCTTTCTTGCCAATCCTCGCGCTTACGGTAACCTTCGCGGCTTATGACTGGTTGATTGCGCTTGATTACACATGGTTTTCCACGATGTATGGTGTGTATATTTTTGCTGGCAGTGCGATCAATTCGATGGCGGTTATTATCATCACAGTCACTCTGTTGCGCCGCGCTGGCTATATGAAGCATGTGGTTACTCCAGAGCATTTCCATATCATGGGCAAGTTGCTCTTCGCTTTCACGGTCTTCTGGGCCTACGTGACATTTTCCCAATTTTTCCTCATCTGGTATGCTAATATCACCGAGGAAACGAAGTATTTCTTGATTCGTAATACGGGCAATTGGAACATCGCCAGTATCGCATTGGTGATCATGCACTTTGTGCTTCCCTTCGTGGTATTGTTGCAACAGTGGTTGAAGAAAAGGCCAGTGCTTTTAAGCTGCGTGGCTGCTTATATGTTGCTGGTGCATATTCTCGATTTGTATCTGATCGTGATTCCAGAGCGTGGAATTTCGTTAGGTAAAATCAAACCTGAAGTGTTTGGTGATATTTCGATCTCGATCCCAGGTGCTTGGATGGGTGATATCTTAGCCTTTGTTACCATCGGCGCTGGTTTCTTGTTCTTCCTGCTTCGCGCTCTCGGACAACATGCGCTTTATCCTCATCGTGATCCGCGCATTTTGGAATCTGCCAATCTGTCTAACTAATTTCTAACCTATTTTTTAATCTCTACTCATTTTATCATGGACCCGTCACAAGACAATCCCATCATCCGCTTCAAAGCTTTCTTCTGGGCTTTGGCCGTATTTGGTTTCTTCGGGCTACTGCTCGCGGTGATCGCGCTGAACAATCGTAAAGCCCCGCCGTCGCTGGAAGACGTTGTTGCTGTAAAGCGCTATGAAACACGCGCTAAAGTAGATGCAGATCAACAGGCGAATTTTTCCTACAAAATGGTAGAAGAAGGCAAGACAGTGCAGGTGCCTCCGCATGATGTCTTCGCACACGTGGGTAAAGTACTTTCGCAATCGAAGCCCGCTGCCGTGGAACGTCCAGAGTGTGTGATTCCTGGTTCTCCGACGCAGAAGAAGATGGAGGCTGAAGCCGCAAATGCAGCGCCAGTAGTCATCAAAGAAAACGATGCAAATGCGCCGATTGACCCTGCGGTGATGGAAGCCGGGAAAACTAGTTTTGCAATTTGCATGGCTTGTCACGGTCCTGAAGGCAATGGTGTAGCGGGGCTAGCTCCTCCGCTCGCTGGTTCTGAGTGGGTAGTAGGTCCCGTTGAAAATCCAATCCGCATTGTTTTGCGTGGTTTGGGCGGTCCCCTTAGCGTTAAAGGTCTCGACTATAATCTTCCTGCGCCGATGGTGGCAGCTGCCTACTTAACCGATGATCAAATTGCCTCCGTGCTTACTTATGTGCGCAATTCTTTCGGCAATAAAGCATCCGCTGTTACTGCCGATCAAGTCAAAGCATACCGCGGTGAAGTAGGGCAACCTGCGCTCAAGGCCACAGATTTGAAAGCTCCGAAATAATTCCTAACAGAAATCATTGATTCTACGATGTCACAAGAAACACAACAAACACCAGAACAGGATGCGATCCTACGGACAGCGATTGATCGCTCGCTTCGTCATCCAGTGATGTTCTTTTTCACCAGTGGTGCTGCCTGGTTGGCGGTATCATTAGTGCTAGGAATTATTGCCTCAGCGAAAATGGTAGCTCCAGAATTCCTTGATGGCTGCGCTTTTCTCACGCAAGGTCGAGTGTTTGCTGGCCACATGTCGGTATTGGTTTACGGATGGGGATGCCAAGCTGCCTTCGGCGTTCTCATCTGGTTGGTTTCTCGTCTCACTCGTCAAGAAAGTAGAGCATCGGGTATTATTCTCACTGCGGGACATTTATGGAATCTTTTTGTAGCGATCGGCTTGATTGGTATTCTTGCTGGTTACGGAACTGGCGTTCCATGGTTAGAATTTCCAGTGATGGTATGGCCCGTATTGTTAGTGGCCTATGCGCTGATTGCCATTTGGACAATGATTCAATTTCGCGTTCGTTCCACTGGTGCGGTTTATGTGACTCAGTGGTTTGCGATTGCTTCGCTCATCTGGTTTCCATGGGTTTTGGGCACTGCGGTATTGCTGATTTTCTTCGTCGGTGGCAATGCCTTGATGGCTGCTGCGGTAGCGGCTTGGTTCCATTCGGGTATGATTTACTTGTTCTTCCTACCCTGCGCTGCGGCTGCTGCGTATTATCTAGCTCCTAAGGTAACGGGACATCCTGTGCATAGTTATTCGCTTTCACTGATCGGTTTCTGGTCGCTTGCGATCCTTGGACCTTGGGCTGGTATGCAAAAACTTGCTGGTGCACCGATCCCGTATTTTCTTCCTTATTTAGGTGCCGCTGCAACGGTGCTACTTGGCGTGCCAACGATAGCTATTGGCTATAGCACTTTGCGTACGATGCTTTCTGATACCGCGAAGTTTGCCAGCAGTCCTACCTTGCGCTTCACTGCAGCAGGTGTGGTTTGTATGATTATTCTTGGTCTAGCTGGCGCATTTGTGAATTTACCAAGCTCCACATTGCAAATTTCGCAATTTAGCATCACGGCATACGGAATGGACATTCTGGCGGTTTATGGATGTTTTAGTTTCGTGATGTTTGGTGCGATTTACTTTATCGTGCCTCGTCTCACACGACGTGAGTGGCTGTCGAAGCGTTTGATTAAAATGCATTTCTTATTTTCGATGTATGGCGTGATAGCCGTAGCATCACTTGCCGTATTGGGAGGATTGATCCACGGCCAAGGTCAAGAAGACTTCACTCACACATGGGACAGCGCTGCGGAACGTGCCTACCCTTATTTGGTGGCGACTTTGATTGCATGGTGTTTCGTCTTGTTCTCTAACTTTTTCTTCTTCATGCATCTGCTGTTGATGTGGATGCGCCTAGGTCGTCGATCTTCTCATCCAACTCTGCTTGGTCATGCTCACTTGGAAAGTCCGCATGGTGAAGAGGGAGACATTGATAACGCTGGTCCAGGGTCGGTCATCGCTCACTAATTTTCATAGAATCTATTTTTTCTCTTATCATGAATCTACGCACTTTCACACTAGGGATGCTAACCACTTTTGGCTTTGCATGGGTGTTTGCCGTTGTTTTACCATTTTTCAAAACTCGTGAATTGACACCTGTTTATTTCAATGAAGTTGCTGATGGTAAAACGGACATGTATTTCCCGAAACGCACCGGACAAGTGGTGAATGGCGCCAAGGTTTATGCGCAAAATGGTTGCTACGTTTGCCACACACAAGTGGTGAGACCTACTTATGCCGGTAACGACATCCACCGAGATGGCTGGGCAGGGTTTAAGTTGGATCCTGATCGTGGCGATACTCGCCGTGAAACAAATGTTTTCGACTACATGGGCGAGGATTTCGCTCAAATCGGCGTGATGCGTATCGGCGAAGATCTATCGAATGTGGGTAGTCGTTATGAAAAATTGGCGATCGACCATAACACCAAACAAAAAGAAGCACTCGGTGATGCATGGAATGATACGATGAAAGTGACTCCACAAGAATTGCTCTATGAGCATCTAGATAACCCACGCAAAGTGCTTAGCATGCGTTGGTCCACTTGCCCGTCGTTCCACTTTATGTTTGAAGACAAAAAGCATGCGAGTTCACATCCGATTCCTAAGCCGGAGGCTCGCTCACTTGTCGCCTATCTCCTTTCTATGAAAAAGAACGATGCTGTTCCTGCATCAATGAATTATTCTCCCGTTAAACCTGCTCAGAAATAAGCCCATTTCATCGCCATTATCCCTTGATCTGACATGTCACATTCTTCTCCAACTAACAACTCTACCCGTCCTGATTTGGACGAGTCGATCAATGTCACTATTGCCCACAATCCATCTCTCATCACACCCGCAGCGGCACGTGAATTTAGCAATCCTGGTGTAGATAAATCTCCACTATCATTGGCTACTTTTTCCCTTTGCGCGGTAATGTTGATTATCGGTGGTGCAGTTTTGGGTAATACCGAAGGCAGTCTCTTTAGTTACACTAATTTTGTGAAGCCGAATTACGTCCGTGGAAAAGCTCCTGGAGTTACTGATGACGCTGTGATGCCACCGAAAGCAATTGTGGATGTCTATGTCAAAAAAGGCCAATCTCTTTATAGTGCTAAATGCAATGGCTGCCACGGTGCTGATGCGAAAGGCGATGGCGCTAACTTCCCATCTCTTGTAGGGTCGGCATGGGTTACGGGACCAAGTGAGCGTTTTTCTCAAGTAATTATGAATGGACTGCAAGGTCCTACTTCGACTGGTAAGGTCTATGGAGCAGGCATCATGCCAGCACAAGGTGGAGGAATGTCCCCTCAAGATCTTGCGTTTGTGATGACCTTTGTTCGCAATAGCTTTGGCAACACTGTCGGCGATGTGATTACTCCTGAGATGGCCCAAGCTGCGATGGATATTTCTGCAAAACGTGCCAAGGCAGGTTCAGCAGTTACGGCGGAAGAGCTTAAAGAGCACGAAAAAGATTTGCCTGGAGAAAAAATGGATCCAGCAACTCTGATCGACCCGATCACGCTGAAAGTTGTTGAGGCTAAAAAGTAATATTTGGCGCAACTGAAACGAGTGGCAGGAGAGAGAAATTTCACCTAGTAAATCTGCATAAAACTGACAGTCACTTAATAGTGAAAAATGTTGGGGCTTAGCCTTATACCATTTAACTAGTTATATTGTCGCAACTCGTTTTTCCATATAGCGTTTAGTTCGGAGAGAAGGTAGCCTTTTCCAATCAACCGAGTTACGCGTTTGGTATCTTCCCAATAGGGCTTAATCCGTTCGGTAATCTTTTCTTCAAGCTCATCGAGATCCTTCCAATCT
>CAIRGO010000219.1 GCA_903878115.1 Akkermansiaceae bacterium | reverse complement strand
GCAAATTCCCAAACACTTCAGTCTGATTTCATTAGCTACGGAAGCGCTTTTTTCGTCTATCGTTCCTAAAATCGCATCCTATCACATTGACGCTGCAGTTTTCGCCAAACGAGTGGTCAAACGCTTAGAATTGTTAGTAGACGGTCAAATCGCTGGTCAAAGTGTGATGTTGTTGATTCCTACGTTTGTTCCGGGTGCCTCGATCGCTTCTCAATGAAGGCAATGCATTTTTATGAACGCAAAACTTGTCCAGTATAGCCCTCATCACGCAGGTAGTGAAATGCCGTTAGAACTTGTTCTGGCACATCTTGCTCACTGGCAAAACCGAGTGCTGGGTAGTCGATGATTCGTTGAAAATCTCCGACCATCGCTTCGATGAGTAGACGCTGAGTTAGCTCACCGAAGCAATAATTTTCAAAGTCGCAGGGCGGAGAGGTAACGAGACATTCGACTTCGGGCCACTGCACATCGAGTGCGGCTTGCGTTCGCCGTTCCATGTAGGGTTTTTGAACGACGATGACTCGTGTTGGTGTAGCTTCCGCCGCTGAAAGCAACTCACGTGAAAAGCGAATATTCTCTCCCGTGTTGGTGGCTCGATCTTCGATAAAAATATGTTCATTCTGCACACCAAGCGAACGCGCCACATTTGCCATTGTCGCGGCCTCGGTATCGGGCCAATCCTGCGTCATACGTCCACGTGCCCCTGAAAATAATATCCATTTCCCGAGCCCAGCTTCGAACAATGTTACCGCATGTTCCGCTACTCGCAGATCATTACTACCAAAAACCATTATCCGGTCCGCCGCGCAGATTGGGCTCATCATTCGATGATAGTCCCACAGGATTTTTGCGGCAGATAGATGTTCGCTTGTTACCATGCTTCATTCAGCGACGTCGGCGCAGGAGCGCAAGAGTTCCTAGACTACCTAGTAGAGTCATCACGTTTGCTTCAGGAACCACCGCAATCGTGCCTAACGAATAAAGATTGCTTTGATCCCACGCAAGACCTGAGCTGAGGCTTGGCAGGGTGACCGAAGAAAAAGTCCCCGTGGTCGAGCCCCAATCAAACAGATTGAATATATCGCCGTTGAGAAGTGTGCCACCGATATTGGTGACATTGAGTGTGCCGCCAAAAGTGAGAAGTCCAGTCGCGATGGCCAAGTCTGAAATATCACCAGCCGTATTGATTTCAAATTCGCTGATGCCAGCGAGCGTTATCGCGTTGCCTGTGAGCGTGCCGATACTATTTCCAGGAGACAGTGTCGCGCCACTTAGCACGGAAATTTGATTCACAACGCCAGAGCCACCAAGCGTCGCCCCTGTATTAACACTCACATTCGTGGAAACGTTGCCATTGATGAGTAGCTTGCCGCCATTTACATTGGTAACGCCCGTGTAGGAACTGGTGCCGATGGTGAGCGTGCCGCCACCCGACTTGGTCAGAGTGCCGCTTGTACTATTTAGCCCCGTGGCGAAAGTAACGTCGTTGCCATTGGTGTCGATATTGTATGCTTGTGATGCAGCGGAGCTGAAACGACTGGAAAGATCTGCTGTGATGCCAGAGCCATATAGCAACGTGCCACCACCGAAGGCGATAGTCCCACTAGTCCCAAGCGCGTTCGCGTGGTCGATTTGCAGAGTCCCAGCGTTGATCGAGGTGCCACCGGTGTAGGAATTATTACCGGAAAGAATCCACTTTCCTCCATCCACTTTTGTCAAAGTTCCTGCGCCATTGGAAGCCATGTTGCCAGAAATTTTGTTATCTCCGATTCCTGTGCCACCCAAAAAGATGGGACGACTACTAGTCACGTTAGACCATGACCCACTGAACTCAACACTGCCGCCCACCGAGTCGGAACTGAGGCGAATGCCAACACTAGTATCGCACTGGATGGCTTTGCTGACGACTTGCGCCGTTGTGCCGATGTATTTCAGATTGCCCCCTGCGCCTGCCGTGCCGCCTGTATTGCGAAAGCGGATTTGATCTGCGGCACCCAGATTGGCATTGGTTTCAAACTCAATGATACCGTTGGCGTTGCTTGAAGTGAACCAGATGTTGTTCGCATCAACAGTACTTCCTGCGGCACCTCCCAGAACGCCAGTGCCAGTGATTCTTAAAATTCCTTGGTTAATGACAGTGCTGCCCGTATAGGTATTAGCTTTAGTTAAAACCCATGTGCCCTGGCCCGATTTTGACAATGTGGTGATATTGGCTCCCGTGCCGCTATCACCGATAATAGAACCTAGGCTGTTGGCATTTCCATTGGAGCCACCCAGTGTCAGCGTGCGGGCGGCAGCAGTGCCGCCTTGAATCACATTGGCTGCGGTGAAGCTGATTTGACCACCTGTGCCATTGTTGTTAATAACGGTACTCGCACGCATATCGATGGCGCGGTCAGTAGTGTCGGTGGTGTTGCCTAGATAAGTCAAGATCGCCCCGTTGAGAACGATGGCGGAGGAACCTTTTCCTAACGATGAATTGTTTCCGCCGTTCGCTAGCTTGGTGATGGTCGTAGTGCCGCCTGCTAGGGTAACAGTTCCGTTGAATGTGTTATCGGTATGACCCAATGTCAGCGTCCCAGATCCGACGGTCTTATTTAGCGCTCCCGTGCCGCTGATGACTCCGTTCAATGCCTGAATACCAGTACCTGCCGTATTGAACGATAGCGTATTCGCGCCAAGGTCGATGGCCCCGCCCACCGTCAAGTTACGTGAGGTAACCCACTGCTGGTTAGCGCCGACGATAATGTCCGCATTGATCGTCAGCGTTCCACCAGTGCCGCTATTAAGAACAATGCCGCCGCCAGTATAGCCAATGTCGGTTGTAGATGCTCCATTCAGAGTTAGCGTGTTACCAGCATTAATAATGACGTTGTAGTTCGGGCTGCCTGTTCCGTTGTCTAACTTAATGCCGCCGATCGTCAAATTGCCCCCGAGGGAAATTGTTCGGTTAGAGCCTTGTCCGCTGCCACCGAATTGCAACGCATCCGTGCTGCCTATAGAACCTGGGTTGGTTGTTCCTGTTTCAGTGGTCCACCAGCTAGTGGTCAAATTGATGTTTCCGTCATTGCCTGCTTTCCAGATTTTCACAGCCGATGCGGTGTGGCTGAATACTGTAACGACTACCAATGTGGCAAAAACGAAAGAATTTGATTTTAGTTTCATGGTATAGATTTACAATTCGAGACAAGATTGGTGTAAATTCCTATGATAATGTGACTCGATACTGCGGAGCAAATGTCACTTGGTGGTTTTTTTTGCAAACCAGTTTACGGCTCGCTGTGGACGCGGAAAAAATTTCTGGGCAAGGTTACTTCGGGTATCTCGACGTTCATCAGCGCTTGGTCTGCCGTGATGGTGCCGAGGGCGAACCACTGCTGGAGATTTACGGATTGTTCAATGCTGTAACGCCGTTGTGGCACAGCCGCGAAGCTCAATTTTGGTGTTGAAGCGAAGGGGGAAAAACTTGTGACGCGTAGGCGCGATGTTGCATTGCTTGGATCAGTGCCTGCGTGAAATTCCTCGTTATTGCTTGCCCCATCGCCGTCTGCATCGCTTGCGCCATCTGTGGCCGATGATGCATTAAGGCCATGCAAAGTTTCCCACGCATCGGGCATTTGATCACCATCGCTATCGAGATCGTAGTTGAGCAACCAGCCTTCTTCGACGCGGGCGAAGGTGATTTTCGAATAATCATCGCGTTCGAAAAATACTCCAATCGAGCCGTCATCGAGAATGGTGAGACACGAATACGCATAGCTTCCCGCATAGAGCAAGCGTGAGTGCGGCCAAGTTAATCCAGCGTCTTGACTGAGTCGAATGGTGCCACCGGTTCGACCACCACCCGCTGGATTGGAAAAAATGATCCACTCACGCGGATGGCCAGCATGCGTGCTTTTCCACTGAATGACCGAGGCTTGGCAAACGGGATCGGGCACCGAGGGCAAGCGATAGATCGTCGACCATGTGCCATTTTTCAGAGGATCGTCTCCGACAAGGGTGAAGTGCGACCAAGCCCGTTGGCCATTCGATCCCCCAGGCGTGCGACCAGAAAAAAGCAAGCGTCCGTCATCCAGTTCGAGCAATTCGTTTTCGTTCGTCTGCGGTGAAGTATCGGGGATTACACTGCCAAATTGCCACGTCGTGCCATGATCGCGCGAAAAGACAAAACACATGCGCACCAGTCCATCGGTCTCACGGCGCATCTGCGAAGGAAACACCAAGGTACCATCGCGCAAGGTGATGCCATGACCAGGACCACAAAACAACAAGCGCCACGCAGGATCTTTGACTTGGCTGGTGATGTTAATTGGTGGGCTCCATGTCACGCCTCCGTTCGTGCTTTTTGTGAGAACATACTGCGCGGTCTCCGATGGCAAAAGTCCCGGCCCCGAGCCATTGTAGGCGCGATTTCCCTGCGACCACAGCGCCGCAGTCCATAGGGTGTCGGTGACGTGATCGTATAAGATCGAAGGATCGCCCACACCATTGCCGTTCGACCCTGAAACAGCGGAATCGAAATTGAGAATTACTTGGGAAGAACTCCACGTAACACCGCCATCGCTGCTGCGCGAGTATCCCACGTCAATGTTGCCCGGCAAATCTCCCGAGCCATCATAGCGATGATCATACACCGCATGCAAGGTGCCATGTTTATCAGTAACGATGCCCGGAATGCGAAAGGTGTTAATCCCCAAATAGCCACTGCGGACGACATCGGAAAACATCGGCACCAGACCTAAGGTCAGTTGTCCTGCAGGATCAAAAGGATCAGGAGTAATCGACTGCGAAGCAATGTTGATCTGGCTGATCTGTGCATCGATTTGAGAAGCTAACGGCGCATAACGCTCGGGCTCGATCACGACCCACAAGTAGCGCCATCCGGGTGCGATGCTGAGATTGGTGCTGACGTTCCATGTGGCACTCGGGTCGTTGATTTGCGATAGCATCGGAGCATTTTCCACCTGTGTCGTTACGCCCGAATCTAGCAGAAATGCTTTGCTCAGATGAGCTTCGGAACCGTTGTCAAATTTTACAGTCACGGCATTCAATGAGACGGGATTTGCAGTCGGATTATGAATCGCTAATCGCAACAACGTATGACGCCCGAAGCGTGGAATCGTTTGTGATGTTTTCTCGACAGCTGCCGAAGGTGGCTGAGGTCCATTAGCGTTCGGATTCCACGGATCAGAGGCATCAGTTTGTTCCTGCAAATTGGAAAATTCATCGCCATCATCATCACCTGCCGGAGTCGCAGCGGTGAATGAGGCATACCATTTCCACTCCCACGTATCGCTCAGACCATCGGCATCGATGTCGGCATCAACAGGTAAAAAGGCAGCGCCCGTGGTGTAGCGGATCGAATCGATTTCTACATCAAAGCTATTGCCAAAAGTACCGGAAGTAAAATCACCGAAAATCAATCGATTGTCACTGGCCGTGGCATCATAAGTGACTCCGGCTAGAGGTGTGAGACGAACGCTATCGCGAAAGACGTGATACTTCGCATTCACCGCATCATGTAACACGCGAAAGGTGTGAAACTCAGCATCAAGATTGTTGTGCGCTACGTTAAAAGTATTCGCTCCATTATCACGGGTGGCATTGCCCATGACCTCGATGATGATGCGTTTCGTGCCCGTGCCGAACCACAACACAATTCCATTCGGGTTGGCGTTGCATTTCATTCGAACTTCCGCCGTCCATGATCCCGCTGCACCCGCAGCCCAACCCGTGCTTGTGCCCTCGTACCAAGAAGCGCCGACGGTGCCCGATGTCACACGTAGATCATCGCCATTGACGATCGATTCGGTGAGCGAGCCACTTTCAAACCATGCATTCGCATAACTCGTGCCGCCCCAGATTTGATTGCCTTGGTAAATTTTTGCAAACGATGAAGAAACCAAAGCATCACAGACCACTGATGCAGAAACGACATTACTAATGGGTGTTTCTGTTAGACCCAAGGAAGCCGCAACACGCAGTCCGACATGAGCTTCGCCGATGGAATTCGGATGCACATTGTCATAGGTCATCGTGGCTGCATCAAATCCTGCGTGCACTGGCACCAACCACACAGGCGATGTGGATGAGGCAGCATTTTTGGCTATCACCAAAGCTGGCAAAAAGCCATTCAGCGTCTGAATCGCGGTCGCCATTGCTGATGTTTGATTGGTCGGCAGAACCTCGCACAAATGAATGCGCACGAACGGATTCGCCGCACGCAATTGATCGATGATCGTGGAAAGATCATCACGCACTTGCGGAGCGGCATTGTTGTTATCGCCTAAATCATTCACGCCGATCATCAAACACACCGTATCCGGAACATACGCCGTTCCCATATTTCCCGTGCCCGATGCCGCAGGATCGGGATACACCACTGTGCTGATCGGATTGCTGATCGCATATTGCTGCGGGCTCGCTTGATTGATCCAGTTGAGCAAGGTCCCTTCCCCGCGATTCGCAGATCGACGGTCCGACGGCAGAGCGATGCGACCATTGATCCAGGAGGCTCGCCAACCGTAATGCCCTTCGTGAACATTCGAAAAAACCTGCCCATTCACATCCGGAGTCGTGCTAGCATTCGATTGATAAGCCCCCGTCACTGAGCCCGTGAAAAGATATCCATTCGTTGCATGCTGCGGCACTTGTCGATTCGCCAAATGCTTGAACAGCTCGTAACGAAATCCCGGCCTGCCGTTTCCTCCTTGCGTGATCGAATCGCCAATGCATACCAGTTTTCCATACTGCCGAGCGGTCACCCCCGCCGCGAAAAACGATTGCGCGAATCTTTCCCCGCAAGTGATTTTCGCAGCCTTATTGAAATGCAGATTGTCATAGAGAAATGGCTGCAGATCACTTGTGCTCACATAATCAATATATGCGGTCGTCGCCGCGATGCTTTCCTGTTGCGCGCGCACCACATCACGCGTCGCTCCTGTTGCTGCAATGCCCGCGCACACACAATGCATCGCACTCGCATTCGGCAAATCGACACGTAAATTGTCCACCAAGGTTTTCAGTCGCGCCCCCGACACACTCGCTTCCGCCGCGCTATCACTTTCGCCTTGCAGATAGAGAAATCCCTTAACGGTAAAGGTGTGGCCTTGACTCGTGAGATTCGCGGTCGCTGCTTGCACGGTTGCGACAATGTGATCATACATGTGATCGTCGCTTCCATCCTTCAGCCAATACGAATTTCCACCACCACCACGCGATGCCTTGATGATGCCGAAATTCCTGACTCCCGCCCGATACAAACTTCGCGCAAACCCTACTTCGGGCCCCCAATGCGTAGTACTACCACTATAGTAGCCACCTTGCTGCGATTGTAGGGTGCTAAAAACTCCGCCACTATCGCCAATCACCACCGACGATGTGGCACGATTGCTCCAGAAAAATTTCACCTGCGCATCCGCAGGATCGACCCCTGGCGAGACATCGGCTTCGCCGCCCGCCGTGGTGCCAAGCGAATTCGACTGCCCCGTCAGCACAAATAAATCGATGTGCGCTGCAGGCAGCAACGAAACAAGAGTAATCGATAGACAGAGGAAAACCTTCATTGTTGACGTAAGCTCGGCACTATAAATAAAGCGAGATGAATGAGATGAATATAATTAGATCATGGACCAGTAACCTTGAGGCGGGCGAACTTTTTCGCGGGACCAGCAGCAGGGAATGTGAAAGTCACATTATTGCCGCTTACGACGACAGTAAAGCCAGAGTTGGGAGAAACGACTTCCGTTGTCCAACTCCCAGCCTCAAGGGTGGTGGAAGTTTCAACAAAAAAATCAGTGCCGTAAGTTCCTGTGTAGCTGGCAGCCTTGGTCCAGGTGACACTGAGAGATCCCATCGTGGTTGTTACACCAGGTAATGAAGTAAATCCAGTGGTGTTTCCAGTAGGTCCTCCGATAAAATATTCGACACCATTGGGAACACCATCGTTGTCATGATCTAAATCGGCTGCTTGCCCAACAACTCCGTTAGTGGAGGTCCATGATGCGTAAGTAGGAGGTCCAGTATTTACGATCACGACACCTGCGAGCCCAGAGAATCGGGTGTCGTCAATGTAAGTAGCGCCTGATCCAGTTGCTCCCCAAGTGCCTGCGACTTGCTGTGTTGTGCCGAAGAAAAGTGTGTTGACGATCTCGATGCCTGTTGAAGCCACCTTGCCACCGTTGATGATGAGTTTATTTCCATTCGCAATCGAGGTTCCCGATACAGTGAGAACGCCGTCCATGACGGTGGTGTCGCCAGTGTAAGTGTTTGTGCCAGTGAGTATCCAGGTGCCTGCATCTCGTTTTGTTAGACCGCCCGTTCCAGTGAAGGCGGTGGCTAGGGTGTTATCACCAGTGCCTGTTCCTCCGAGATAGAGCATGCGATTGGTTTGGCTGAAAGGACCGTTGTATGTCAGTTTGCCACCCACGGAATTGGATTCTAATCGGATGCCGATGCTGGTATCGCACTGGATGGTCTTGCTTAGGGTTTCGTCAGTCGTGCCAACATAAACCAGTGCACCTCCCAACCCGGCTGTGCCGCCTGTATTGCGGAAACGGATCTGATCGGCGGCGCCGAGGTTGGCGACGGTTACGAATTCCAGTCTTCCGGAATTAAGGTTTTGTCCAAAAACGATATTCCCCGCGTCAGCCGTGCTACCAGTTGCTCCGCCGAGGATGGTGCTGCCACCGATTGCGAGTAAGCCAGCATTGACGATGGTAGCTCCGGTATATAATTGAGTGCCTGTGATAATCCATTTGCCGGTTCCATTTTTCTGGAGGGTGGAAATACTCGTGCCGCTTCCGCTGTTTCCAAGAATGGAGTTGAAGGTGTTGTCGTTGGTGTTCGAGCCGCCGAGGCTAAGAATACGGGCGCTTGCCGTGCCGCCTTGGCTGACATTAGCGGCGGTAATAGTAATTTGTCCACCGACTCCATTATTGTTAATTGCGGCACCAGCGCGCATGTCGATGACGCGGTCGGTAGTATCGGTGGTCGTGCCCGTGTAGCTCAGCGTGGCACCATTAAAGACGATTGAGCTGGAGCCTTTTCCTAGGGATGAATTACTACCACCATTGGTTAGCTTGGTGATGTTCGTGGTGCCGCCGACCAGCGTTACGGTCCCCTCGAAATTGTTGTCGGTATTGTTTAGTGTCAGGGTGCCCGTGCCTGCTGTTTTGTTTAACGACCCTGTGCCGCTGATGACTCCAGACAGGGTCATGACATTGGCTGTTCCGGCGGTGTTGAAGGACAGCGTGTTGGCATTAAGGTTGATGCCGCCAGTTACCGTGAGCGCACGGGATGTCACCCACTGTTGGTTGGCTCCGACAATGATGTCAGGATTGATCGTCAGCGTGCCGCCAGTTGCGCTGTTGATAACAATTCCGGCATTGCTGTAGTTGATATCTGTCAAAGAAGCGCCGTTGAGGGTGAGAGTATTTCCCGATGAGATGATGACATTTCCTGTGGCTGTTCCGCCGTTCAGACTGCCTGAGTCGAGTTGAATTCCGCCGACGCTTAAGTCAGCGGAAAGAGACGCCGTGTAGTTGGTGGCGCTAGTGGGTGCGAAAATTTCGTTAAAGCGGAGTGCGTCGGAGGTGCTTATGGATGTAGGATCGGTGGCGCCTCCTGAGGTCGTCGCCCAGTTTTCTACAGCATTCAAATCTGTCGTGGTTACATCTTTGTAGATACGAGCCGCCGAGGCTTGGAAGGTGAATGCAGTGATAACTGCCAAGGAGGCAATTAGAAATGGATTGTTTTTGATTTTCATAAACTGATAATTTGTTAGAAATTTGTGGTAAATTGTTAATTACATTTGGAATGTAGCGACTGCGAACGAGGCAACGCAAATGTCATCTTGTGGTTTGTTTTTCAGACCAGTAACACTTGCTTGTGGACTTGATGAAATTATCTATCGTTGCGTTATGAATATGTGGGTGCGCGCACAACTCGTGAGTTTTATGCTATTGCTACAATTGAAGGCATTGGAATTTGCGCGTCCATTTGGCGACTTTATGGTGTTGCCGCATGATCAGTCGATTCCGTTGTGGGGGCGTGGTGCACCTGCATCAGAGATTAAGGTGACTTTCGGTACACAATCGAAATCCACGCAGTGCGGCGCCGACGGAAGATGGCGTTTGATTCTGAATCCCGAAAAACCATCTACTCAAGGTCGAGAATTGATTCTCACATCGAGCGGAGAAAAACGATCTCTCAAAGATGTTCTCGTCGGTGAAATATGGTTGTGCTCTGGGCAGTCGAATATGGATTTCCCCCTTGGCAAAGCTATTGGGGGTAAAGCCGAAGCGAGCCAAGCGGAAAATTTTCCAGCCATTCGATTGTGCAACCTAACAGCTGCACCAACAGATCGTCGTGTTTATGATAAGAATACGCTCGCGCGACTCAATACCAAAGATCATTTCACCGGTCAATGGAGCTTGGCATGCGAACCCTCCGCATCAGAGATTTCTGCGATTGCCTGGTGGACGGCAAAGGCACTTTATAGCAAAAATGGCATTCCCATCGGTGTGGTTGAAAACGCGGTAGGTGGCTCAGGCGCGGAAGCTTGGTTGCCACGAGAATCAGTTGATTCTCGCGACGATTACAAAGATCTGCTTGCCGACGAATGGTTAGAATGTCCAAAAATTGGCAACTGGGCGCGCGGTCGAGCGAAGTTAAATCTCGGCACGCACCGCAGCGCGATGCATCCTTTTCGTCCAGGATTTCTGTTTGAATCTGGCGTGCGCGAATGGTCAGAATTTCCCTTTGCTGGCGTACTTTGGTATCAGGGGGAAACCAACGCGGAAATTGCAAACGACGATTGGAACCAACGACTGATCGTAGATCTAGTCAATGGCTGGCGGTCGGTGTTGAAACAAAAAAATTTACCGTTCTTCATGGTGCAATTGCCACGCATCGGCGGCGATGACCCATTGCGTGCGCACTGGCCGGAGTTCCGCAATGTGCAGGCCCGTGCCGCCAAGTCATTACAAAATGTCCATCTGATCGTCACTGAGGATCTTGGCTGGGATTCACCCGATGTGCATCCACCTGATAAGCAACCTGTAGCGAAAAGGATAACGGATGAGATACTCTCCGAGCGCGGAAAAAACTAACGGAAAGCACCTATTTTACCCAATCAATCTTCTCAATGAAAAACATTCTAGCATTTCTCTTACTGACATTTTCAACGCTCGCAGCCGAACTGCCGGCGCTGATTCCCATGCCCCAAAAAATTACACTGAAGGACGGGCGACTCACTCTCGCATCATCTTGTGCTGTTCAGACTGATACCCACAGCGATGCTGCACGTATCATTGAAATACTTCGCGATTCTGGTATTACCACTGTTCAAGCTGATAGTAAATTACCGGCCACGATTCGCCTTCACCGGGGTAAAGTGGAGAATCTCTATGGCTTTCCTGGTGCCTATCAACTCGATGTTTCCGCTGACTCCATCAATATCACTTCCGCAGACAACAGTGGCTTTATTTATGCGGCGGAAACACTACGTCAAATGATCACCACCGACGGCGGTAAGAAGTCGATACTCTGTGCGATGATTCATGATTGGCCTGCCTTTCCCGTCCGCGGATTCATGTTAGATACGGGACGTAATTTTCAATCGTTAGAGTTGCTCAAAGAGCAAATCGAAGTGATGGCGCGTTACAAACTCAATGTGTTTCATTTCCATTTCACCGACAATCCAGGCTGGAGGTTAGAGAGTAAAATTCATCCGTTGGTGACGGATCCAACTTCCATGAGTCGCACGCCCGGAAAATTTTACACACAGGAACAATTTCGCGATCTGGTGAAGTTTTGTCGTGAACGCGGCATCACACTTATTCCCGAGATGGACATACCAGGCCATAGCGCGGCCATCAGAAAGGCTCTTGGAATTCGCTCCATGAATGATCCCGCAAGCAGGAAAATCATCAAAGACCTGCTCACTGAACTCGCCTCGCTAGCAACGCCAGAAGACATGCCATACATTCACATCGGCACCGACGAAGTGCGTGATGCCGCTGAAAAAGTCGATGCTTCTTACTTACCAGAAATGTCAGCGCACATCCGCAGTCTAGGTCGTGAAGTCATCGGTTGGCATAAGGGCATCGAGGATGCCAAGGACAAAAAACGCATCACCCAACTTTGGGCTCGCGCCAATCCTCTACCAGAAAATCCCTTCATCGACTGTCGTTCGACTTACATCAATCACATGGATTCCTTCGAGGTGATTTCTACTTTCCTCTTTCAACAATCGTGTCGTCGCCCGCACGGCGATGAAAAAGCTCTAGGCTCAATTCTGTGTTCGTGGCCTGACATCCGCATCGAAAATGAACGCGATCAATTGACGCAAAATCCGATCTACCCAGGCATGGTTACTTTCGCCGAGTCACTCTGGCGCGGTGTGGAAAAGGACGACAAAGAAGTATATTGGGCCAACCTCCCACCACCGAGCACACCGGAGTTTGCTCGACTTTGCGAATTTGAATCGCGTCTGTTAGATCATAAAGCTCGCTTCTTCGTTGGTAAAGAATTTCCCTACTTCAAACAAACTGATCTGCGTTGGAAAATCATTGGTCCTTTTCCTCACGGCGGTGATGTGACTTGTGCTATGCCGGTAGAAAAAGAATTGCGTGAATCGTATGAATTTGATGGCAAAACATATCGTTGGATGAATCGAGACTTCGGCGCGGCGACGGTCTATCTCACCCACTTTTTCGGATTTGGCGCGCCGGTAAAAGAAGCAGAAGGCACCTGCTATGCCCTCACTCATATCTGGTCACCAAAAGAGCAAACCATGCCAGCGTGGATCGGATTTCACACTTGGTCGAGATCGGATCGCCGCGGCGGTCCAGCACCTGTTCAAGGCGAATGGCATGCAAATAAATCTTGGATTCGCATCAACGGTCAACTCATCGCTCCTCCTCAATGGACCAATCCCTCCTTGCCGATCAATAGTCTAGAAACTCCGTTCACCAATGAACTCTATAGTTGTCGTGAGCCATCTAACATTTCTCTCAAGCAAGGTTGGAATGAGGTGTTGCTAAAAATCCCTCATCGTAAGAGCGATTGGAAATGGATGTTCACTTTCGCCCCCGTGGGCGACACTAAGAACCTGCGATATTCTGCTGAGTTGAATCCAGTAAAATAGAACGAACCACTGACTAACTGAATTCCCTAGAACAGGCTGATTTTCTAAATTCTACACTTCTGTCAAAAATCCTTCTTCATCCGTCAAATCAGTAGTTAAAATTCTCTTCCTTTGTGCCTTCGCGAGCTTTGCGACCTTAGCGGTTAGTCTAACTCAAAAACATCCGAGGTTTATCAAGTTTTATAGCAAGATGAATTTTCCTTGCTGGAGGCGGAGATGGGAGTCGAACCCATTCATGTCGGTTTTGCAGACCAATGCCTTCCCAGTTGGCTACTCCGCCGTTACCGGCATATTCGGGAATTTCCTACGATTCAGTAACATTGGCAAATGTTTACTTGCAGCGCGGGGGCGGAAAGTAACCGTAAAAAATAACGAATGTCAATGCAAAAACGCAATTTTTTTCGATGACGAATCATTCGTATGACGCGACCAATACCGTGCGTATGGTTGTGTGATGAACCGAATCTTTTCATTTCTCTATGCACTATGTTTTTTTCTTCAGCCTTTCGTCAGTGACGCGGCAGAAGTCGTAGCAAATGCCAAACCTGTCATTGCTCTGCAACCCTTGGGGGATTGTTCGGCAAAAGACATCGAGCAAGCGAAGATGGGGATCTTAGCGCTCTATGATTGCGAGGTGAAAGTAGCGCCAATGGTGGCATTGCCGCAAAAGGCTTTTTACGAACCACGTGCGCGCTACCGTGCTGATACATTGTTAGATTTTTTGGCAGTTGATGTAAAATTAGGTTTCGACTGCGTAAAGATCGACGGGATCACCCAGAAGGATATTTCGTTCACGAAAGGGGAGGTGTATGACTGGGGGATTTTTGGGTTAGGCAGTCTTGATGGGAAAACGTGCGTGATTTCCACCTTTCGCTTGGGCGCGGGGAAAGCCGATGAGTCATTAAAAATGCAACGTTTGATCAAAGTCATCAATCACGAGATCGGACACACCTTCGGTCTTGAACATTGTCCTGCGAAAGGATGCCTGATGCAAGATGCTAAGGGAATGATCAAAACCGTAGATGGAGAAAATGGTTCATTTTGTGAATCATGCCATCAACGATTAGAAAAAGTATTGCGGGTGAAATAATCGATTCCCCGACAACTTTTTATTTCAACTCGCGAATTTTCAATTCTTTCAGCCACACCTTATCATTGTGGTCGGTGAGCATGATGCGACCTCTTCCAGAAGCGAACCCTGGTTTGTTTTTGAATTTACTCGCGGCCAATAATTCTTTCCATTCGGGGGATGCGGTGTCTGCCTCTACAACGAGTTTTCCATTGAGAAAATGCTGCAATGTTCCGTTTTTGGCGATCACTTTGCTGGTGTTCCACTCGCCTGCAGGCTTGAGTGGCTTGTCGGCAGCAGCAGCTTTGAGGTCATAAAAACTCGCACTGGCATGACTAGGTTTGGACTTGGCGTCACGATTTTCGGCATCATCAATCATTTGATATTCAATGCCTAACCATTCTTTTCCATTGATAGCGGATACCCAGTATTTGATGCCGTTGTTGCCATTTTTTTCAATTTTCCACTGCCACTCAAACTCGAAGTTTTCATATTCCTTGGCACTGAGTAGATTGCCACCAGGACCGCTGAGGTGTATCATGCCGTCCACTACTTGCCAACCTTTGCCAGGAGCTTTTTCGCCTGCTTGCGTCCAGCCCGTGAGAGTTTTGCCATCGAACAATGACACCCACTGCTCGGTGTTTTCAGCAGAATTGACAGTAATACTCATCAGTCCGCAACAGATCGCAATGGAAAGAAGATGTTTCATGGTGTGGCCAACATCATATACCTGAAGAGAATGGTGTCGAGTCTTGAATTATGCTCAGTGTTGTTCTTTTTCATCGTCCATTTTAATGTTAGGTAGCTATGTATACACGCAAACAGCAGTGCAACGATGGTATTGCCAATAGCTTCTCGATAAGGCATAGGCCGGGGTGGAAGCGCCGCTTATCAACTATACTTTTATCTACATGTGGGGATGTATTCATTTTCGCTTCGTGTGCAGACCACCCGCTTTTTCGTGAATTCCCCATGATTCAGCAATTCGTGTCGTAAATACCTTGACCAACTGCCCTTGACTTCATAGGGAAGCGCATGACATTTGACCAATTAGGCTTGAGCGCTGCTGTTTTACAGGCAGTGACTGACTCTGGCTATGAGACGCCGACACCGATTCAGGCTCAGGCGATTCCGCTTATTTTGGCGGGGAAAGATCTTGTGGGCGCTTCGCAAACGGGCACTGGTAAGACGGCTGCTTTTGCGCTTCCTGCTCTTTCGAAGATATCACCACTAGGCAAACCACAAATATTGGTGCTAGAGCCGACACGGGAACTCGCCCATCAAGTCGCAGAGCAGTTTATCAAATACGGCAAGCACACGGGTCTGAAAACCGCCTTGCTCTACGGTGGCGTTGGTTACGGCGAACAATCAAAAATGTTAGAAGATGGGGCCGATATCGTGGTCGCTACTCCTGGACGTTTGGTCGATCATTTTTACCGTGGCACGATGCGTTTTAATGCGTTGAAAATTCTCGTGCTCGATGAAGTCGATCGTATGCTGGATATGGGATTTTTGCCGCAGGTGCGTAAAATCGTCAATCTCTGCCCATGGGATGAACGTCAGACGTTATTTTTCTCCGCCACCATGCCTGCTGCGATTCAAACCTTCGCACAGTGGTGTCTAGTCGATCCTGTGAGCGTGGAAATCGCCCGTCGTGCGGTTGCTAGCACGGTGACACATGCATTTTATCCCGTTGCCATGGATCAGCGCGATGAATTGTTAGTCGGTTTGCTCGATGCTACGGAATGGCACAGCGTGATGATTTTCACTCGCACCCGTAAAGAAGCTGATCAAGTCACGGATATGTTGAAGGAAAATGGTCATCCAAAAGTGGTGGCGATGCATAGTGATGTGAATCAAAAAGATCGTATGGAAGCATTGCAAGGTTTCCGTGATGGCAAGTACGATGTGCTCGTTGCTACAGATGTTGCGGCTCGTGGCATTGATATTTCTGGGGTGTCGCATGTCATCAATTATCGCGTTCCGGAAAATGCAGAAGACTACGTGCATCGCATCGGTAGAACAGGGCGTGCCGAAGCAGAAGGAGATGCCTTCACCATCCTTACCGCGGATGAGCTAGACTATGCAAAATCAGTCGAAGTGTATGTGGATCAAAAAATTCCACGCAAGAAGTTAGAAAATTTTCCTTACACCTATACCGCGATGCTCGATGAAGAGCCGATCCGTCAAATTCGGCGCAAATCGTCAGGCCCTCGCAAAAGAAAATAATTTTTTAGCCATCATCATTTCATGCGTGTCCTCGCCGTGGATCCAGCCGTGCGCAATACCGGTTACGCGGTGTTAGAGGGCGATGCGCGCACTCCGAAAGTGTTAGATTTTGGTGTGATCACGATTCCTCAAGTGCATGCCCAATCTGTTGCATTAGCAGCGGTTCACACGCATCTTTCTAACTTGATGAAGAAGTGGCAGCCTGATGAAATCGCTGTAGAGGGTATCATTTATGTGCAATCGCACAAAATCGCTATTAGCATGGGAGCCGCCCGTGCAGCCGCGATGATCGCCGCCGCAGACCATGGTCTTAAGGTATATGAATATGCACCGCGCAAAGTGAAAATGGCAGTAGTGGGTAAGGGGACAGCGGATAAAGCGCAAGTCGCCTTTATGGTCCGCGCCTTATTGCAATTGAGCGAAACGCCACCCGCCGATGCTGCTGATGCCTTAGCGATTGGCATGGCTCATCTACAAGCCTCTGACCCGATACGCGCGAAGTTATTGGATCGTCGGTTAATCTAACAAAAAATGCGCCATGCTTGAAAATGCTCTCATTTCTTATGCCGCGGGCTTGGCTCTTCAAGAAGCCGCCGTGCAACGAGTGCTCGATGGATCAAGCGGCGATCAATTGATTTTGTTAGAACATGAACCTGTTTACACCATCGGTCGACTGCGCGATCAATCATCGCTACGCCAAGCGTCTGCGCTGCCTTATCCAGTGGTGGAAACGAATCGTGGCGGCCAAGCCACTTACCATGGCCCGGGTCAACTCGTCGGTTATCCGATTCTCGATTTACGCCAAAGAGGGCAGGATTTGCATGCCCATTTACGCATGATCGAAGATGTGCTTATTGCTGCGTGTCAGGCATTTGGGGTTGATGCAGGCCGACGTGATCAGCTCACTGGCGTATGGGTAGAAGATCGCAAAATGGCATCGATCGGCGTCGGTGTAAAAAAATGGATCAGCATGCATGGATTCGCCATCAATATCACCCGTGAGTGTCTAGCACCTTTCGCCGCTATCACTCCTTGTGGTATCGATGGTGTCACGATGACGTGCCTGAGCGATGAAGCTCAGAGAGCAATCTCCGTGGCTGAATTTGCCGCATCGGTGGAGGAAATTTTCCCTCTAAAAACTAAAGCGTAGTAAGCAACTTACTTCAGCGCATCAGTCACTTGTTCAGTCGCTGGATCCCAGTAGCTGATTGATTGCACAATGCCGTTGCTGAGTTTGATCACTGTTACTTTTCCTGCTTGTTGTGGAAAAGGAGTGAGTAGATTGGCGTCATCGCCTAGAATGATGCGATGAGGATATTTTTTCATTTTAGGCAACGCAAACATCCGTCCAATTCCTGGCATTCCGAAAATATTGGCGATATAAACGGCCTTTAGACCAGTGAGGAACTCCGCACCTTTTGCGGAAAGTGCCGCATTACTTTTCTTACCAGTCTCCATATCGAAACTGATGAGCAAATATTTCGTCTTAGCGGCTTCAAATTCATACGCTTGACCGTGCTGATCAGTCGCCTTGAATGCATTGATTTTGCTACCGTTTTTGTAAGGATCGGCAGAAGCGAATGCGGTGGATAGCAGCAAAATTGCGGCACTGTTGAGAATGGTTTTCAATAATTTCATATCTTGACTTTTGGTAGGTGTGATCTATCTTAATTGTAATTCGATTGTTTGCAAGTTTCTGTTTAACAATCCACCTCAAACCATTAAAAATATATGAAAACAATATCTCTACTCATCGCCCTAACGAGTCTAGCGTCTGCTGGTACTATGAAAGTGGACATGGAAAAAAGTTGGCTCAAAATCGACTGCAAGGCTACTGGCCACAGTTGGACCGCGCAGGTGAAAAAATTCTCCGCCACGGTTGCTGGAGATGATAGTACATTGGCTCCTAAGTCAGCATCGCTCTCATGGAATTTTTCCGATATTGATTCCGATGAAGCGGATCGTGATAAAAAAATGTTAGATTGGATCGACTCAGGGAAATTTCCTAAAGGTTCATGGAAGATGACAGGTCAAGGTAAAGATGCCAAAGGTCAACTTTATGTCAAAGGACCGCTGACGATTCACGGTGTGAGCAAAGAAATCACCATGCCGGTGACTGCTGTGAAAAATGGCAAAATTGTAAGTCTCGATGGTGAGGCATGGATCGATACAACCGATTATACATTGCCTGTCATCAAAATGTTAGTGATGACCGTAAATCCAAAAGTCAAAGTGCGTTTTCACTTGGAGGGGTCATCTAACTGATTTAATTTATAGATATGAATACAGAAAAACGCGTGGCACGGCGCATCAGTTGCGCTCGGACTGTTGTATCAACAGCATATCAACAGGGCATGAGCCAATTATCCGGCGTGGAAGATCGTCTTGTAAATGCGTTACGAAATACTCTCGCAAATCCAGGGTCGCTAAGCCGTGCGGTGGTGTGCTATCTTGTGGGAATTGAGATGGGGCTAACGGAAAAAACCGCGCGCGGACTTGCCTGTGGCATCGAGTACTTGCATACCGCCTCATTGATTTTCGATGACCTACCTGCGATGGATGATGCACGAGTGCGGCGTGGCATGCCTTGCCTACATGTGGTGCACGGAGAAGCGATCGCGATGCTGGCCGCCTTGGCACTCATCAACCGCGGTTACTCGCTCGTTTGGCAAGCAGTGGCGAAAAGTCTTACCACAAAAAAACGCGACCAGGCGACACTGTTGGTAGAAGAGTGTCTCGGCACGCAAGGACTCATCGGCGGTCAGGCATTTGATTTGCGCGGTTGGCGCGATGGCCAATCAGTTGCCGAGGTAATGGAAGTAGCGCGAAGAAAAACTGCCACGCTCATGCGTTTGCCCATCGTTTTGCCTGCGATCATTGGTAAAGGAACAGCACGGGAAGTCCAATTGTTAGAACGAATAGGTTTGATGCGTGGGCTTAGTTATCAAGCGGTCGATGATCTCAAGGATGTGATGCTATCCACTGAAGAGACGGGAAAAACGGCAGGACGTGATGAACAAATGGGCCGACCTAACATTGTCGCGGCCGAGGGCTTTCAAGCTGCTTTGCAACGTTTGCGAAAAATGCTGCGCATCGGTGATGCCGTGCAGGCTGCATTACCTGGTTCCGCTGAGCGGTGGGGCATGCTGTCGCTGCTTCGTGTCACTTTGCCAATGACGACGAAAGTAGTGAAAGGGGTTGGATAATTTTTTATGTGGCACCTACTGCGAATGATTATCACCAATCTGCGTCGCCATCGCGTGCGGACTCTGATTGGTGCGGCGGGAATTGCTCTAGGAGTCGCGACGATGCTGAGCGTCGTTGGTCTGTTAGGTGGTGCGGTGAAGATGTTTGAGCGCATCCTCCGCAGTGATGCAGAGATGGTGGTATTTGAAAAAAATGTCAGCGATTTGTTTTTTAGTAATGTCGATACTGTCGTGGCAGACGAACTAGCGCAGCAGTCATTTGTCAAAAGTGTGCAGCCAGTTTTGTTTGCGATTGTTGCTTCGCCCGATCGACCCGTGGTGACTTGTTTTGGCATTCGCCCAGAAGATGGACGATTGAAAAAAGGCGAGTGGTTACAAGGCTCTGTCGAAGATTTTCGTGGTGACCGTGATGGCATTGTGTTAGGTGAGCGGGCTGCGGATTTCCTCAAAGCAAAACTGGGGGAAAAAGTAGAACTTGGCCAGCAAAGCTATCCAGTGGTTGGCATCGTGCGTCTCGAAAATGGCTTTGAAAATGGTGGCGTATTTATGCCGCTGCGTGCCTGCCAAGAAGCTTTTCATAAAGATGGTGTTGTCAGCATTCTCGCCGTAGCACTGGCGAAAGATCATGAAGCAAGCGAAGTCAAACAATGGGTGCAGCAGCATCACTCCAAACTGCAAGCACTAGAAAATGATGAGTTCAGCAAAAGTTACTCGCAATTCAAAATTCTAAAAACGACAGCATGGGTGGTGGGTGGTTGTGCATTTTTGTTAGGTGGATTGAGCGTGACCAATACGATGATTCTATCGGTATTCAGTCGCATCAAGGAGCTCGCTGTGACGCGTGTTTGTGGATTTTCTCGCACCCAAGTGGTGGGCATGATTTTTGGCGAATCGTTGATTGTTTCGTTGATCGGTGTGTTGTTAGGCTGGGGGCTCAGCACGGGCGGATTGTGGTTGCTGCGCGAAGTGCCAGCCTTGCAGGGATACATCGAACCGCGCGTAGGTTGGGCCGAAGTTGCTGCCGCTACCGCATTGGCTGCGATCACTGCGATCTTTGGCGCCATTTATCCTGCTTGGTATGCGGCTCGCTTGAAGCCTGCGAGTGCGTTACGTTTTGAATGATTGCGTATGATTGAGATCAATGATGTATGGAAAAGTTTTGATGACGGAAAAATTGCCGTTCTCAAGGGCGTGAGTATGCAGGTCGCTGCGGGCGAATTGTTAGCCTTATGCGGCACTTCCGGTTGTGGCAAATCGACGCTACTTAGCTTGATTGCTGGCCTAGAAGATTGCGATCGTGGCATTGTCAAGATCGATGGGCGTGAATGGAAAACGGAAAAAGAAAAAGTAGCTTTATTGCGCAAAGAGATCGGTTTTGTATTTCAACTACATCACTTGATGCCAGATTTGACGCTGGCGGAAAATTGCATGGTTCCGGTGATTGCCGTGGGTGGTTCCATGGCGATGGCAAAACAGCGAATGTCCGAACTCGCTGAAATGACAGGCGTGGCGCATCGACTTGATCGCTCAGTTCGTGAATTGTCGGGTGGTGAAAGACAACGGGGTGCTTTGGTGCGCGCGCTGATGAATGACCCAAGGATTTTGTTAGCCGATGAACCTACCGGCGCGCTGGATGAAGCGAATCGCGAAATTGTTTTTAATCTTTTGTTAGATTTAGTAAAAAAAGGCGGAAAAACCTTAGTCATGGCGACGCATGACCGTGCTATGGCTGATCGCTGTGACCGAGTTCTGCAAATGCGCGATGGCAGAATTGTGATGTGATGAGTAAAAACAACGTCATTCGCAGTGCGATTTGTCACGCCATTTTTTGGTTAGTGCTCGGCAATGCAGTAGGGCTTTTGATGGCTTCGTTGTTAAGTTGGCCAGAGTGCGGTCGTTTCATTAGTCCTTTCAACTACGGTCGTTTGGCGCCAGTGCATTTGAATGTGCAACTTTATGGTTGGACTAGTGTGCCGCTGATTGCATGGCTTTTTTATCTTTTTGATTTGGGAAAAGCGCGCACTACCTTGCTGGCCGAAATCGCGCTATGGTCGTGGTCGATCGCATTGGGTATCGGAGTATATTCATGGCTGATGGGATCTAGCTCGGGGAAAATTTTTCTCGATTGGAATGGCGGCGCGCTGTGGTGCTTTATGCTCGCGCAAGTGATTTTATGGATCGCACTTTTCCATGCATGGTATCGAGGTCAAGCGCATTGGACATTTTCGGGCAAGTGGTCACGTTTTGCGGCGTTGATGTTTCTCGCATTGGTTCCTCTTTCTTTGTGGATTAGTTCATCGCCAGACACATATCCGCCAGTAAATCGCAGCACGGGTGGACCAACGGGGGCAAGTTTGTTAGGCAGTTCTCTGATTGTGATTGCGATGCTGTTAGTTCTTCCTCGTTCGATCGGCATCAAGGGGCATTTATGGCAGGAGAAGAAATTATGGATGCTGTGGTGCGCCGAATTTGTCGCATTTATTTTGTTAGAGTGGCGCGGTGGTTCCCATCATAGTTTTTTGCAAATTGGTGGACTGGCGTTGTTACTGCCGTGGATTTGGCTGATCCCCAGAATGTGGCGTGATCTCACTTGGTCATCAGCAGTATTGTTTTGGAAAAATTCCATGTTGTTATGGTGGTTGATTTTGGTGCTGTTAGGATGGCTTGAGTTTTTGCCGAGTGTGCTGGATCGCATGAAATTCACCAATGGCTTGGTGGCGCATTCACATTTAGCGATGGCTGGATTTACCAGTGCCTTTGTGATTTTTGTCTCGTCGGTCATTGGTGGTGAACGGATCGCCCGACAATTCACAAGCAGGGCGTGGTACTGGCATGGCGCGGTAATGGGCTACATCATAGCGATGCTGATCTGCGGTTGGCTTGAAGGCGTTAGTTATGAATGGATGAGTGTCAATCCCTTTTGGCGCATCATGCTATATCACGTGCGTTTTGCTTGTGGTGCAGTTATGTTTGTTGTTTCGATTCACTGGTATGTGGCAATGATGAAAGGAAATAAAAGATCATGAAAAAATGGATTGTTTGGTGGAATGTATTTGTCGGATTGATGGATTCCATCACCGGAATTTTATTGATGGCCGTTCCAGCGCTTACGCTATCGTTGATGGGTCTACAACCGATCGATCCGTCATCACCGGTGTTTCTCTCATGGATGGGTGCTTTTGTTTTTGCGATCGGTTTCGTATATTTACTTCCATTTTTCCTCAGTCTCCGTGACCCAAGCGAAGGAGAAATGATATGGAAAATCACTGCACTGGTGCGTTTTGTGATCGCGGGATTTGTGAGCTGGAAAATCATGCAAGGTCAGTTAGAGTGGCGCTGGATCACCGTAGCGATCACTGACGGTGTCGTTGCGATGGTGCAGGTGATCGGATTACGCAACCAATGCTGGAGAAAATAATGCATCGAAATAGCAAATCTCCGCCATCGACTTTTCTCAGTAGTGGAATTTTTCCCGCACTGATGATTGCAGGCGTGTATGGTTATTTTTTGCTGTTTTCTCAATTTGCTTTTTTGGAAATTGTCCATACGCGTGTCGCGGATGATGTAAAAATCAAAATTGTCCTAGCATGCATGGCCATTGGCGGTTTGTTAGGTGGATTCACTGTGCTGAAGTGGCAAAATCCCCGCTCACTTCGTATCGGCATGTGTGGCTGTGCTTTGGCTGCTCTGCTCGCATTGCTGCCGTTGGGATTGATCGGTCTTGCGGCGATTTCGTTTTTTATGGGCGTTTCGTTAGGGACAACTACCGTGAGTCTCGCTGGTCTTTTACCTGGTTGTTTGCGTGGGGCGAACCGCTGCCAATGGGCGGGAATAGGCACTGGGCTTGGCTATGCGTTGTGTAATGTGCCGACCTTGTTTCAGTCCTCGCCATCGCAGCAAGCCGTCATTACTTGTGGCATGATGGGAGTTGCTTTGCTGGCATCGTTTTTTGTTGCATGGGATGCGCCAGCGCAAAAATCCATGCAGGAAATTTCCTATCGATGGTGGCTGATCGTAGTGGCGTTTTTTGCTCTGGTGTGGATGGATTCGGCGGCATTTTATGTGATCCAGCATGCACCTGATTTAAAGAAAGCAACGTGGGGCGGCGAAATGCTGTGGCGCAATGCGGGACTGCATTTTTTCTCGGCTTGGATTGCGGGACTGCTGTTAGATCGTAAAAAAATGCGACAGGTGATAATTTCTGCTGTGATGATTTTGGCGTTAGCATCGTGGTGGGTGAACGAAGAATCAACGCGTTATTTAACAGGTTGGTGTTATCCCATCGGCGTATCACTTTATTCTACTGCGCTAATCGCGTGGCCAGGTTTGATCGCTGGTTCCTTAGGTTCGTGGCAGCGAGCGGCGTGGGTTTTTGGCATCGCTGGCTGGATTGGCTCGGGGCAGGGGATTGGTATGGCAGAAAACTTACAGCGTCTCCCTAGCTGGTTTATCATCGTGGCACTAGCGGTAGTGATCGCGACGTTGACGAGCGGTAATGGGAAAAAATCCTGGTGGCGGCGGGCATTGTTGATGGTGATGGGTGGCGTATTTTTTTTATCCCAAAAATATGATTTGAGAGAAAGTAGTAATGATGCGATCGAGCGTGGCAAAAATGTTTATGTGGCCGAAGGTTGTATCCACTGTCACAGCCAGTATCTGCGTCCGGGGTCGATTGATGAATCATACTGGGGCGAATCTCAACAATGGGAAAAAATCATTTCTGCGCAGCCAGTGCTGATTGGGAATCGTCGTCAAGGGCCTGATCTAACGAATATCGCAGGTCGCCGTTCTGCTGTTTGGTTGCGCGAGCATTTTATCGAACCGCGACAGTTTAATCCTAACAGCTCGATGCCTTCGTATGGATATTTGTTCGAGGACAATCGCGGAAATGATTTGATTGCCTATTTGCAAGCGGATGTGGGTCGATCAATGAATGATTCCTTAGCGCGTTCTGCTGCTTGGACGGGATTTCCTGATGATGATAGAAATGTTGATCTAGCACTGGGAAAAAAATTATTCGATGAGCATTGTAGTGTCTGTCATGGTCTAACAGCAATGGGTGACGGAGTCATGGCGCAGAAATTTATGAAGCCGCCTGCCAATCTTCGTGCTGGGCCTTTTTCTTGGTCGGCCATTCGTCCTGACGAAAATCATGAAGTGACGCTGCAGCGTATTGTTCGCTTTGGAATCCCTGGAACCGATATGCCGGGACATGAAACATGGACGGCAGAGCAAGTGAAAAGCGTTGCCGCTTATCTTTTGCAATTACGCGAGAACTAGTGCCACCAAAATTGCTTTTTGTGCGTGCAGGCGATTTTCTGCTTGTTGAAAAATGGTGCTCGCATGAGCTTCTAACACGTCATCAGTAATTTCTTTGCCGCGATAGGCAGGCAGGCAGTGTAGCACGATATGGCCTGAAGCAGCGTTAGTGAGTAAAGCTTCGTTCACTTGATAGGGGCCAAAGGCGAGTTCTTTTTCTGTTTGATCCTCTTGTCCCATCGATAGCCACACATCGGTATTGATTACGTGTGCGTCTTTTGCGGCAAGTGTAGCATCGTGGGTGATGATGACATTTGGCGCGTTTAGTTTCGTGAGAAAGGAAGCAGGCGGGCTGTAGTCGGGCGGGCAGGCAACATACAGCGTGAAGCCCAAGCGCTTGGCGGCCCACATCCATGAAATCGTCATGTTGGAAAATCCATCGCCAATGAAGGCGATTTTTTTGTTGTCCCATGTACCTAACAATTCTTTGACGGTGAGCAAGTCTGCGAGGATTTGACAAGGATGCTCATCATCGGTGAGTGCATTCACGGTGGGGATGCCAGAAATATTTGCAAAATCCACTACATCTTGTTGGGCAAATGTGCGGATGATCGCGCCGTGGACCATGCGTCCCAATACACGCGCAGTATCTTGAATTGGTTCACCACGACCTAACTGAATATCGTTTTTTGACAGAAACATCGGAAAACCACCGAGTTCGCGAATCCCGACTTCGAATGATACCCGAGTGCGGGTGGATGATTTGGTGAAAATCATCGCCCAGGTCTGACCTGTAAGTGGTGTTTCATGATGACCACGTGTAGCTTTCAAGCGCAGTGCATCACCGAGCAATGAATGAATCGCAGTGGCGCTAAGTTCTTCGATGGAGAGAAGATGTTTCATAAAAAAAGATCGATGATAATTAGGCGTGGGTCAGGGTATCAAGTGTGGTGCGAATGATCGTGAGTGCTTCATGAATTTCCGCTGCGGTCACGGTTAGCGGGGGAAGAATGCGCACAGTATTCGGCCCAGCAGGTACGGTGAGTAATCCATGTTTGATGAATTCACCCACAATGACTTGTGCTGGTGTTTTCCCCTCGACTGCTGGAATCGAATTAGCCTTGATTCCAAAACCTAACAATAATCCTGCGCCGCGTAGGTCATCGAAGATGGAATGATCCCACGTGGCGAATTCCTTGCGAATCAGCGCTTCCATTTCCTGTGCATGTTGAGAAAGCTTTTCCGTTTCTATCACTTCTAAGACTGCCAAGGAGGCTGCGCAGGCAAGAGGATTGCCTCCGTAGGTGGAACCGTGGGATCCCGGATTCATCAGTGAGGAAAGTGGTGTCGTATCATCGATCAATCGATCATTCACCCAGAAGGAACCGATAGGAAATCCACCTCCCATGCCCTTCGCCCATGATATGCCATCGGGTTCGATCTCGGGACAAATCGTGCGCCACGCCATCGAATCACCACAGCGACCAAAGCCTGCTTGCACTTCATCAAATAATACGAGCAGGTCGTGTTTTTTCGCTAGTGCGACGATGCCTTGTAGAAATTCAGGCGTGGCACTATAGACGCCGCCTTCTCCTTGGATTGGCTCTAACAGAATTGCGGCAGTGATCGGCGAAATGGCTGAGGCAAGAGCCGTCAAATCATTGAAGAGACTGTAGCGAAACCCTGGCAATAATGGATCGAATCCTTCATGGATTTTTGCTTGCGCAGTAGCAGCCATCGATCCCAGCGTGCGACCATGGAAGCTCTGTGAAAAGGTGATGACCTCATAACGGGCTTCGCCATTTGCTTGACGATTTTTGTGACCAAAACGACGCGCCATTTTGATCAATCCGTCATTGGCTTCCGCACCTGAGTTCGAAAAAAATACTTTGCCAGGAATTTTCACATGATTTTCCACAATGACTTTGGCCAGTTCTGCTTGCTGAGGAATTTGAAATAAATTCGATACATGAAGCAATTCCCCCGCTTGTTTTTGGATGGCAGCTGTGAGAGCGGGATGGCAATGACCGATGGAACACACTGCGATACCGGTGCAAAAATCGAGGTATTTTTTCCCCTGATCATCCCACAAGTACGTGCCTCGACCTTTTACGGGAACGATAGGAAATCTTCCGTAAGTGGGCAAAACGTATTGTGCAAAAGTATCGGCGGTGTTCATCGGGGAAGAACGAATGTAGCGGATAGTTGCGAAAGATGCAAGATTGAGATTTTATCTTTTTACTGCCAATGTTATGAATCGCGAGAGATGAAAAAACGTGCTTTGTTTTTGTTTGGCGACGGTGTGGAAGAGTTAGAGTTAATTGCCCCCGTTGATCTACTGCGTCGTGCGGGAGCAGAAGTCACGATGGCGACAATGGGCGAGGGGATACATGTGCAAAGCCGTGGCGGCATAGTATTTCATGCCGATACCTCCTTTGCGGAAATTTATATCAATGATTTTGATATCATCGTCATTCCCGGTGGCCCTGGAGTGATCGAATTGCGTAGAAAGGGATTGATTGTCCAAGCGCTGGCTAATTTTCATCGATCAGGAAAACCAATCGCCGCCATCTGCGCCGCAACGTTACTTCTGAAGGACGCGGGAATTCTAGACGGCAAAAAATTCACTAGCCACGACAGTTGTTGGCAAGAACTTACGACATCGATCAAAGATCAAGCGGTGGTGATCGACGGTGATCTGATTACATCGCAGGGCGCAGGCACAGCCGTGGTATTTGGCTTGGCTTTAGTAGAAAAACTGTGTGGGAGAGAAGCAGCAATATCCGTTTCGCGACAGATCATGGTATAAATATGGTATCTGTGAAAATGGTGTTCCTCAGCGAAGCTCAAAAATTATTTGCACTTTTACTTGATTTCTTTTGCTAATTGGCCCATAGACTTCTCGCACCACACACCTAGGAGAGGTGGCAGAGTGGTCTATAGCGTCAGTCTTGAAAACTGAAGTAGTGAAAGCTACCGTGGGTTCGAATCCCACCCTCTCCGCCATCTGGTTGCTCAATCAGCGCAACTAGCTTATTATCAACAACTTACAAGCCATCAAGGCAAGCCGCGACAGATTTTTCTGACAGGTTTTCTGACAAGTTGACACGAAAGCCGGGGGCTATGACCCGAAAACGTAAACGTCGCAGCAGTATCGTAGAAATCGGCAACGGTCCTGCGAGAGTCAAAATCTACACGATAAATCGTAGGGATGGTTATTCCGAATTCACGCTGGCATGGAAGGAGGCGGGCAGGCGAAAGATCCGTAGCTTCTCGTGCATGGAAGAAGCTCGGATGATCGCCCAGCAGACCAGCGTGCGTTTGACTAACGGCTGGATCGCTGGCGACGAGGTGACCCGCCGCGACATCGACCTGCTCCGCCACTGCGAACAAGTGGCACGCGAGCACGGAGTCGGTCTTGTCGTCGCGATGGACGAATGGGCAAGCGCACGGAAAGCTGCGGGTGAAATTCCGCTGTCCGATGCAGTGAGGTTTTATCATGCGAACCGGGTCGATCTATTCGCAGTGCGGACCAACTTCCAAGTTGCCACCGAGTTCGTCGTGTCGCTGAAACGCAAGGGCGTGAGTGGCATCTATGTTCGGAATGCGACCAATAGCCTCAAGCGATTCACCGATGCCAGACCGGGCAATATCGCCGATGTGAGTGTGGCCGACATCAATCGTTTCCTCGATGGTCTCAAGAGCCTCAGTCCGGTCAGCAAGAACGGCATTCGGCGCAACATAGTAACGATGTTCGGATTCGCCAAGAAGCAGGGATACCTTCATCCTGACCGAAAGACGGCAGCAGAACAGAGTGACTCGCTCAAGGAGCCTGAGAAGGAGATCGAGATTTTCACGCCAGACGAGATGCGTGAGATACTGCTCGCTGCCCACGCCCGCATTCTGCCGCTAATTGCCATCGGTGGATTTTGCGGAATTCGGTCTGCCGAGGTCGAACGCCTCACTTGGCAGGACATCAAGTGGGATCGCGGCCACATCGTGATCGCCGGACACAAGGCGAAGACGGCAGCGAGGCGACTTGTCCCCCTTCCCGACAACCTCAAGGCGTGGCTTGCGCCATGGCGTCAGGAAACCGGACCCATACTCTCGATCAAAGACGTTTCGGGTGCCTTGTGTGATACCGCCGTGAAAGCGAAAATCCCTGGCGGTTGGCGTCAGAATGCCCTCAGACACTCGTTCATCAGTTATCGAGTATCACTGACAGGCGACGTGGCTCGAACCTCTCTGGAGGCAGGCAACTCCCCGAAAATGATCTTCCGCCACTATCGGGAAATCGTGGATGAGGAAGCCGCCCGGACATGGTTCGG
>CAIRGO010000218.1 GCA_903878115.1 Akkermansiaceae bacterium | reverse complement strand
GCCCTGTCCGCAACGGCGACATCGTCGAAGGGGACTTTGGTGTCGGCGAACTCCTGAAATTTCTCGTGTCCCTTGCCTGCTATAAGAACGATCCCCCCCGGTCCAACGAGTTCAATCGCCCGGCGTATGGCGGTTTCGCGTTCCGTGATTTTCTCATGGGCCTGACCCCTCAGCCCCGCTTGCATGTTTTTAAGAATCTCCTCTGGATCCTCCGTGCGCGGGTTATCCGAGGTGATGATGACGTGGTCCGAGAGCTCAGCTGCGGCCGCAGCCATGAGCGGTCGTTTTGCACGGTCGCGGTCTCCGCCGCATCCACAGACGGTGATGATGTGCGAGGGATTCAATTCGCGCAGTGTGCGCAGGACATTTCGCAAGGCATCGTCGGTGTGGGCGTAGTCCACAAAAACCTGGAAATTTCGTTTGGCTGGAACCCGCTCCAGGCGCCCGGGGATTTGCGGTGCGGCGGCTAGCGCGTTGATCGCGGTGCGCATTTCAACTCCGCATGTCACCGTCGCTGCAATGGCGGTAAGCGTATTGTAAACATTGAACAAGCCGATAAGCGGCGATCGAACGAGATAGCTCCTGCCTCTTGCTTCCAAAGTAAAAGTGGTGCCGCTCATTTCCTGGCGGATTGCAGATGCTCGGAATTCCGCATGGACGCTCCGGCCGAAGGTAAGAATTTTAAGCCGCTTCGAAAATTGATCGACAAGCCGTTGGCCATAGCGGTCGTCAAGATTCACAATGGCACGGCCCTTTTTGTTTTTCTGGGATGCGAGCGCCTCAAAAAGCCCGGCTTTTGCCTCAAAGTAGGCATCCATCGATCCATGATAATCCAAGTGGTCTTGCGTGAGATTGGTAAAAGCTGCGGCATCAAACTCGATGCCCTTGACGCGTTTCTGGGCGATAGCGTGGCTTGAAACCTCCATGGCCACAGCCCGCCCTCCAGTGTCCCGGATTTCGGAAAGGATTTTCTGGATATCAATCGATTCAGGAGTCGTATGCGGTGCGGGGCGATCCTCGTCCGCGACGATGTATTTGATCGTTCCAATCAGGCCGCAGCGTTGTGCGGCATGCTCGAAAATATGGCGGATGAGGTAGGTCGTTGTTGTTTTCCCGTTTGTGCCTGTGACTCCAACACACTTGAGCACACGATCGGGATGATCAAAAAAAGCGCCGCCGATATCCGCCATGGCTGCTCGCGCATCTGGAACGATGATGACCGGGCACAGGCAGTCTGGAACCGCTTTTTCGGCGATGGCCGCTGTCGCTCCGCGCTTGGCCGCCTCTTGGATGAAGGCAGTGCCATCCGAGTGTTTCCCCGGCAATGCAAAGAACAATGAGCCCGGAACGGCCTCTCTGGAGTCGAAGCAGAGCGATGAAATTTCAGGATCGGCCAGTCCAGGCAAAATTCCCGCTGATTGGAGAAGTTTTCTCAGGTGCATTGGATCAGTTGCTACGCTCCTCTGAGGGCGAGGTGCTGGCGATTGGTGTGGGTTGAAGAG
>CAIRGO010000217.1 GCA_903878115.1 Akkermansiaceae bacterium | reverse complement strand
CGTTGTGGCGCTGAACGCAAATGAGCCTTCTTGCGCTTGCATCGATTTTGGTTTGGGAATCAGTGGCAGGGACTGACCAAAAACCGTTCCAACAAGCATTGATAATATAATTGTATGTTTCATGCGTACAGAAATATTCCTATCGCACGCGTGGGAACTTTGCAATTATAAATTGGGAAAACTCAAAAGGTGGGGACAACTTGTTTCGACAGTATTTCCATGATTTCTCCAAAATGAACCGATGCACTCTTGCGCAAAGTCCTGTGCTCCGCTACACCATCCCTGTGGCCGCGAAGAAAACAACTAGCAGTTCTCGGATTTATGTCGTTGTCGGAACCGACGATGGACAAGTGCGTGAAGAAGCGTTGAAGTTGTGGAATGATCTCACCAAGGGAGTGGAGGATGGATTTACCCATGAAGTTTTTGAAGGGAGCGCGGCGAATGCGATGGAAGCGGTGGACATTTGCGCACGCACCATCGAGGCATTGCAGACGTATTCGATGTTTGGTGGCGAAAAATGCGTGTGGTTGAAAGGTGCTACTTTTATGGGCAACGATCGCACTTCAGAGGCGGAGGCCGCGCTTGATAGCGTGGAAAAATTGCACTCGATTCTCAGTGCGGGTCTGGCACAAGGCGTCTCATTTTTGCTAAGTGCCGCGAAAATTGATAAACGCAGGAGGTTTTGGAAATTTCTCGGCGAAGCTGCGAGCGTGCAGATTTTCGATAAAATCGATATGGGTGTCGATGGCTGGGAGGGGCAAGTTGCTTCTCTGGTAGAGGAAAAAGCGAAACCGTTAGGATTGGAATTCGATGATGATGCGCTGGAGTTATTCATCATGCAGGCGGGGGAAGCGAGTGGTCAAATCGCCAATGAGTTAGAAAAACTCAGTCTCTTTCTCGGTGATTGTAAGCAAATTACGTTAGAAGATGTTCGCGCGATCGTGCCGCTCAGTCGGGCGGGGGTGATTTTTGAAACAGGAAAAGCATTGCAGGCAGGAAATGCCTCACGCGCGATTTCTTTGATCGATGAGCAGTTAGAATTAGGCGAATCAGCCGTTGCGATTATCCGCGCCTCGATCATTCCCACGGTGCGTAATCTTTTTATGTCGCGTATCTTGATCGAACGTGCGAAAGCGTCACCTTTCAATTATCGTGATTTTGAATCAGCCGTAAACCGTCTGCCTGCATCGGAGAAAGCGTGGTTGCCACAGAAAAAATCTGGTGACGGAGTCAATGTCTATCCATTGTTCATGTCCGCAAAAGGAGCGCAGTTGTTCACGCTCGCCGCCTTACAGAAAATCATGTATGCGACAGCAAAAGCCGATAAACTGTTAGTTACTTCTGGATTAGATGAGCGATTGGTGCTTCATCGCTTGGTGACGGAGATTGCTTCTGCGATCATTACGCCACAGAAATCACTACGAAAATAGAATCGCATGAAAACCATTATCATATTGCTCATCATTGGAGCGCTTGCGGGATTGCTCGGTGCTCTCTGCGGCGTCGGCGGTGGTATCGTGATGGTGCCTGCATTCGTGCTTGCCCTGGGAATGGAACAAAAACAGGCAGTCGCCACATCCATGGCTGCAATAGTTGTTACGGCATTGTTTGCATCGGCCAACAATATGCGCGCGGAAGGGTTGATCCAATGGAGGTATGTATTGATTGTTTCAATTAGCGCTGCGCTGTGTGCATGGTTTGGCAGTGATTTGATGAAAAGTTTATCCAATCCCGTGTTGAATCGCATCTTTGCCGTAGTAATGATCGCCATGGGATTACGAATGCTTTGGAAATAATTTTTATCATAATATAACGAGAATTCATGAGTTTAGAATCACGACATAACGCAAAAAAATTTCGCCGTAAAATCACTGGCTATGCCGCTTGCTTACTACCATTTGAGCAGGACGGAAGTATTGCGGTAAATGCTTTTCGGGCAGCAGTAGCACGTACCACCGCAGCAGGTCTAGGCTGCGCAGTGAATATGGATACTGGCTACGCGAATTATCTAACCGATGCAGAGCGTACTCAGGTGTTACGCTGGACGCAGGAAGAGATTGCAGGCAAGCGCGACTTTATCGCTGGGGCATTTGTCGAAGGCCGGGAAGGGGATTTGGTCGCGTTGTATCGCAAGGAGATGGATGAAATCGTTAGCTTCGGTGGTAATCCGATTCTTTTTCAATGCACTCGTTTTCACTCGTGGAGTCCTGCAGAAATTATTGATCTTTTCACGCAAGTCTGCGATGGTTATGAATCAGTTTTCGGCTTTGAACTGGGACGCATGTTCGCACCAAATGGAATGATCTACGATGAAGAAACCGTGCGCGGCTTGATGCAAATCCCGGCGCTAAAAGGAATGAAACATTCTTCATTAGATCGCGGCATGGAATTGCGTCGATTAGAAATACGCGATGAAGTGCGCCCCGAATTTATGGTTTTTACGGGCAATGATTTAGGCATCGATATGATCGAGTATGGTTCCGATTATTTGTTAGGATTAGCAACATTTTGTCCTGAGAAATTTGCTGAACGAGATGCCTATTGGGAAAGCGGCGATGACCGTTATGCAGCGCTAAACGATGCTCTGCAATATTTAGGCAACGTCGGCTTCCGTGCGCCAGTTCCTGCCTATAAACATAGTTGCGCGGTGTTTCAGCATTTGATTGGTCGCATTCCCACCTCCGAACCTCATCCGCTTTGTCCACGTCGTCCTGATTGGGAAGCTGGCATCATGCACGATTGTGCGATGCGCTTAGGTTATGATCTTTAATTAGCTATTTTTATGGAACTTCACCACGCCGCGATTCACACGTTTACCACCAAGCCATGGTCCATCGATCAATGCATTGACGGCTATGCACGACATGGCTTTGGCGGTATTTCCGTGTGGCGCGAAACCGTGGCAGGCCATGATCTAGCGAAGGTGAAACAAAAAATCAAAGATTCAGGATTGCAGGGTGTTTCTTTGGTGCGTTGTGGATTTTTTACTGGCAACACCAAAGAGGCGCGGACTGCGGCGATTCTTGAAAATCGCAAAGCGATTGATGAAGCGGCCGAGCTTGAGTTACCAATGATCGTGTTGGTCTGTGGTGCCACACCTGGACAAATTCCTTCGGATAACTTTTTACAAATCGAACAAGGAATCGAAGAGATTTTGCCCTATGCGGAGGCCGCTGGAATCAAACTCGCAGTTGAGCCATTGCACCCGATGTATGCAGGCGATCGCTCTGCAGTGTGCAGTTTGCGCAATGCGAATGACATGGTCGAACGATTACGTCATCCGCTTTTAGGCATCGCGGTGGATGTGTTTCACGTATGGTGGGAGCTTGATTTGCAAGAGCAAATTGACCGTTGCGCCGACGAGGGACATTTGTTTGCTTTCCACGTGTGTGATTTCAAGCCAGACATGGAGCATGTTTTGTTAGATCGCGGATTGCCAGGCGAGGGCGTGTCGAATTGCGCCGTGATCGATGGCTGGGTTCGCGATGCAGGCTTCGAAGGCATGACCGAGGTGGAAATTTTCTCTAACAAATATTGGGCGCAAGATCAGGATGAATTTTTGAGGAAAATTGCGACCAGTCTGCAACCTCTTAGAAACCCTTGGGAAGAATAAATTTATGAAAGTAAGAAACATTGGTATCATATTAAATGGCGTCACTGGGCGCATGGGCACGAATCAACATTTGGTGCGTTCGATCTTAGCAATTCGCGAGCAAGGTGGCGTAGTCTGCGGTGATGAAATCATCATGCCAGACCCGATTTTGACTGGTCGTAATGCGGAAAAACTAGAGCAGCTTGCCGTAAAACATGGAGTGGAAAAATTCAGCACTGATCTCGATGCCGTGCTCGCTGATCCTTATTACGAGATATTTTTTGATGCTAGTGGCACTCCTCATCGCATACCATTTCTAGAGCGTGCGATTGCCGCAGGAAAACACATTTATTGCGAAAAACCTACCGCAGTAGTCGCCTCTGAGGCCTATCGCATCGCTGACTGCGCTGAACAAGCGGGTCTAAAAAATGGAGCTGTGCAGGACAAACTTTGGTTGCCTGGCATTCGCAAATTTCTCGCGCTCAAGGAGCAGGGATTTTTTGGCAAAATCCTCTCCGTGCGCGGTGAGTTTGGCTATTGGGTGTTTACGGGAGAAAATCCAGATCAACCGGCACAACGGCCAAGCTGGAATTATCGTAGTGAAGATGGCGGCGGTATGATTGTCGATATGCATTGCCACTGGCGTTATGTGATCGATAATCTTTTTGGCAAAGTCACGCGGGTTTTCTGCAAAGCCGCCACGCACATCGATCAACGCCGTAATGAAAGTGGTGAGATGTTTCCCTGCACTGCTGATGATTCTGCGTATGCGATGTTTGAGACAGACACAGGTGTGATCTGTCAGTTCAATAGCAGTTGGGCGGTGCGGGTGCGTCGTGACGACCTACTGACCATGCAAGTTGATGGCACCGAAGGCAGCGCGATTGTTGGCTTGCGCAAGTGCTGGGTGCAGCATCAGAAGGACACTCCACGTCCCGTGTGGAATCCTGATATCGATAGCCCCTTGAATTTCTACGACAACTGGACCGAAGTCACAGACGATAAAACGTATGACAACGCCTTTAAGATCCAGTGGGAAATGTTTCTCAAGCACGTCGTCGCGGATGTTCCCTTCCCATGGACCTTGCGTGAAGGAGCAAAAGGTGTGCAGTTGGCCGAACTGAGCTGGGAATCAAATGCCAAAGGTGCCTGGGTGGACGTGCCGTAAAATTTCTATTTTTCGTGTTTCCCATGCATCCTCAGTTTATGTAGTATCACGCATGAAAATGAAACATTGCCGGCTATTTCTCTCGGTTCCTTTTCTTGCTTCGGCAGAAATTCAAAACGAAATTCCGTTAGGCATTGAAGCTGTTACTGGCTATCGCACGGAATATGTTCATCGTGGTTTCAAATTAGCCGATGATGTTTTTGATTTTCAACTGCAATCGGAGGTGGTGCTGTCAGATGAATGGAGCATCAATTTCGGCGGTTGGTATGCCACCGGTACGAATAAGAATAGTGACTTTTCTGAGACCTCGGGTTTTGTGGATTTTCGATATGACCAGAAGGCATACAGCGCAGGGATTGCGTTGGGATTCAGGGATTTTACCGATACGTTATTTCGCGATGCTGTTGAGGTAGGTCCCTACTATTCTTGGCACATGAGTGAAGATGTGGATGTTACCTTTGCTCTTACCTACGATTCGGGAGCTCAGGCTTGGTATGGAAAAACTGAAATCGCATGGAGTAAAGTACTGAGTGATAAATCTTTTATCAGCACCTTAGCGGGAATCAGTATTGTCGATGATTACTATGGCCGCGATGGACTCAATGATGCTTTTGGCAGGATTTCCTATACCTACAAAGTGGCCCAGAATGTTTCGCTGACTCCCTTTTTGGGCACTTCGCTCGGGCTCGATGAGCCTGAGGAAAGCACCTTATTTGGTGGTGTGTGGTTTGAAGTGACTTTCTAACAAATTGTTAGAAAGATACACAACTATACAAACGCCTTAATTCCCCAAATGTATTCTTAAAACATTTCTTGATTTTCGCCGTATTATAATGGCTGATTTTTTGTGCGCAATTCAGAATGATCAGATGGCGTTCCATTATTGATTTTCGCTTGATGTAGATAAATTTACTTTCAGAATAGTGTTGATATCTTGAAGAATAAAATAATTACTATTGCTGTAAAAAACATGTAATTTTTTTAGAGCATTTAGTGTCTCGGTATCATTTTCAACAGCCAAGACTTTAACGCCAATAATCGCCATGGAATGAAAATAATTTGATCCTCTATATTCAACAAAATGAGTGTATTTTGGCTCAAAAAAACATATGGTTTTTAAAAAAAAAGATTCGCAAGTCATCGGACGCTCATTCAACCATGATACTAAACAGTTTTTCACAAGCTGAGGATTTCTCCGCAGCTTATCAAGATCTTTTTGTGATGAAATCCCATTCATATCTAATCTGTGAATGATATCTAACAAACTCTCACCTTCAACCATTGGATTCGAATATCTTCTTGATTGATGATAGCCAAGAACAAGCGTAAAAATTAATGTAAATAGCATCAAAAAAATCACTACCAACCTAATTTTATGTTTCATAATTACCTAAAAAATGGATATTACTTATTGCCACATCTAGTTAAGCGAGGATTATTTCTTAGAAAATCAGCATCGCCAACTGGAAGATTAATTGGATATTCAGTCCTTTGATTTTGCAAATTTCCTTTACCGTGAAAATCAGCATGAAGGTCAAAGTTAATTCTATCTGAAATTGCACCATCTGTATCGTAGGCAATGCATTCAACCCACCAATGATCTTTTTTTACTAAAGTCGATTCACCGCGGACTAATTCGCACTGCCAACACTTTGGCAAAGGGTTTAACCAATTTATTGCTTGAGCCGCCCTGCCATAACAAGACTGGTAATCATTTTCCCCTATATATGGAGTACCAGTAAGTTTATCTCCGGGAGGCAAAGTATCTATTTCTAATTTTTTACCTTCATCGTATCTATCTTGTAACTGTTTTTTTCCTGCCGCAATAGTTATTTTATCACAACATTTGCCGCCGCGATTTGCTATTTTTTCCAGTTCTGCTTCTTGGCGTTTCTTTGCTAGCATAGCAGCCTCTTCTATTTGTAATTGGTTTTTTTCTTGTTGCTCCCTACTTGGAGCAGGGTCGTCATAAATACCAAAACCACCCAATGAATCATTGAGTCCTAACACATCCACCCCGCTCACACCATCATTCCCTACAAATCCATAGAGGTTCACGCCACCATTTTCGGCGATAGGGTCGCGGTTTAGCCAGCGGCCCATGGCGGGATCATAGTGAGCGGAGGCGATGCTGGTGAGCGGCGACAACAGTAATAGTAGTAATTTCAGTGGATGTTTTTTCATTGGTTTGGTGGATAGATTGGTGGTTATATACATTTGGCGATGGTGACATGTATTGATGTTTTGGCAGTTGAGCGGGCTGTTTG
>CAIRGO010000216.1 GCA_903878115.1 Akkermansiaceae bacterium | reverse complement strand
GGCTGAATTATAACAATCCATTCTGACACGCGGCGGACTCTTGAATGCCATCGTCACTTTACCTTGAGCCTGTTCATTGCCCCAGGCGAACGGGTGAGTGTTAGGTTTCTCAGCCTTGAACCAGACTTCGGACGAGTGGGGGTTGGAGCCGGTGGGAAAGGTGGTGATTTTCTCTCCGCAGTTGATTCCCTTGCCTGAGTCAAACCGCCGGCTCTTGCCGATCATACCGGCGGAGGCCGTGGTTCCGGTATCCTTGGCTGTGAGCGCACCGACCTCGTCCTTCACTGGGTCTACCATGTGGAAGGTGCAGAGGTAGCCGTTGGACTCGTTGAACACCGCCGCGCCACTGGATTCGCTGGCAGCGTCGGTTTTACCCCAAAACATCTTGATCGCCTGGTGGGCATTGCCCGTGACAGTGGGCATGCGCACCCAGATGCTGGCTGACCCTGCGGCTGCGTCCCAATCCTCGATCTGATAGGCCAGCGGCTTGCCGGAGGCGTCAGCGAAGCGGATATCCTCTCCATTGGCTTTCGCCTGGCTAAAATCGAACCCGTCCGTGTTCAGCCGCACCAGCAGAGGAAACCCTTCTTCCGTCGCCGTGGCCGGCAAGTTCGCGCCCTCGGGCGTGGTCAGAATGTGAATCGAACCCGAATGCTGCCAGCCCGTGTATTGAGCCGAAGCAATGTGAAGCAACGCCAGAAAGGCGAGTGTTGTGGTTGTTAGTTTTGTTGTCATGATCATTTTTTTGTTCCTTTATGTTAAATCATTTACTTTCCATTGGACTTGTTGTCAATGGGCAGGATCGGACCCGCATCGCTGGTAAAGCGGTCCTGCAACTGCTTCCAGCGGGCGGCCATGTCGCGCACGCGGTCCGGCTGTTTGGATGCCAGATTGTCCTGCTCGCAACGATCGGTCGCCAGGTTGAAGAGTTGCCAGGCATTCTGATCTTCGGGGGCGGTAACCAGTTTGTAGTCGCCTATTCGCAGGGCACGGTTGCCCAAGTGGTTGAAAAAAAGATCATCGCGTGTTACGCTGCCATCCCTAACAAACGCTGGCACCAAGCTGCGGCCGGGCAACGCCGGCGCACCCACCGGCAGCGCCGGTTTGACGTGGGCAAGTTCTAGCAGTGTTGGGACGAAATCAATGATGTGGCCGACATTATGCCGCAGTTCGCCCCGCGCAGCGATGCCCTGGGGCCAATGCACGACCATCGGAGTGGAGATGCCGCCTTCGTGTGTCCAGATTTTGTGACGGTGGAACGGGGCGTTGCCCGCGCTCGACCAGCCCGGGCCGAGGCAGAGGAATGAACCCGCGGAACCGGGGGCAGCTGCCGAGTCGTGGCCGTCACCGCGCACCATGACGGTGGCATCGGTGCCGTTGTCGGAAAGGAACAGAATCACCGTGTTGTCCCACGCGCCCATGGCGCGCACCTGCTCCAACACTCGGCCGATTTCCCGATCCATGCGGTCAATCATCGCGGCGTGGATCGCCATCTTCGTGGCCTGATAGCGCTTTTGTTCGTCGGTCAATTGCACCCAGGGAACGGCATGTTCGATCTCGCCGGGGCCGAGCTTGGTGAGCACGCCCCGCTTGAAGTTACGCGGCGCGAGGGCCGGTTCGAGCGGTGCCAGGCCACAGTTGACGATCCCCATCTTGCGCAGATTCTGCCAACGTTCCTCGCGCACCTTGTCCCAACCTTTGAGATAATGGTCGCGGTAGCGGGCGATGT
>CAIRGO010000215.1 GCA_903878115.1 Akkermansiaceae bacterium | reverse complement strand
TTTTCTGGTGCCGTGATTTTTGTGACGCATGATCGTTATTTTCTCGATGAAATTGCCACGCGCATCATCGAAATTGATTATGGCAAAGCATTTTCTCATCCAGGAAATTATACCGCGTACCTCGAATCAAAATCCATTCGTCAATCGATTTCTGAACAAACGGAACGACGCCGTCAGCGCTTTCTGCGCGAGGAATTGCAATGGGTCCGCGCAGGAGTGAAGGCCCGCACCACGAAGTCACGGCATCGACTGGATCAGTTTTATGCGGTGGCTGAACTAGAAGCACCACCGGAAGAAAGGGAAATGGATTTGTTGATGCCGCCAGCCCCAGAGATCGGGAATATCGGCGTGGAGTTAGAAAATGTATCCGTCAATGTCGGCACTGCAGAGCAACCACGTTGGTTGTTTCGCGATCTAACACTTTCGATTCGTCCAGGGCAATGCACGGGAATTGTTGGTCGCAACGGCGTAGGAAAAACTACGATGTTGAATTTATGCCTCGGCAAACGCGAACCCGATGAAGGCACGGTAGTGATTGGCAAACGCATACGCGTCAACTACATCGATCAAGCGCGCATGCAATTGGACGGCAGAGGCTCCTTGTTAGATGAAGTGGCCGATGGCAATGAGAAGGTGATGTTTGGCGATCAGAGCATTGGTGCACGCGGCTATTTGCGGCGGTTCCTATTCGATGATCAACGCATCAACGAACGCGTGGATCTTTTATCGGGTGGCGAAAAAGCGCGCTTGATGTTAGCCAAAGTTCTGAAAAATGGCGGCAACCTCATCGTCATGGATGAGCCGACCAACGACCTCGATTTGCCAAGTTTGCGCATGTTAGAAGAAGCCATTGCAGACTTTGATGGCGCGGTATTAGTGGTGTCCCATGATCGCTATTTTCTCGATCGGATCTGCGATCAAATCGTCGCGTTTGAGGATGGTAATGTGTTAGTGCAACCAGGAAATTATTCGTATTATTTAGAAAAACGCAAAGAACGTGAACAGCGAGTGAAACTGCAGGTGCAAAATATCGCACGCGAAGTTGCCAAGAAAAAACAAACGCCAGCGAGTGATAAGCCTCGCAAAATGACACTTGCAGAGCGCAAAGAGTTAGAGGGGATGGAAGCGGCCATCTTAGTCGCTGAGCAGAAAGTGTTAGATTTAGAAAATACTCTCAACGATCCAGATTTCCACAGCACACGCTTTCACGAAACACCTGCCATTTTGGCTGCGCTGGATCTAGCAAAAGCCGAATGCGCCGCGCTCTATAGCCGATGGGAGCAGTTAGAAACTCTAGCTAGTACGGAGTAAGACACTTCTTATTGCTTTGATTTTACCGCATTGCTGGTTATCGTTCGTTAACAAAATGACCGAGCAAAAAAAACCATTAGCACTGATTGCCTGCGATAAATTCAAGGGCTCGTTGGATGCTACACAGGCATGCATTGCGATTCAGCGCGGTTTGGGTGATGCCTGGAGCGTTGATCTTTGCCCCATTGCCGATGGGGGAGAGGGCTTTGTTTCGGCGATGGTTACTGCGCTTGCTGGCAGCATGGTGACGGTGCCTTGTCACGACGCGCTTGGGCGTGAGATTATCGCTGAGTATGGAATCGTAGTGAAAGATGGCAAACGCATTGCCGTGATGGAAATGGCTGCCGCCAGCGGGATGTGGCGCATTGCTACTCATGAGCGTGATGTCATGCGCTCCTCTACTTTTGGCACAGGTGAAATGATGCGGCATGCAATGCAAATCCATCACGTCGAGCAGATCATCATGGGTATCGGCGGGTCTGCGACAAATGATGGCGGTGCGGGCATGGCAGCAGCTCTAGGGGTGAAATTTTACGATGCGTCTGGAAAATTGTTAGATTCAACCCCAAGTGCCTTGCGTGAACTGGAACGTATTGATTTTTCTGAGTTGATGACATTGCCAGAAATTTTTGTGGCCTGCGATGTGGATAATCCGCTATGCGGTCCGCGTGGTGCCTCGGCGATTTACGGTCCACAAAAAGGCGCTTGCGCTGATGATGTTAGGTTCTTGGATAAGTTGTTAGAAAAAATTGCGCTTCTGACTGACGGGCAATCACAGGCTGCCATCCCCGGCTCCGGTGCTGCTGGTGGTTTGGGTTTCGGATTGTTGCGCTTTTGCCTAGCACGCTTGCTGCCAGGATTTGAGATGGTGGCGTCGATGATTGAATTGCATGAGAGAATTTCCCCTGCTGATTTAATCATAACCGGCGAAGGCTCGCTCGATGAGCAATCGCTTTTTGGAAAAGGTCCAGTCGGCGTTGCGCGGCTATGCTCTGCTTTGTCTAAACCATGCGTGGCCGTGGCGGGAAAAGTTTCTCCAGAGGTTATGCAATCAGGCTTATTTGCGGATGCGATTGATCTCTCTTCCTTGCACTTGCCGATGGAGATCATGATGTCCGATGCTGGAAAACTGTTAGAGAAAATTGTTGTGGCGCGTGAGTTGAATTGGCGCGGTCTAGTGTAGGCGCTGATGCTTTATGATTGCGAAATCTGGCGTTTTGTTACAAAACGTTGGCGACATGAATATCGTTGCATTATTTTCCGGACAAGGCGCTCAGAAAGTTGGCATGGGTAAAGATTTTTACTCTTCTTCCACCACAGCCCAAACCATGATGAGCCAAGCAGATGACGTATTAGGCTATGATCTTACCTCGATCATGTTTGATGGGCCAGATGATGAATTGATGCGCACGGCACATTGTCAGCCAGCACTTTATTTGCATGGGCTAGTGGCGCAAGCACTGCTGTTAGAACGTTTGCCGCAGCTTACCGTTGTCGCTACGGCGGGATTATCGTTAGGCGAGTTCACTGCTCATGCCGCAGCAGGAACATTTTCTTTTGCTGACGGATTGCGTTTGGTGGCGCGACGCGGTGCTTTTATGGAAGAGGCTTGCCGCGCGACACAAGGTTCTATGGCGGCATTGATTGGCGGCGAGGAGGCATCCATTCGGGAGTTAGCTGCCGCATGCGATGTTGATGTAGCCAATCTCAATGCACCAGGGCAAATCGTGCTTTCTGGTTCGATCGCCGGCATTGATGCGGTGGTGGAAAAAGCCAAGGATTTTGGCATTCGTCGTGCGATCAAGCTCAATGTCGCGGGCGCTTATCATTCTCGCTTGATGCAATCAGCACAAGACCTTCTCGCTGCGGAAATGTCTGGCGTGAGTATGTTATCACCTCGTATTCCCGTAGTCTGTAATTATGGCGCAAGCGTGGTGAGTGAACCAAGTGAAATTCGCAACATGTTAGAGAAGCAAGTGACTGGTTCTGTGCGTTGGATCGAGTCGATTGAGTTACTTTGTGCGCAGGGACATACGAAATTTATCGAATTCGGCCCAGGAAAAGTTCTTGCTGGATTGGTAGCGAAAATCAATAAAGACGTTGAAGTAGTTAGCATTGAGGATCTCGCTAGTCTTGATTCTGTATGTGAAAAATGGGGGTAATAAAAAAAAATGATTTTTTTTCATTTTTATATTGCCAAAATGCAAACTCGCTCCTAGTCTCCGCCCGCCCAAGTGAACGGGGAGCGGTAGCTCAGTTGGTTAGAGCGCCAGCCTGTCACGTTGGAGGCCGCGGGTTCAAGTCCCGTCCG
>CAIRGO010000214.1 GCA_903878115.1 Akkermansiaceae bacterium | reverse complement strand
CGCGTGGAGGCGATGGACGGCAAGGCGATGATCGTCTGCATGAGCCGCCGCATTTGCGTGGACCTCTACAACGCGCTCATCAAGCTGAGGCCCGAGTGGGAAGCAGAGACGCTGAAAGTGGTGATGACTGGCAGCGCCGAAGACGGCCCCGAGTGGCAGAAGCACATCGGCAACAAGAAGCAGCGGCGGGATTTGGCAAACCAGTTCAAGGATGCCAAGAACCCCTTCAAGATCGTGATCGTGCGCGACATGTGGCTGACCGGCTTTGACGCGCCGTGCCTGCACACGATGTATGCCGACAAGCCGATGCAAGGCCACGGTCTCATGCAGGCCATCGCCCGCGTGAACCGTGTCTTCCGCGACAAGCCCGGCGGGTTGGTGGTGGATTACCTCGGCCTTGCCGATCAACTCAAGAAAGCGCTCATCACCTACACCGAGAGCGGAGGGCAGGGGAATCCAACCTTTGACACTGCCCAAGCGATCGCCGTGATGTTAGAGAAACACGGCATTGCCTCAGATATGATGCATGGTTTCAACTGGGACAAGTGGACCACCGGCAAACCGACCGAGCGCCTGCAACTGATCCCCGCCGGACAAGAGCACATCCTGGAGCAAGACGACGGCAAAAAGCGCTGGGTGCAGGTGGTCACGGAACTTTCCCGAGCCTTTGCCCTCTGCGCCGCCAGCGATGAAGCCACGGAGATTCGCGACGACGTGAGTTTCTTCCAAGCCCTGCAAGCAGCGCTCAACAAGCAAAGCAGCAAGAGCGGGAAATCCCCCGAACAGATCGACGCTGCCATTCGCCAGCTTGTAAGCAAAGCCATTAGTACCGAAGGCCAAGTGATCGACGTCTTCACGGCAGCCGGATTGAAACAACCAGACATCGGGATTCTCGATGAGCGTTTTCTCGCAGAAGTGCGCGGATTAAAGCACAAGAACGTGGCGGCTGAGCTGCTTGCAAAACTGCTCAAGGATGAATTGAAAGTACGCTCGAAACACAATCTTGTGCAGAGTCAGCTTTTCTCCGATAAGTTGAAAAAGACGCTGAACTCCTATCACAATCGGGCGATTTCGACGATGGAGGTGATAGAAGAACTCATCCGTTTGGCCAAGGAAGTTCAACAATCAGGCAACCGCACTGGTCTAACTTCGGACGAGTGGGCTTTCTATGATGCACTCGCCACCAGTGATAGCGCCAAGCAAGCGATGGGCGATGATAAGTTAAAGCTCATCGCCGCAGAGTTGATCGTAAAAGTCCGTAACAGCGTGACCATCGACTGGACCCTGCGGGAAAGCGCGCGGGCTCGAATCAAGGTGATGGTGAAGCGCATCCTCAACAAATACGGCTATCCACCGGACTTGCAGGAGGAGGCCGTGAAGACCGTACTCATGCAGGCCGAGTTGCTCTGTGCGGAGTGGGTGTGATCCGAAAGCCTGATTCCATAGAAGAAATTTCACCCTACTCATTTCGCCGTAGGCGAGAGGGGGGCGGTGATCGTGCTACTGCGAATGGATGTTTTGCGAAGCTAGAAAAAGTCGCTGTTGGCGGCTGAGGATGCAAAAGAAAAATCTGCACCAAGCCTTTACCGGCGAACTTTAGTCGCTTGACTTATTACTTGACTTCGCGAATTTGCCGAGGGAATACAACGTGTCGATTTTTCCAATAAATTTCGACATATTTTTTTGACGTGTCGATACCGGCGACATAATCTCATGACATGTCGAAAGAACGGAATAAGGAAGACACGTCGCTGCGGATTTGGAATCCGGAGACGCCTTATGATCAGCTTCCCTTATTGCCTCATAATCCGTTAAATTTGCGGGAGTATTAAGAAAGAAGTTAGTCCCGCTATCTCCGCTGCGCTCCGGTTGTCGTTTCTATTTTCCTATTAAGGTTCAGACAGCTCAGGTGATTTGAGGGGGAATAGAAACGGCAATGTAGAGTGAATTCAAGGAGTGCGTTTGTCTTTGGCGATGTTGGCAATGGTGATCATCGTAAGGCGACCTACTGGTTTGCCATCGCGGTAGCTACGGGTGCGCAGGTGGCTGGCACCTTGTGGGATGAGCAGTGGTTCGCGATAGATCGGATATGTCGCATCTGGCTCGACGTCATCAAAGGTGTAATGGATTTGCAGGCCATCGATTTCGGGAGTTAATACGATGGATTTTTTATCGGCAGAAAAACTCACGCCGGGATCGTAAATCGAGCGTGCATAGTTCCAGTTGTAGGCATCGAATCGGCCAAATTGAGCTTCCACTTTTTTGACGAATGCTGGCCAATCTTTTTGATCTGCGTTTACCGACCACGCTTCCTCTGCAACGGCGAAAGCGCGCGGCCAGGTCATGTATTGTGCGTGACGGAAGGTCGGGATTTCTTCGGTCCAGACGTTGGCTTGAATGCCTAACAAAAGTTTGGCATTAACACCAGCGGGCAATGTGGGGTCAAATTGGTAAGTGTCTTTCAAGCGCGTCATGCCATAGGTAGCAGGTTCTATTTCTGGATGACCTTGGTAAAGATCTAGGTAGTAGGCAGGGCTGGGGCTCATCACTACATGACGCCCCATTTTGGCAGCGGCAATGCCACCTGCTTTGCCTTGCCACGACATCACTGTGGCGGATTCCGCTAATCCGCCTTCGAGAATCTCATCCCAGCCCATCAATTTTTTTCCCTTACTGTTGATGATTTTTTCGACGCGTTTCACAAACCACGACTGCAATTCTCCAGGGTTTTTGAGGCCTTCTTTTTTCATCAACTCTTGGCAATCTGGATCCTTTGCCCAGAAATTTTTGGGGCATTCATCACCGCCCATGTGGATGTAAT
>CAIRGO010000213.1 GCA_903878115.1 Akkermansiaceae bacterium | reverse complement strand
GCGGCTGACTGATTGATGGAAATGAGATTCTGTTGAGACAATGTTTCTGTGCCAGCGGTTTTACTCCAGCATGAAGATCGCTATTTTTGCCTGCGCTACGGCATTGGTTTTTTGTGGGTGTTATAGAGTCGCGAGTACAGCGCAAGAGCAGCGCGTGAAAGGTGACATGAATTCTATCTCCTCTGTGGTGAAAATGTATAAAATCAACAACGGGCATTTTCCTAGCACGGCACAGGGTTTACGGGCCTTGGTGGCGAAGCCGACGGGCGATCCTCAACCGATGAGTTGGACGCAGCTTACTGACAGAGTGCCGCTTGATCCTTGGGGGCAGGAGTATCGTTATGAGTTCATTCAGGCTACAGATGGCGAGGGGCAAAAGGATCAATTCCGTATTATTTCAACGGGAAAAGATCTCCAACTGGTAACGGATGATGATATCGTGCATGAAGATTCTCTACGTTAAGCCCCAAGATTCTGTTGCGAAATATTGCTCTCGGAATACTAGGTTTATAGTAGAAAGAGAATAGTGATCAGGAAGCGATTTGAGAGTTGAAGTAGAGAAACCGCGAAATGCGCGAAATTACGCGGAATGGGAAAAAAATTAAGTGGTGAGTGATCAGTGAGCAGGTCTTTTTGAAAATTGACGATCCTCCGTCGCCTTTCGGCTATGGAAGGACGTGTTGATGATTTTTGATTTGAGAAAACCAAGTTTGCCCTTCGTAGTCCCGCTGAGCGGGACGAAGTAGGGAACCAAAAACTTCCTCAAACCTTCGCGTCTTGCCCTTCGTAGCTCTTGGGCGAAGTAGGGAATTTGCGGCCTTAGGAGTGAAAAGAAATCTTCCTGTCTTTTCTCTTTGCTAGGGTTGATCAGCGGACTGCCTACCTCTAGGCGCATGGCCTTGGGCTTTGAAGCGGACTGAAGTCCGCGCTCCAAAAATACAAATAAGCGAGATCGTATAAAGAAAATACATTTTTCTTTGCATGAGGATCATGACGTGACAAGAAAAAGCCGTTTTTGTTATCATTTCCTCTCTTTCGCCATTCGGCTATGGAAGGACGTGTTGATGATTTCCTGATCCCTGACCTCTTCTTCTCCTCACTTCGCTGCTGGCGTTATTGGTGCGGTGAGGGTGTCGAGTTTTTCGATGAGTTCTTTGATCATTTCTCCTTCTTTGATGCGGCGATTGAGGGTGAGGACGGGCACTTCTTCCTTGAGCTTCCTGCTGTCGGGCTTGGCGATGGTGGAGGGATCTTCGACTTCGGGGTAGTCCCAGGAATCGGTGCGGAAGTTTTGCAGCGGTAGCGCGGGATTGCCACTCACTTTCAGGTTGCCGAGCGGGCTGCTGGCCCAGGAATAACGCACGGCCTTGGGCTCCTTCACCATCGGGCTCCAGACGCGGATCGTCTTTGTGTCGTAGCCTCGTGCGTTGCTGGCATTGCTTTTGGCGGACTGCAGCGGGAAGCGGGCATAGGCCATGGCGAACTTGCCGTCTTCGCCAGCGATGGAAAATCCTTCGATGATGGTCGACCAGTCGTCGGGCATGACGCTTTTGTCGAATGTGAGGACCATCACATCGCCCTGCACTTCGGTGGAAACGAGCTTGGCGCTGTCCCATTCGACATCGGTTTTGTAGATGCGGTTGAGAGCCCAGCGGGCGGAGCGCACGCCGTGCTCGCATTTTTTGATCGGATGCAGGCCGGGGATTTGTATGTCATCGGCGGCCATGTAGGCGGTGTTAACGGGATCGCCCGCGTCGGCCAATCCCAGACGCTGCGCCTCGCGGATGTAGGGAGCAGTTTCCAGTCCCTTTGTTTCAAAGTTCTCGGTGGTCTGCGTGTCGCCGCCGGCACAGAAGCCAATCACTCCGACGGGGAGCGCGGGGTCCTTGAAGTCCTCGCGCCAGCCTTCCACCATCAGCTTCATGAGGGTGCGGTAGCGTTTCGGGCGGCAGTTGGTTTCCAAGGTATTGTTGAAGCCTTGGTGGAAAAGCACGCCCTTGATGTTGTAGCCCTTGAAGACGCCGAACATGCCGTGATGGACGCTGCCCATGTCGCTGGCGCTCATGCCGGGGATGTTCCAGGAGGTTAAATTGTCGCCATTCACGGGTTTGGGCGGCCATTTGCTCTCCGGCAGCTTCTTGCTCTTCGCGCGGGCGAGCTGATTGTTCCAGACTTCCAGCGAGGTGGCTTCTTTATCGAATTCGGCCATTTTCTGTTTCATGTAGTCTGCGTAGCGCTTGGCAAGCGGGTCTTGGTCAAACTTGTGGCTGGGAACGATGGCCTCGATCGAAGCCCCGCCGCGGGAGCTCTTGATCAAGCCGATGGGAATGCCCAAGGACCGCTGCAGTCGGGCCCCGAAGACATAACCGATGGCGGAGAAGTCGAGGCATGTCTCGGGGGTCGACACCGCCCAGCCCTGGGTCTCGATTTTTTCTGCGGGGATGTCATCCTGCGGCGACGCTTGCTCGTTGGGCATAATGGAGAAAAAACGCAACAGTGGCAGATTCGCTTGAGCGGCCTCGGTGTCCTTTTCCTGCACACCTTTGAGGGCGAATGACATATTGCTCTGGCCGGTCATGACCCACACGTCGCCGATGACAATGTCTTCCATCGCGACTTTTTCCTCGCCCGTGCTGGCGAGAAGAGTAACGGGCGCAGTGCTGGCCTCGCGAGCGGGAAATCTCACTTCCCAGCGTCCTTTGTCACCCGCAGCCGTTGCCTCGGCCTGTTCGTTGCCGAATTTCACCGCAACCTTATCGCCGCTATCCGCCCAGCCCCAGATCACGATCGGCTTATTGCGCTGCAGCACCATGTGGCTGGCGAAAATGCCATGCAGTTTGAGCGGAGCCGCGTGGCTGATCGCCGTGCAGGTGGTGAGCAGCGAGAGGGCGAGGGGCAGAGGACGGAGTCGTTTCATGGCGGATGTATGATGGGTGATTTTTGTTAGTTCGAAAAAATTAGGAATTTCCTGTAAAGGATAACGTTAGAACATGGGGTGCTCTTTCATTGATGTGTCTATTTTACAGGTTTGGTGAAGTTAGACACACTTTTTTATACGGTCCCCGGTTTTGAGGCTTTGCTCGCGAAGGAGTGGCGCCCTTTAAGGGCTCTGGAACTGTGGGTGGATTCCATACCCAGGGCAGCCTCGCTTGGAGTAGGGCTGTTTGCTAGGGTTTATAAGCGGACTGAAGTCCGCGCTCCATGCTTTGGATCATTCCTCGCCTGATTTGCCTTTACATCGCTGGCATTATGAACGAGAGATTTTTTGTTCAGATGATGAAAAACTCTCAAAACGCGGTGGCTTGGATGGGTGGCGTTGTTGCGACTTTCATCTCGCCATCGTAGCCAATACGACAGCCGCAGGCAAGGAACTCAATCATGAAATACACCATCACCCGCCGTCTTTTACTCTGCGCCACTGGAGCTGTGCTCATGCTGCCATGGTTCGAATCGTCCGCCCAAACGCAGGGCATCCCGCAGACTTTGCCTCAACTCTGGGAGGGTTTTGTGGATCACGATAAGACAACACCGCTCGAAGCAGAAGTCCTCAAGGAGTGGGAACAAGATGGAGTCGTTTGCCGGATTGTTCGCTATCAGGTCGGCGTTTTCAAAGGAGCGCCGTCGCGCGTTGCTGCCTTTTATGCCTTTCCGAAAGGAGCAACGAAACTGCCCGCTATTCTCGAGATGCATGGTGGCGGACAGTCGGCCTCGCTCAACAGCGTGGTGACTTACGCAAAGCGCGGGTATGCTAGCCTCTCGCTCAACTGGGGTGGCAACAAGATGAGCATCGGCCAAGAGACCTGGAGCGGTCCGCAGACCGACTGGGGCAAACTCGACGCTACACATCCGCCGCAGCGCAATAAGGCGAATCATTTTGCAGGCTCGCTCACGGCGGATGAATTCACGCTTGATGCGGTCGAATCGCCGCGAAACAGCAATTGGTATCTTGTGCTGATGGCGGCACGTCGCGCCATCACCTTCTTAGAGCAGCAACCAGAAGTGGACGCGACGAGGATCGGTGCGCACGGGCATTCCATGGGCGGCAAACTCACGACCAATCTTGCGGGAATCGATAAACGAATCAAAGCCGCTGTGCCGTCATGCGGCGGATCGGGCGATCTGCTGGAAAGCGAAGAAGTGGTGCCCGGTGGGAGTAGAACCAAGCGCACGGCCATGGAGTTGGCGTGCGTTTCCGACAATGCCTACATACCGCTGATCACCTGTCCAGTGCTGTGGCTATCGCCCACCAACGACTTCCATGCGCACATCGACAATATGGCATGGAACTGGCGCAACATGCCCGATGACCGCTTGCGCTTCAGTATTTCCCCGCACCTGAATCACCGTCACACGGACGAGCACGCCATCACCGAATACCTGTGGTTTGAGCAGCATCTTAAAGGCGCGGATTTCAAAATGCCGCAGACGTCGAAGATCGAGTTGGAGTTGAAAACGACAGACTGTATCCCGCGCATCACCGTCACGGTGGATAAATCGCGGCCCGTGCAGCGCGTGGACATTTACTACTCGCTCGACCCGCACGCGCTGACGCGCTTTTGGCGCGATGCGAACGCGGTGAAGACGGGCAAGCAATGGAACGCCGCCTGCCCAGTGATGAACCTTGAGCAACCGATCTTCGCCTACGCCAATGTCGTTTATGAAACTCCAGCGCAATACGGGACCGGCAGTTTTGCGATTAGTTCGCGCGTGCTCTCGGCTGCGCCGGCGAAGTTGCAAGCCGCCAAGGTAAAGGCCACGGACAAACCCGAGCGGTTGATCGACGACGGCGCGCGCGGTTGGCACGACTGGTATCTGCTGAACTGGGGGCATCCGCCCTTGTGGACGGCCACGACTCGCAAACTGAAGGATCCCAAATGGCGCGGCCCGGACGGCGCGAAACTGCACTTTGAAGTGAAGTGCCAGACCGACAACCAGCTCGTGCTCACTTTCAACTGCAACGCATGGGGCGCGATGATTCCCGGTAAGCCCGCCGTGGACTACACAGCGGTCAAAGAGCTGAAAGGTTCCGCAGATTGGCAGGCCGTATCCGTTGGTCTGAATGAACTCACCGCAATCGACCCTAAAGTGACGGCCCCACTGGCTGATTGGCAGACTGTGACCGAATTCAGCATCAGTCCCACGGGTGAAATCGTGAAGGCGGGGCAGAAGATGAAAATGGACGGCAAAGCATGGCAGGGCCCCAGAGAAATTCGTAACCTGCGCTGGGAAGGCGGAGAATACACGCGGCTTAAGTCCACCGATGCCGCGCTAAGTCCAGAGGAACATCAAAAAAACTTCAACGACGCGATCAAGAAGTCCTTGGAACAGGAGAAGCTGGATCGGAAGTAACTGCGGCATTCACCTACATTTCCTGTGTCAATCCACGCCTGATTCGTCTTTACATCGTTGGCATTTTCACAGAGAGATTTTTTTGTACAGATGATGAAAAAATACTTGGGCTCAGTGATTTCGATGGGTTGTCTTGTTGCTGTCGTGGTTACCTCATTGCCAGCGGCGGAAATTTATGTTCATCCTAGCGGCAATGATACGCAGGCGGGCAGCAAAGCGGCTCCGATGCGATCGTTGGCGGCGGCGCGTGATGCGGTGAGAAAAGTTGCCGGGAAAGAAGCGGTGACCATTCATGTGGCAGATGGCATTTATTATTTGCCGGAAACGTTGATGTTGACTCCGCAAGATTCAGGTTCTGCGCAGCATCCCGTGATCTATCAGTCGGAGCATGAGGGCAAAGCGGTGATCAGTGGCGGTGCTACGCTCGCGGTGGTCTGGAAGCCTTACAAAGACGGCATTTATCAGGCAATAACGCCAGCGGGGATGAAGATCGATCAGTTGTTTATCGGTGGCACGCGTCAGCGCATGGCGCGTTACCCGAATGCCGATGAGATCCAAACAACAGCCGCTTATCAAGGATTTGCGGCCGATGCTTTTTCCAAAGAACGTGCCGCGCGCTGGAGCGATCCGAGTGGTGGTTATATCCATGCAATGCATGCCGCGGAGTGGGGTGGTTATCATTATCGCATCACCGGAAAAAATGCCGATGGCACAATCGCGTATGAAGGCGGTTGGCAAAACAATCGACAAATGGGAATGCACAAAAATTTCCGCATGGTGGAAAATATCTTTGAAGAACTGGATGCACCAGGCGAGTGGTTTCACAATGCCACAACGAACACCTTGTATTTTCAACCAGAGCCCGGCATGGATCTCACGAAAGTCAGTGTAGAAGTGGTGCGACTGCGCCATCTTGTGGAATTCCAAGGCACTCTCGCCGCACCAGTGCGGTTTGTAACTTTCTCAGGTTTTACTTATCGACATGCAGCGCGGACGTTCATAGATACCAAAGAGCCATTGCTGCGCTCCGATTGGACAATCTATCGCGGTGGCGCGGTGCTGCTCACGGGCACGGAAAATGTCACCATTCTCGACAGTGAATTCGATCAGGTTGGCGGCAATGCGATCTTTGTGAATTACTATAATCGTAGTACATACATCAGTGGTTGTCATATCCATGATGCGGGGGCTAGTGGCATTTGTTTTGTCGGCGATCCGCAGGCGGTGCGGGATCCATTATTTGAATACGGAAAAAGCCAAGATTTATCAAAAATCGATCTCACACCGGGACCGAAAACAGAAAATTATCCTGCGGAATGCATCGTTGATGATTGCTTGATTCATGGCATTGGTCGTGTGGAGCGTCAACCAGCAGGCGTGCAAATTTCCATGGCGATGGGGATCACCGTGCGTGATTGTTCCATTTATGATTGCGCGCGTGCCGGCATCAATATCAGTGAGGGCACATGGGGTGGGCACTTGATTGATCGCTGTGATGTGTTTGATACGGTGTTAGAAACCGGAGATCATGGATCGTTTAATTCGTGGGGGCGTGATCGTTTTTGGAGTAGCAATCATCGTGGGACATCGCAACCAGCGGTGAATCAAAATCCGCAGCTACCATTTCTCGATGTGATCAAAACCAACATCATCCGCAACTCGCGTTGGCGTTGTGACCATGGCTGGGATATCGATCTGGACGATGGCTCTAGCAATTATGAAATTTACAACAATCTCTTGCTGCACGGGGGCTTGAAATTTCGCGAAGGCTTTCGTCGCAAGGCTTACAACAATGTGATCATCAATAATGGCTTCCATCCGCATGTGTGGTTTGAAAATAGTGGCGATGAGTTCACCCGCAATCTTGTGATGCGTGGTCATGCTGATATCGGCATGCCCGCGAACTGGGGCGGGGGAGTGGACAAGAATTTGTTTGAATCACAGGCATCGCTCGATAAAGGAAAAAAGGCCGGATGTGATGGTAATTCGATCGTCGGCGATGCGATGTTTGTGGATCCCGCCGCAGGAAATTTTCAGGCAAAGGAAAATTCGCCCGCATTGCAAATCGGTTTCAAAAATTTTCCCATGGATCAATTCGGAGTGAAAAAAGCACCGTTGAAGGCAATCGCCAAAACTCCAGAAATCCCTAGCCTGTCAGGTTCCACAAAAGCCGTAAAACCCACAGGCGAAACATTCACAGCATACTGGTTAGGTGCAACGCTGCATTCGTTAGCGGGCGAAGAATTTTCTGCATTTGGCACCGCCAAAGCTGATGGTGGCGTGCAATTGGTGGATGTGGCTCCCACATCGAATGCCGCGAAAATGGGCTTCCAAAAAAATGACTTGGTGCAATCGATCGATGGCAAAAAAATCGTAACTACCAGCGATCTGTTCGCCGCATGGATCGGCAGAATCGAAGCTGCGCGCAAGGTTGGAATCGTGCGCAATCAAAAACCTCAGGTAATCATCGCGAACAATGCTCCTTTATTGCTCGTGGAGACGGTGGATCAACCAGATCAATTCAATATGATCATGCTCAATGATCTGCGTGCTGGCATCATTACCTCCAACATCGTCACGAAAAATGATCCGTTGACAATGCTAAGCGATCGCAAGCTCGCCAAAGGCTATGGGCCAGTATTCGATAATGGCATCACCAGTTGCATTTACAAAATGGATCTAGGAGCAGTGGAAAAAATCAACTCTCTGCGTTCATGGTCGCACAATCAAAATGGCACACGCGGCACGCAAATTCTCACCATTTATGGCAGCAACGCCGCCACCGATCCCGGATGGAATGTGGCGGATCGAAGTCGTTTCACGGCGATCGGTTCGATCGATACCCGCTCGGTGACCAGTAAAGAGTTCGTAGCAGCAGCCATCTCAGATCGCGCTGGCGCAGCGCTAGGAGCCTATCGCTGGATCGTGTGGGCGGTGAGTCCTGTTAGTGCCGATCAAGAAAACACCGCCTTCCAAGAATTTGCAGTGGAGCTTTGTCGTTAATTAGCGATGCTTTTATGATGTCATGCATCATGATTTTCCTTGATCGATGATGCTTACAGCATACAAATCACTGCTGTAACAGAACTCACTGCCTCTTTCGCTATGGAATTTCAATGCCCACATTGCCAGCTCAGCATGACTGCTGAAGATGAACACGCCGGAAAAATCGTCTCATGCCCTGGTTGCAACGGACGCTTCCAAATTCCACCACTGCCAGCGTCTGCAAAGACGACTACCACCACCTCAGCCAGTTCGAAACAAGCCGGTGGCGCGCAACGCGGAGGTTGGCATGAAGCCGACCACGCAAACGTAAATTTCGCCGTGAGCTTGGCAGCAGGAGTAATCATCACGGTGCTGTTCCTGATTGCCCTCGTTCCGTTTCAAGGTCAGTATTTCTCGGACTTATTCCTCAAACGTGGTTGGGTCAATTACGCAGAAATCTTCCTTTTTGTTTGGGGCATTGTCATCGTCGTGATGAAATGGAAAAAGACCAAGCGCCAACGCCAGGCGATGTTGCTCGATATCGTTCCTGCAAAATTAGGCGTTGAAATCAATCGCGATAACATCGGTAGTTTCATCGATCACATTTACAAATTGCCCAATCGCCTGCGTGATAGCTTGATGGTGAATCGCATTCGCAAAGGCCTAGAGCTATTCGAAAAACGCAACAACAATGGTGAGGTTATCACGCTGTTGAATGCGCAATCCGACATTGATGCCAACCGTATTTCTGGTTCTTACACTTTGCTGAAAGTTTTCCTTTGGGCGATTCCGATTCTCGGTTTCATCGGCACGGTGCAGGGTCTGTCACAGGCGGTGAGTTCACTTTCCACAGGTGGCACCGATCCCGCGGCATTGAAAGCTTCGATCAATAACCTCACCGCTGGTTTGGGCGTGGCATTTGATACCACCTTGCTCGGACTGGTGCTTTCGATGATCATGTCCTTCCCGATGGCATCGATGCAAAAGGAAGAAGAAGAAGTGCTTACCGTGATCGATGTTTTCTGCAACGAGAAATTATTGCCGAAACTCAACGATTCAGTCACCAGCGAAATCTCTGATACGTTGCTTTCTCAAGCAGAAAATATACCAGCATTTGCCGCGTCGCTGTCGAAAGCGCATGAATTATTCTTGGTCAAATTGACCGAGGCCTCAACTACGCTGCGCGATGTAAGTGAGACGTTAAAAACTCGCCTCGATGCGCACCAAACCAGTGTTGAAGAGACATTTAAAACCGCAGTCGATAAACTGACCAGTTCTTCGATCGTTTCTCTGAGCAAACCTACTGAGCAGCTCAATGAATACTTCGCTTCACTCAGTAAGGGCGTGGAATCACTGAACGATACACTGAAAGCGCTGGGTGGCGAGACGATTACCATTCAAAAACGTGGTTGGTTTGCAGGTAAATAATTGTTAGGAGAATTCATTATTTTTTCTTATGTCACGTCGATCATCCAATGCAGCGGGGAGTGGGGTTTCACTTTTTCCCTTCCTCAGCATTCTTGCCTGCTTGATCGGGATTCTCACCTTGATGATCAAAATCATCAGTGACATCAAAGCGTTAGAGCATGCCGGACGTGATAAAAATGAATTAGCGCGTGCTGAGCAGAATTACGAAATTCTGAAGAACATTGAAAAGCAGAATAAAGAAATCGCCAAAGTGACAGCGGTTCTAAAAGATCGTAATTCATCGTTAGTTGAGCTAAGCGAGTTAGAGAACAAGCGCATCATGCTGCGCAAAACACTTGATGATGCAAAAGCAAAAAATCCGACAGAATCGGATGCAGCACTGCAAAAGCGCGTGGAATTATTGATGGATCAAATCGCCGCACTGAAGAAAGAACGACCACCCTTGGATAAGCAATTGGCCGAATTAAAAGCCGAGCTAGAACGCCGCAAGATCAAACCCGATACCAAACCGCAGCCAGTGCGCATCAATCCTACTGGATCGGGGATTTCCGCAAACACTGAGATCTTATTCATCGAATGCAACGCGAATGGGGTGGTGATCTTGGATAAAAGTGGCAGCAAAAAACAAGTCTCGTCAGAAACCATTACTACCGATGGCTCACTAGCGTCCGCCTTCAAAAAGCTTAAAGCAAACCCGACCCACATGGTATTATTTTTGATTCGTAGTGATGGCAATACCACTTATGCCAAAGCTGGTGGCTATGCAGAAAATCAATACAATCTTCGTATCGGCAAACTCCCTGTGCCGACTCAGGGGGAAATCGATCTTTCACTTTTCATCAAAAAATAACCTCATCATTTCATGGCAAGAAGAACAGGCAATAATGAACCAGGCGTGAATATGGACTCCTTGATGGATGCCCTCACGAACGTTGTGGCGGTATTGATCTTGATTTTGATTCTGCTGCAGGTGGACGTGGGACAAGCAGTCGACAAATTGTTAGGTGATCTCAAGCCCGCCAGCCCTGAGCAAATCGAGCAATCCAAAAAGCAATTGACCCAAGTCAATCAGCAGCTCGATAAACAGAAAGCCATGCTCAATGCTCCCGCTCCAAAGCCGGAAGACATTGATAAAGTAGAAGCCGATCTGGCATTGTTAGAAAAATCATTGAAGGACTCGAGTGTAAAATTGTTAGAGATCAACAAGGTAAAACAACTGCTCGCTACCAATCAAAAATTAGCGGATGAAGAAAAAAGTAAGACCGATCTGATTCTATCGGAAATCAATCGTATCAAGGCATTGCTCGATCAAACGCCGATTCCGAAAGCTCCTCAGCCTACGGTGGTGAAGATTCCCAATAGTCGTGAAATCCCCACCAAAGCAAACATTTACTACTGCTACATCATCAAAGATCAGGCCCATCTGGTTGACCCGATCACGGCCAAGAAGATGGTCATGGATGAGTTCAACGCCAACGAGCGATTATTATTCCGCGAGTTTATCAAGATCAAAGGCAAACCAGATACCCGCGTTTATGATCAAGATAAAGTGGTGAAGTTTTATGAGCAGAAGAATCTCATGGTGCGTAGTCAATCCATCAGTGTGCCCTACAATCGTCCGTGGACTAAAATGAGCATGGTCATCACTCTCGACCCCGAAAAGGGCGATGCTTCCTTGGTCGACATGGAGCAACCGAAAGGACGATTTTATAATATTTGCTATAAAGTGAAATCATATTTCGACTGCGTATTGATCTTCAAAGTCAACCCTAACGGATTCGCAACCTATCTAAAAGCGCGTGAAATCGCTGACTCTTTAAACATTCCCTGTGGCTGGGAAATCGATGGGAATACCGTTTTGAAACAGACCTTAGACTTCCAAGTCAATCGCCTAGAGCAACCGCCAGAGCAGAAAGCACCAGCGGGTCCGCCAGCCATTCCCGCGCCAAAACGGAAACTCGATTGATGGTCGCGCATGCAGAGATGTTTACACTACCAGGAATCATTTTTGTTCAGTAGCCAACTCAAAATTTATTTTTTCTAACCTTAACAAGCGCATTTCAAAATTTGAGTTTATGGTAGTTTTGTATAATGGTTGCTGCTGTTTGCTGATCTAGATGAATCAATTGCATTCTGCATGCTATCAATAGGCTAAATAATTGTCAATGCAAAAACGTTAGAAAATGGATTTCTTTGGAGGTGTCCAAACATAAATTTCTGATATACTGATTCTAGAGCCATGAAGTGGGGGGGGCTTAAATTTTTGGGCGAGTATGGAATTTTTCACGCCTTCAACATGTTGACGATTTGCTCGTAAGGGTGTTGTTTCCACATGCCATATTCAGGGCGTTGGCTGAGCTTGGTGGTCCAGGTGGCAGGGCTGGAGATGCCGCAGAGATAGCGGGCTAGTTGCAGTGGAGTATTGAGCGATGCGTGGAATTCATTTCGCAGCGCAAGCATGCGCGTCCACTCTTCGGTGGTGATGGGAGTCGGTTTATGGGCGTGGAGTTTGCTGATTTTTTGTTCGCGGCAATTATCGCAGGTGCAGCAAGGCGAGGGGAGTGCTTCGCCGAAATAGTGGGTGAGAAATTGAGCGCGACATTTCTGCGAAGTGGTCAATTTCATCATCGTGGCGATGCGCGCAAGCTCGTAGCTGGCGTGTGATTGAAAACGCTCGATCATGCGTTCGGTGACTGATTGGATGTTGCCGTCCCATTTTTTTTCGATGCGATAGGCATCACGCAATCCACGCCATGATAAACGGGCATCACCTGCGGCATGCAATTCCGATAGATGCTCGTGGAATTTGTTCTTCGAAATACCCGTGCGCTTGATGGTCTCGAAGAGATTGAACTGATAAGATCCGCGATAGAGTTCAGCGCTGGCGAATAATTTTTGCAATGTCTGTTTTTCTTTTGATGATCGGCCTAGTAGCATTGCGTTCATGTTGCGCAATAATTTCACACGGCAAAAACAATGGTAAGTGCCTAGTTTTTCGATCACGTGATCGAGTTCCAAATAAGCGAGAATAGTGTAAACGGTTTCGATGCGAATGTCATTCGTGATCGAAAGCTGATAGGGTGAAACGGCAAAGGTATGACCTTTTTCGCCAAGGCGCAGAATACTATCTAACAGATTTTTCAATGCCTGTTCCGATGGGTTTCCGCCGTGGATGAAATTTTCTAACACACAACGATCCGCATTGCTGGCGAGTAGCTCGCAGTGGCTCGTCTGTCCATCACGCCCCGCTCTGCCGATTTCTTGGCTGTAACCCTCGATGCTTTTGGGGATGTTGTAATGAATCACCGCGCGGATGTTCGCTTTATCGATGCCCATGCCAAATGCAGTAGTGGCGACGATGATTCTAGTAGCGCCTGACATAAAACTATCCTGCACCCGTGAGCGCACATCTTTAGGCAATCCGGCGTGATAACCCATGACGGGGAATCCATGTTGATAAATCATGCCCGCCACTCGTTCCGTTTCTTTGCGAGTGGTGACATAGACAATGATTGATCCGCTGAGACTGCGGATGCGTTCGATGAGTAGTTCGTCTTTTTCCTTGGGGCTGCATGGAGTGATCGCGAGGTGGAGATTATCGCGATGAAAACTACTCTGAAAATGGTGGCCTGTACTGATGCGAAATTCACGGCGGATATCACGCGCCACTTTGCTGGTGGCTGTGGCTGTGAGTGCCAGCACGCGCGGGATTTTCATCTTGCGGCTGATGCGGGCGATTTTTAGATAATCAGGTCGGAAGTTATGCCCCCATTCGGAGATGCAATGGGCCTCATCAATCGCTAGCAGGGATATTTTTAATGGCTCCCCTAGGACAAGGGTATCGCGCAATTTCTTGCGAAATGCCGTCCCTGATAGGCGCTCCGGTGAAATGTAGAGCAGTTGGAGAGTTCCCGCGCCGATTTGTTGAAAAATATCGGATATTTCATCGTCGGACAGAGTGGAGTCGATGCGCGCCGCCCCGATGCCGCGTTTTTTGAGTCTCTCCACCTGGTCTTTCATCAACGCGATCAGTGGACTGACCACCAAGGTAATGCCATCGAAATGTAACGCGGGAAGTTGATAACACAGCGATTTTCCTGCACCAGTCGGGAAGACAGCGAGGGCGGAATTTCCCTCGAGTAATGAGCGAATCAGCGGTTCCTGTTGGCCGCGGAAATGTTGGAGGGAAAAGGTTTCTCGCAGTGTCTGATGGATGTCTGGCATGAGGCGACGTCGCGATCTTGCCTCATGGTGCTGGCATAAACGAGCAGAAAATGGCGTATTTTGTGTTCTCTAGCTGAAATCACGAAGATTTATCGTGCATTAGCTATCGTTTTGAAAATGGCACGGCATGTGCTTCTCCACCGATTGTATAACATTAAGGCGCAGCACATGAATCGTAATACTCCAGAAATTCGGCAAGTAATGGCCTTTGTATCAATCATTGAAACGGGGAGTTTTACTCATGCCGCAAAAAAACTGAATTTGACGCAATCTGCCATCAGTCATTCGCTACGTTCTCTAGAAGAAATCTTGGAGACGAAGTTGTTGGTGCGCAGAGGGAAAATTCATTGTCTGACCGATACCGGTGAGGTGTTTTTGGGGCATGCCCGCGTTGTGGTGAGAGAGTTAGAAAAAGCCTCTCGTTCCATCGATCGTTTGGAGCAAAAAGTCAGTTAACTTTATTCTACCACGCGATTTTACGGGTTCATGCAAATATATGCGCGTATTTTCCGCGAAAATGTATATTTTCTGACCTTGCACATTGATGCGACGTGCGCCATGTTGCGCGCGAGATTATTGGCCTTCTACTTTTTGAAACATGAACGCACTGCTTTGTCCTATTACTGCTGTTTGGAATTCCTCGATTGGGAAAAAACTACTCGTCGCGCTCACTGGCCTAGCGCTTGTGTTGTTTCTAGCAGGTCATTTGATCGGAAACCTGCTCATTTATCTTGGTGCAGAAGCATTCGATGAATATGCCAAGGCCCTCCACGAAGCATTGCGCGGCGGTGGTGTCTGGATCGCTCGCATTGGCTTGTTGGTTTGCTTGGTCATCCACGTAGCCGCTACCATTTCGCTGACCAGAGCTAACCGTGCGGCTTCACCTAAGTATCAACATGAAGCAGTCATTCAAGCGACCAAATCATCGCGCATCATGATCTGGAGTGGGCTTACGATCTTGGCATTTGTGATTTTTCACCTGTTGCATTTCACCGTCCGTGTGGATAGCGAATTGGCCGAGATCGCCAAAGCGAGCCCTCACAAAATGGTGATTGTCGGTTTTTCTAACGGATTAGTCGTTCTGTTTTATCTGATCGCGATGACGCTTCTTTGCTCGCATCTATCGCACGGTGTCGCATCGATGTTCCAAACTCTGGGATTCCGTTCACGCAAGGCCGCACCGTTGATTGCTTTCCTCAGCAAGGGCTACACGTTAGTCATTTGGTTAGGTTTTTGTTCGATCCCCATCGCAATTTATTTCTTCCACTTTGGTTGTTAATTTTATCCCTACTTTTTTATGTCTTTTGTTCTTGATAGTAAAATTCCCGCTGGCCCGCTTGATCAAAAATGGTCGAAGCACAAAATGGATTCGAAGTTAATCAATCCAGCCAATAAGCGTAAGTTCACCATTCTCGTCGTCGGCTCTGGTCTCGCTGGTGGCGCTGCTGCCGCGACACTTTCTGAGCTTGGTTATAAAGTGAAATGTTTCTGCTACCAAGACAGTCCGCGTCGTGCTCACTCGATCGCAGCGCAAGGTGGCATCAACGCTGCCAAAAATTACCAAAACGATGGTGATTCGGTGCGTCGTTTGTTTTATGATACCATCAAAGGCGGTGACTTCCGCTCGCGCGAGGCCAACGTGCATCGTCTTGCTGAAGTATCAGTGAACATCATTGACCAATGTGTGGCGCAAGGTGTGCCGTTTGCTCGCGAGTACGGTGGCTTGTTAGACAATCGTTCTTTCGGCGGAGCACAGGTATCGCGCACGTTTTATGCGCGTGGTCAGACGGGACAACAGTTGTTGATTGGTTGCTATCAAGCTCTCGAAAAAGAGATTCACAAAGGCGGTGTAGAAATGCATCCGCGGACTGAGTTGCTCGATCTGGTGTTAGTCGATGGTCATGCGAAGGGCATCATCGTGCGTGATCTCGTTACAGGAAAAGTTTCCTCTCATGCAGGAGATGCCGTGATTATGGCAACAGGCGGCTACGGCAACGTGTTTTTCCTATCCACCAATGCAATGGGTTGCAATGTTACAGCGGCATGGCGTGCAGCCCGACGTGGTGCATTGTTTGCCAATCCTTGCTACACGCAGATTCATCCGACCTGCATTCCTGTATCTGGCGATTACCAATCAAAGCTGACATTGATGTCTGAGTCACTGCGCAATGACGGACGCATCTGGGTGCCTAAGTCGAAGGAGACGGCAGAAAAACTTCGCAAAAAACAAATCACTGCCGATCAGGTAGCAGATGATGATCGTGATTATTTCTTAGAAAGAAAATACCCATCATTTGGCAATCTATCGCCGCGTGATATTTCCTCACGTGCGGCAAAAGAAGTTTGTGATGAAGGGCGCGGCATTGCTCCCACTGGACTTGGTGTTTATTTGGATTTCCGCGATGCGACCAAACGACTTGGTGAAAGCACCATTCGCTCGCGTTATGGTAACCTTTTCCAAATGTATGACAAAATCGCCGGCGAAGATCCTTACAAGCAGCCGATGATGATCTATCCAGCCGTGCACTACACCATGGGCGGACTGTGGGTGGATTACAATCTGATGTCGAACATTCCTGGCCTTCATGTGTTAGGCGAGGCAAACTTCTCGGACCACGGTGCTAACCGTCTTGGTGCCTCGGCGCTGATGCAAGGCCTAGCGGACGGATATTTTGTGATCCCGACCACCATTGCCAATTATCTAGCCACGCAGAAGCCTGGCAGCGCGAGTGTAAACGACTCAGCTTTCAAGCAAGCCGAAGAAGAAACCAACTCGCGTGTCAATCAACTGTTAGGCATCAATGGCAAGCGCACCGTGGATTCATTCCATCGTGAACTTGGATTGCTGATGTGGGACAATTGCGGTATGGCGCGCAACAAAGAAGGCTTGGAAGAAAATCTCAAACGCATTCCCGAAATCCGCGAGGAGTTCTGGCAAAATGTGCGCATTCCTGGTGCGGGCAATCTTGCGAACATGGAGCTTGAGAAAGCCGGACGCGTTGCCGATTTTATCGAATTTGCTGAAGTTATGTGTCACGATGCCCTATCGCGCGAGGAATCCTGCGGTGGTCACTTCCGCACCGAGCACCAATACACAGAAGCTGACCCTGAAGTGCAAAGCGGGTTCATTGCATCCGGTGAAGCCAAGCGCCACGATGATACTTTCGGCTACGTTGCAGCGTGGCAATACAACGGTAACGACCAAGCTCCCACTCTTCACAAAGAACCTCTCATTTTTGAAGACGTTCATCCGTCCGTTCGTTCTTATAAATAATTTCCACACTTTTTTTCTATGCTAAATCTCACTCTCAAAGTCTGGCGCCAAAAAACTTCCCAAGATACGGGAAGTATGGAAACCTATGATGCAAAAAACATTCCCGAAGAGGCGTCTTTTTTGGAAATGTTAGATATCGTCAACACACGTATCATCATGTCGGGTGGCGAGCCGATTCATTTTGATCACGATTGCCGTGAAGGCATTTGTGGCTCTTGCTCATTAACGATCAATGGCGTCCCGCATAGCAAAGAAAAAGGCATTACCACTTGCCAAATTCACATGCGTAAATTCAAAGAAGGCGATACCATCTGGATCGAGCCATTTCGTGCGCGCGCATTTCCTGTAGTGCGTGATTTGATCGTCGATCGCTCTGCTATGGATCGCATCATCGCCGCTGGTGGTTACATCGACGTGCGTACTGGTTCCGCCGTGGATGCAAATTCCATTCCCATTTCGAAAATGGATGCCGACTCCGCCTTTGATGCGGCGGCGTGCATTGGTTGCGGTGCTTGCATCGCGGCATGCAAAAACTCTTCTGCGATGTTATTCACTGCGGCGAAAGTTTCTCACCTAGGACATCTTCCCCAAGGTCAGCCAGAGCGTGATAAACGTGTGCTCTCGATGGTGCGACAAATGGATGCGGAAGGTTTCGGCAATTGCACCAATCAATACGAGTGCGAGGCCGCTTGCCCGAAAGAAATTAGCGTTGATCACATAGCTCGCATGAACCGTGATTTCACCTCTGCTTTGATTAAGGAGCAGTTGATTTCCTAACGCGGGCTCGTGCCTTTTTACTTTTCGCTCATGTGCTTCAATAGCCGTTGATTGAATTCATCGGCCATGTTGTAGCCCAATCTGCGTAACTGCTGATCGAGCGCTGCGATGGTGATCATGCGTGCATTATCGCGACCAGGAGCTACTGGGATTTCTACGTGCGGAATCGGTTGTCCTAACACATCATAGGTTTTCGTTTGTAGTCCTAGTCGATCTACTTCGTTGAGATCGGCGTGAGGTTTGAGAGTGACAATGAGATCCAAGCGTTTTTCGGGACGGATCGATGCCAAGCCGTAAAGGTTCGCCACATTGACAATTCCAATCCCGCGCATTTCAATGTATCCGCGTGAAAGTTCAGGCGACGTAGCGATGAGCTCACCGCCGACATACTTGATGCGCACCATATCGTCGGCCACTAACGAGGCTCCGCGTTCGATCAATCCAATGGCAGTTTCTGATTTTCCTGCGCCGCTTTTTCCCATGATCAAAATTCCGATGCCGCGTAGGTCAACCATGCAGCCGTGAAGAGTCGTCGATGGCGAGAAATCATTTTCCAGTCGCAATGTCGCAGTATTGAGAAACTTCATTGTTACTTGTGAGGTTCCGAAAATGGGCAATTGGAACTCGGCCGCTAACTCCATCAATTCGGGAGCGATATGCCGATTGCGAGAAATGACCAAGCAGGGGATTTCCTCTTTGCAAAGTCGGCGAAAGCGAGCGCGTTGACGGAGAGGAGGGAGTTTTTCCAAATACGACAGCTCAGAATTTCCTAAAATTTGGATCCGCTTACGGGCGAAATAAGAGAGAAATCCCGCGAGTGCCAAGCCTGGACGATTGACCGCTGGTTCGCGGATTTGTCGCGTGAGATCGTGAGTTGTACTGATTAACTCTAAGCCTAACGCCTCGCGGTGGTGTTCGTAAAAGTCACCTACAGTGATTGAGCTAACGGTGCGGATTTTTGCGTTTCCTGCCATGAGTTGATAGTTGTCTATTTTTGCGCGTTCGACAAGCAAGGAAAACAAATCGATCAAGAGCAAAAAAATCATAGCCATCCCATAGGATTTTTTTGAGAAAGTAAAAAAGTTGGCTGGAGTTGCATTTCAATCCCTGCCACTCGGTAGGGG
>CAIRGO010000212.1 GCA_903878115.1 Akkermansiaceae bacterium | reverse complement strand
TGCCCCATCCCAATAGAAAAACCTAACCAGGCCTGGCGCACCAACCTGCATAAGCCCACCAATTTCATCAATATCCATCCAATCGAGCCGGTAGGTGCACATTTAACCACGGTTCTCATCGCCTCGGCGAAACCGAGCATCGGAGTCGCCTTTGAGACTGGGTTTCTCCCAATAAGAAGTTTGGGGTAGTTCTCGCCGGAGATCCCCTCACGCCCGTTCTACCCTCGCCGGGCCCATCCACCGGCAACTTCGGGAGACATCCTTGAAGGGCATTCTCCCGGCAAACCATTGTATTTTTTGAATACAAGCCAGTTCTCTGTCGACTCGCCTTAGCGGATGGCTTGAATGAGCCCTGCTGTGAGAATTTGATGCCCACCAAACATCAAGTTACCTGCGCCAAGTCCCGATAATCCCCCAGCTGAAGAAACCAAAGTACTATGAAGGCTCAAAAAACCACACACTCCACCACACCTCTCAACCGCTCCCGAGTCTTGATGGCGGCGATGATTCCGCTGGCTTCTCTGCCTGCGATGGGTGGCACGATCAATACCTTCACCGGAACCACAGACAATCTTCTGGGAACTGCCGCCAATTACTCCCTAAGTGGCAGCCCTGCCACCTCTACTTCCGCCGGCTCCTACAAGGATGTATTGATAACCGGCACAAATGAAGTCCTCCAACAAACCAACACCAACACCATCACGCAATCGCTCAGCGTTACGAATGGCAGAACCTATAGAATCTCTGCTTATGCCTCCAACGCAAACGCTCCTACCTTCAGGCTCGGTTCGACGTCCTCTAGCGGTACTACTGAATTGATTGCCTCATTCGTCAACGCCAACGTTCCTTCGGAAGGAGGATCCCAGGACTTGATTTACCTCAGTGGAAACTCCACCTTGAACATTGTTGAAGACAACAGTTTAACCCCGGCCCAACCATTGGGCGTGGAGCTCCGCCAAGGCGGAAACTTTAACGTCTCAAGCGGATCGACCCTCTCGATCGACGCGGTCATCAGGCATAAGACCAGTAACACCGCCATCACGATCAGAGGCGGAGGAACCACAAATTTTTATAAGGTCAACACCTACTCAGGCGCCACCACCGTGAACGCCGGCACCCTCAACATCGGGTATGATGGCTCCATCAATGCAAGCAGCGGGGTCACCGTAACGGGTGGTGCGAAGTTGACCTGCAATAGCAGCGTTGCCCTAACGAAAGCTCCTGTTTTAAACGGTGATACGACCTCAAACAGGGCAACACTCGGCGGCTCGGGTACGGTCAATGCCACGGTGACCCTGTCGGACGTGGCGACCGCCGAGCTGGACCTGAACAATTTCAACCAGACCCTGCTCTCGCTCAATGGCGGCGGCAACGTGCAGCTCGGCAGCGGCACGCTCACCGTCACCGGCGCAGGCAGCTACGCCGGCGCGATCAACGGTGGCGGCGCGTTGGCCAGATCCGGCACCGGCAACCAGGTGCTGACCGGAGCAAGCGCCTTCACCGGCGGCACCACCATCTCCGGCGGCCGCATCACCGTGACCAACGCCACCGGCAGCGGCCTCGGCAGCGGCTCGGTGGTCATCGCCCTCGGCGGCGAACTGGCGCTGGGCGACGGCACGGACACCGGCAGCATCGCCGCCACCGCGATCGCCAACGAAGGCCTGCTCGTCATCAATCGCAGCGATGACACGGCCTTGGACAAGGCTCTGACCGGCACCGGCGCCCTCAC
>CAIRGO010000211.1 GCA_903878115.1 Akkermansiaceae bacterium | reverse complement strand
ACATCGCCGCCGAAGTAAGCTCCGGGCGCACCACCAGAGTTTATCGCCAAGTGAACACTGGTGGCATCGAAAGGGCTGATGGTTGAGGTGCCACTCGCCACGCCGTTGACATAAAAAGTAGTCACTCCATAATCACGCACCAACGCCAAGTGAACCCATGTCCCACTCACATAGTTTGCCGCGCCCACGGAACCCACGTAGGAATTACCGGCAATCGCACCGAACCAACCTCTGCCGCTCGTTGGCTCGAATCCAATATTGATACCGTCGAGATTGCTACCCGTGCCGAACACATGGTGGGGAGCTTGCGCAAGATCGGAGGTCCGCACCCATACCTCGATGCCAACGTTATTTTCCGGCGCATCAAAGCCACTCCCATAGTATCCCTGATCGACACCGTTAAAGGTGTAAAACGAATCATTTCGGTATCCCCCGCCATTGGCAGAAATGGAAGCACTGCTGACGTTTCCAGTGAAATTCCGCGCGTTAGTGGAGCTATCGGTGGGGAGATTGTTGGCACCTTGACCACCATCACCCATGCGGTACCATGCCTGCACATTAATTCCTGGCTTGGCTACGTTGGTAGTGGCACTGACCACGGTCGATGGATCGGAAAAGCCACCTCCGTTTTGTGCTCGAACCCGATAGTAATAGGTAGTATTGGGAAACAGACCACTGTCGTAAAAGATTTGGGCATTGGCCAAGGCAGTACCTGCCTGTGTCCATGAGCTCGTGCCGTTCGGAGAACGTTCGATGACGAAACTTGTCTCCGCGGTGAAATTGTCAGTCCAAACGACGTCAATCTCAGTCTTAGAGAAAGTCGTAGCACTCGGGTCGGCTGGCGCTTTACCAGCGAGAGAGGAACCAAAAGCAGTGGCCACAGTACTCCAGCTACTCGTGGCAGGATCGGTTGCCGTATTAACAGCCCGGAAACGATAAAAATAGATTGTATCGGGCGACAGGCCAGAAATTGCACCACTCACCGGCCCCACTGCTTGAGAACCTAGCGGATTTGCATTGCTCCACGTGCCAGTACCTTGATCCACGGTGTCCCAGTAAAGAGTAAGCTCAGAGCTGGAATTGCTAAGCGTCACGTTTGCTTGTGCCGTTGAACCTGTGATCGCGCTAATCGAAGGGTTTTCCAAAAATGGAATCACGGGAGGCGGTAGCTCATGCACTAACAACGCGTTGAGCTGTCCGCCCACAGAGGAGGCACCCGCAAAAGCCTCAATGGTAAAATTCTGAGTGATGGCATCCGCAACAAACATCCCTGTGACCAGGAGTCCGGGTCCATAAGTAACGTTTTGCACACCATTGGCAAAGCGACCTTGATTGATGCCGTCAAAAGACACAGTGCGACCAGTGATTCCGGTTCCGCGACCATCATACACGAGAGCCTGAACTCGGTAGGTGTTGCCAATCGTCAATCCACTCACAGTAACGGTGTTCGCGCCAGAGCTGCCATAGGCACCTGATTGTGAAACCGTATCTCCTTCGTGGAATCCGTTGAATGTACCGCTGAAGTTGATGGTGCCCGCGGTGAAACTAATGCCATCGAATGTCCTGGCTCCACCGCCTACATTTTCCGCCCGGATCAGCGAACCAGTCTTGACGAATTGCCCTGTGGAAAGAACCTGACCATAGCCTCCGGTGACTGCGTATGATGCGCTAGTCCAAGTGATCGAGGCTGCGGAAGCGACTGTCAAAGAGAGAAGAGCTACTATAAAACTAGTAATTGGCTGAAACATAGAGTATTTATTATTCATGAATTTTTCTGTAATAGTTAAAAAACACCTTGCGTAATGAATTTTCATTAACTAACGTCCGGACGTGACAGATTCTTAACAAAAAAAATTCTATTCGTTCGCCACTTTCACCGAAATATTGTCGATCACGGGGTCAGAGGCATAGGTGTCGGCGCTAGTTTCTGTGAAGGCAAGGCTTGTCAGGTGGGATCTGGCAGTGAAAGTAAATCTAACGGGAGCTTTGTAGCCATTGCCTGCGCTATAGGAACGTTGTTCAACAATGCGCCCGAGAACGACCCAGCCGCCTGGGCCTGCCCCATCACAGACAGAAGCAGTGATTTCCACGGTATTGGCGTTGTAGAAACACGCCCCAATTTCAAATCCAACCACGTATTTGACACCAGGTATTGTAGTGAAATTTTGGCGAATTGTGACCTCATCTGCCGCAGGTTGACCGGCAGTAACATCGCGGAATCCGACTTGAACATCAGCAGTGGAAGAAACAATAGTTGAGCCATTTTCGCCATAACCTAGGTGACCCGTGTTGTCATTGAGAGCGACGGCAATGTTATTTCCAAAACTCCAAAAAGGTAGCAACGCAGCACTACTCGGCAAGCCATAGCGATTATTGGCGGGAAAATTTCCAGCCTCAAAATTGCCGTTAGCAATCAGGTTGGCGTCAGAGTGTTCAGGAAGTTTCAGCAGAAAGTCCTCGCCCCGGATCCTGATCGTCTGGAATCGTCCTACAGGGTCACAAAGGCACGCTTGACCGCTGGTGATCGTCTCTTTTGTGTGCAGAGCATTCAGGCTCTGAGCGATGACCCGCCCCGAAAACACGTGAATTTCATCACCGGTATTAGGATGAGACAAAACCCCAAACTCGGTGCCAAGGTCTGTCACGGTCATTTCGGGTGTAACTACTTGAAATCCATATCCCTCTTTGCTCACACGAAACCATGCCGTTCCTTGCTGAAGAAGCAGGCGATTCTCGGACTGAAGATTGAATATAGCAGGAGCAACTACGATGCCCATAGTACCATTCCGCAATTTGACCTCAACGACTCCCTGCGCGAGATGCACGGTCGTTCCTACCTTCAACTCTCCCTCTTTGGCCTCGGCCGTGGGGTCGGCATGCTCCACGGCGAATTGACTACCGTAGGCACTCGCGAGAATAGCCACCGCTGGGGTTGGTGAAACCAAGATCAACCTCAGGGTAATGCCAATGCCCATCATTACGACCGCAGCGGCGATCATCGCAATGCGTGTGCTACGCCGTCTTTGTACACGCAGGCGGTCTCTTGCTAGAGACTTGGCGGTTTCGATGCTATTGAAGCGGCAAAGTCGATAAACCAAGGCCTGCTGGAGACCGGCATATTCAAAATAGAGTGACCGCGCCGAAGGATCGGATTTCAAAACGGCACGAAGTTCAGCGCACTCTGCCTCAGTGAGCTCCCCATCGAAACTTCGCTGAATGGCCTGATCAAGTTGACTAGCAGTCATGTCGGCTCTCCTCCCGGTGCTATTTGATTCTGGATGCATTTTCGGAGAGCTATCCGCAGGCGGTGAAGCGTTACGGAAAGAGATGAAACGCTACGTCCGACACGTTCAGAAAACTCTTCTAGCCCTGACGCGGATTGATAACGATGAATAAGAAGCTCCCTGTCCTCAGTGCGAATCTTATTCAAACAATTTTCCAGCGCCGCCAGTCGTAAATCGGCGCGACCCAGTTCTTTAGGGGCCTCGCATGCGATGGTTTCCAAAAGTTCCTGATCGAGAAGAACCGGCCCCCTCCGTTTTTGCTTTTTTATATGTGATAACACCTCCAGGCGCGCGATGGCGAACGACCAAGCACGGAAATTAGAGCCCGCTTCGAATTTTTCCCGTTTACCCCAAAGGACAAGGTTGGTTTTTTGAAGCACGTCGGCAACTTCTGAATCACCAGGCATCAACGATATGATGAAGGACCATAGATCAGGCTGATACTCGGTCAGTAGGCTGACAAACTCAGCGAATAACTCTGGGCTCTGTTCAGACATGGCTAAAATAGTAAATCACAATCATAAACGCCCGCAAGCAACCAAATCTTAACACGAAAATCTAAATAACGTTGCATTTATGCTATGTTACAATCCGCTTCGAGGGATTATTTCAGTTCGATCGAATGCATCATTTGATCGAATTGTTACACGTTGTAACCCTCCATGCCATTACTGACGGTGACTTTGTACACTTCAGAGAACCATTCGATTTGGCACAGCAAAGGGCTCCGTGCGGAATTGCGGAATCTCTGCTGACACAGGTTTCACTTGGTAAAAGGTCTCCGCTGCGGCGAGCCATGAGCTGGTCACCAGCAACACAAACCATGAAGGAAATGTGATTTCCCTTGAGGTGAATTTTCGCATCGTATCCATTCTTCTCATATCATTCATGAATTATCGCTATTTTTTCTCGTTCTGCTCTTGGCTGACTACCAAGTGAGCATCGTCCGCGCTAAGAAGCTGCGCAGTAAAATCGAAGCAACAAATAAAATCCATGCGTCGCAACAATCACCAATCGACGCTGAGTGATTCATCCATCCATTGCGTTTTTATGATGCCCATGTTCCACGGCAGTTGATCCAACAAAATATCCAAACCGCGACGTTCTACTTGTAATTTCATTGATGCGGGTTTCACCATCAACAAGCCGTCTCTTTGAAGAAAGGATTGGCGCAGCCCTTCCTGAGAAGTGTTTTTCAGCGTTGGCCATAAACCGATGACGCTAGTGAGAAGCTCTGCTGATAAATTTTTTTCTTTTTCCGTTAGAAAAATTTCGCAAAGCAACGGTCGTGCAACTTCGATACCACAGAGAATTTTATTCAACGCCATGTTTTGGTCCTTATGCTCTTCCGTCCCTGTGATCACATGCTGCAAAAGAAACGGCGCCCGCTGTTTTTTTTCTTCGTTAATGAATCTTCGATCGATGATCAATTCCGCTAACGTGAAAAACTTCTCGATAAATGGCCAACGCAACACAAGCCCTGCATTATTGATGCACATGGGCTGATCCAACAGCACTGGCTGATTCTTTTTTCTCTTCTTCATGATTGCACAAATTGCTTTGTACTCGCATCTATACTTAATGAATCTTTTTCGACAAGAAAAATGCAATCACCTAAAACGACAATAGGCATCTAACAACATTATTGATTTAGCCATGCATAACTACTATTCACATAGTACAATGATCATGGCAATGCGACGTGAAGCCGCATGAACTGTGGCGAGGTAGAGAGCGGAAAAGATACTAAACAATCTTCGGCTCAGCGTCCCCCGCTGATGATTTTTTGCTGCGCTTCTGCAGACATACCGTTGCTGTCCATCCACGCGCGCGCTGCTTGGGGATCTCTTTGGAAATAAATCTGGGCGGCACGGTTTACGGAACTTTGACGAAGTGCTGGGTCTTGAATATCCTGCGCCCAACCGAGCGAGAGTTGCGGGTTTTGCCATGCATAGCCCATAGCGAAACCACTGATCGCGGAATCTCGTTTTGCGGAATAAGGCATGGCGAGCAGATATTTTCCAGCTGCTGCTGGATCAGTATCTTCCCAATCGCTAAATACTCTGTTTAACCCATCCTTTTGGCCACGGCCATCGGGCAAATTTCCTAACCAATCTGCCGCCGCTGCAGGATCTTTCTCCGCCCAGCGACCACCAATTTGCGCGATCGAGTTCGCTGCATAATCTTTATCCGCAAAACGTGCCGCCCACTGCGCCGCAGATGCTAAGTTCGCGCGTGCATAGGAATCGGCGATACGACTCATGGCAGTGCCTTTTAAGGGTCCATCGGGTAACGCTTCAGCCCACACGGATGCCTGTTCAGCCCCTAGGCTGCGAATGGTCTCTTTCGCCACAATTTCCATGAGCTTACCAGCGTTGCCATTGCCTTCTTTTCCAAGTTTGAGAACGAGATCGGTCGCCATTGCAGGATCACGATGAGACAAGCCCGAGACAATACTAGCAGTGAGTTCATCACGCTGTCCTGTCACACCTTCGGGAAGATTGTTCAGCATGGCGAGAGCCTCGCTAGGATTCGCGGCCGCCCAGCCAGTCATGGTCGCCGCTAAATCGGGCTCTTTGCTATTCATGGCATGTTCAAAGGCGACTTTTCCTGAGATCGCCCCCCAACTGTAGTGGAACTCTTGCCACTGCTCGCCATCTGCCCCGAGTGAGAGTAACTGCGCACGAATCGCTTCCGCATTTTCAGGAGTGAGTGCTTCTAACAAACGACTAAAAGCGAGACGCCGGGTGATCGGATTCGAGTCTTTAACCGCCTGGGCTGCCAGCATTTCCAAACTTGCTGAACTAGAGACAACTTTCCCAAACAAGCCCTCAAGCTTGCTGTCCGCCATGCCATTTTTCTCGCGATCAACGCTGCGATTGTTGCGGGTCTCTGAGGCACTTTCTCCCATGGATGTCATCGCCGATGTTGCGTTGGCCCCATTTCCCCTTCCCTCTTTTTTCCCCGCTAAAGAATCTCCCCTACGCAAACCAAAGCTAAAAGCCAATAGCACAGCGATCGCCCAGCACCCATGAATCATGAAGCTACTTTTCGTTTTCTTGACGGGCAACTCTAAGGTCCCTGCCTTGGCATCATGGTTGATTTTTTCTTTCATCATAAGTGTGTGATATTGTCGAATTCCCCATAGCATGCTTCTCGCAGCAATGCAAACAACAACTGAAAAAACGCACCATCTAACTACTGACTCACCTTCAATCGAGCAAAGCCGCTAGCACCCAATGCGGGAAGAGTCACCTCCACACGATCGGTGACGCCTTGATTGGTAATGGTGACATTGCCACTGCTATTGAGTGGAATGGTAATGGGCGTCCAGCCTGTGAGGTTGCTGCCATATTCTACTATTTGCGTAGTAGTTGAAGGGCGAGAGGCAACACTGCGATTGTAGGCAAAAACCCAGGTGCTGGGTGATTTGGTGAACGTGGGCAATGCCGACTGGGAAGAAACCGTCGGATTGCTGTTGAGAGCAAATTCTAACAGATTGGAAATACCATCAAAGTCAGGATCTTGCAGCGGACCATCATTGACACCAGCAGTCAGACCTTGCGCTGGATTGGATGCCCAATCGGCGTAAGGAGAGGAAGACATGGTGACCGTGACTGTGTAGGTCTTGGTGGTGAGATTCTGGGCGATGACTGTGTAGGTCTGTGGGGCGGTGAAATTGCGGGCGACTCCGGTTACGGGTGTCGCGGTGGCGAGCGGGGAGACGGTGAAAGTGGGCACAAGCGACGTCACTACGGTGCCGGTAGGTACTGTGACGCTGATGGTGTTGCCCGAGATGGTGGGGGCGGTCTGGCCTGGCAGAGCGAATGTCAGGATGTCCTTGGCCGAACTCTGGACCGCGAGCAGTCCCATCATGGCCTGGCCCATTTTTTCACCGATGTTGAAGTAACTCTCGGCATTCCAGTTCCAGTGGTATCCTTCACTACTGGGGCTGGCGTCGGTACCGTAGTCATACAGTTTCGTGTCAATGGTGGTAACGGTGCCGGCGAACTCAGAGCGGTTGGCCACGGCCGTTTGCGCAGCCACGAGCTGTAAAGCCTGGCTGCTACTATCGACGTTGGCCATGCTGGTGGTCCCAATAACGAAAGGCAGATTGGGCACGCCGAACTCCGTCCGGATGTCCTTGATCAGATTGGTCATGTTGGCTTCGTATTCGGCGGTGGCGCCGGCGCTGATGCGGTCATTCCAACCTTGATGCCAGCCAAAGCCGACAATTTCATAACCGTTCGCTGGGTTGTAGGAAAAGTTCGTCAGTTCCGTGCCGAGGTTGTTCAGGATGAAGCGCACATCGGCGACCATGAAGTTGTAGGCGTCGCGCATCGTGTTGATATTCGTGAGAGTCGTAGTGCCTGAACTGGGGGGGCGGAAATTCCATGCCAAGGAGTTACCGCCCCAGGCCGTCTTGATGATCAGCACCGGATCACTCAACTGGCTGCCCGCGACCAAGCCAAAGCTGTATTCCGGCCCGATTTGGCCCTGGCCCGCGCCGTTGCCGAAATCGGCGTCGAGATAGCCTTTCCGCGCCTGGGTCGCAGAGGCATTTGCGCCACTGGTGAAATAGGAAACCCACACGTTGGGCAAAGTGCGCCAACCTGGAACGGTTGTGTTCGCAGTGTTGGCGATGCTTCTGCTATCGGCGAGGTAGCCATACCGTTTCGGATTCTTATTGAGCATGTTGCGCAAGGTGCCCAAGCCGCCGACAAAATTGGTGTTGTTGTAATTGTTAGGGTCACGGCCCAGTTCGACCCGTCCTTTGCCCTGCATGTTCGACTGGCCGGCGAGGATGAAGACCTTGAGCTTGCCGTTGCCCGCAGGCGGACTGACGGTTTGGAACAAGCTGGTGTCCGTGGTGCTCGGTGCGTTGGTGGCATTTCCCAGATAGCTGGCTGTGATGGGGCGATAACCCACCGCCAGACCGCTGGTTGTGAGGGTGGCTTGGGTAGAGCCGTTGAGAGCGATGGTGCCGAGCAGCGTGGAGTCATCGTAAAACGCGACGTTTCCGGTGGGTGAGGCTCCGGTGACGGTGGCGGTGAACGCTAGGGAAGCACCGAAGGCCGAAGGGCTGGCTCCAGACGTGCGGGCCAGCGTGGTCGTGGTGGCGGTGCGGGAGTCATTGACGGTCTGGGCGAGCGAATTGGAGTGGCCCGCACCGTTGTTCGTGTCGCCGGGATAGATCGCAGCGATGGTATGGGAACCGCCGGAAAGCAAGGTCGTGGTGAAACTGGCTTGATACGAGCCATTCAACGTGCCAGCTCCGAGCAAAGTAACGCCGTCATAGAAGAACACGTTACCGTTTGGCTGATTGCCAGTGACGGTGGCGGTATAGGAAATGGACGCACCTCCGCTCGATGGGTTGCTGCCGCTGCTGCGGACCAAGGCCACCGTGGGCGAAGAAGACAGTGGGCCAACCGTCACCGTGCCGAGGCCGGAAAAGCGGCTGTCGTCCTTGTTCGTCGCGGGCGAAGAGGAGGAGCCATAAGTCCCGTTAGGCTTCGCACTGCCGAGGTCGAAGGTCAGGGCGGACACTTGGCGAGTGCCGATGAAGTCGAGGCTAACTTTCGCTCCCGTGGTGATGTCGAGTGGACCGGCTCCGAGAGCATCCGCACGGGTGATGGCGAGGGTTCCGGCCTGCACCTTGGTGGTGCCGGTGTAGGTGTTAGTTCCCGAAAGAATCCAAGTGTTGGGTCCAGCCTTGGTGACGCTAGTAACGCGCTGTGCGGCGGAGATGCCAGCGATGCTATCGCTGATAGTGCCTGCGATCTCGCCGCTGCCGGGCATGAAGCCGATGTTGGCGTTGGCGGTGCTAGTGAGAGTAAGGGTCTTACGGTTATCCACGCCAGCGGTGCCGGGGATGGAGAGATCAGCGGTGAATTTCAACTGCCCACTGACTCCGCGGGTGGTGGCAAGGCCTGCGGATGTGCCGGACTGGTTGAGGGTCACGCCGCCGGTGGTGCCGTTCATGCGGATGACGCGGTCAGTGGTTTCACCGGGGCCGTTGTAAATCAGGGTCGCGGTGTTGCCGGAAGAACCGATGGCAATCGTTCCGTTGGTCGCATTGATCGGAGCACCCAGGTTGCTGGTAGCCGTGCCGCCGCTGATGCTGTTGAAGGAGGAGAGTTGCAAGGTGCCTTCGGAGTGAGTCACCGGACCGGTAAAGCTGCTGGCGCCGCTGAGGACCAGTGGTCCGTTGGAGGTGCCCAGTTTGATGAGGCCGCCCGGACCGCTGATCGCGCCGCCAAGGGTCATGTTTCCAGTGGTGGCAAGGCTGAAGGTGTTGGTGGCTCCAAAAGTGATAGGGCCGTTGAGGTTGGCGGAGAAACTATTGCCATTGCTCACGGTGCCGCCATTGAGGACGAAGGTATTGGTGAGGTTGTTGTTGCCGTTGAGCGCGAGGGTACAACCGGATGCGAGGGTGACGGTGCCGGTTCCAAACAGGGTGTTCGCCGTGCCGCCGAGAGTGAGAGTGCCGGTGCTGATGGTGGTGCCGCCGCTGTGGCTGTTGGTGCCGGTAAGCGTCATGTTGCCGGAGCAGGATTTGGTCAGGCTGCCCGTGCCGGAAATGTTGCTGGAGAGCGCGACGGTGCCGTTGCCGGAGCCGCCGAAGGTGAGATTGGCATTGAGGACCAGCGGCGCGCTGATGCTAATGGCACTGGAACTGTTTTGATTGATCTGCGGGAGGGTAGGACCGTTGGCGCTGAAGGCGAGGCTGTTGCCTGAAATAGTCGCGGTAGCGGCGAGGTTGAGTTGGTTGATCTGGAAGTTGTTATTCAGATCATGGGCGGGAGTGTAGGTGCCGGGTTGATTGAAATTGAGGGTGTACTTGGCATTTCCCGCGGCGTTGGGAGCGAGGACTAGGCCGCTGTTGTTGGTCCAGTTCGAGGCGACGCTCCAATTGCCAGACGAGGCGTTGTTCCAAGTGAAGGTGGTGGCCTCTGGTGCCACGGTGATGGTGACAGTGTAAGCCTTGGTGCTGAGATCCTGTGCGGTGACGGTATAGGTTTGAGCGGTGGAGAAATTCTGGGGGCTGCCACTGGCTGGCGAACAGCTGGCGAGTGTGGAAAGGTTATACGTCGGAGCAAGATTCATTGAGGTGCCGAAGGGCACGGTGAGCGTGATGTTGGTTACGGAAATAGCGGCGGCTCCAAAAGTCGGGAAGGTGAAGGTCAGGATGTCCTTGGCGGAACTTGTGGCGATGGAGATGGGGGATGAAGTGCCGGTCTTGCCGCCGCTGGAGGTGGCGGTGAGGGTCAGAGTCTCGACCACGTTGTTCTTGGTGGTGATGGAGAAGGTACCGCTGCTCAGGGTCTTGGTGTTGTCGCCGAAGGTTCCATTGCCATCGCTGTCGAACTGGGCGTTGCCGGTGCTGCTGGTCATCGTCACCACCGTCGAATTGTCGGTGGTCATCGTGTTTCCGAAGGCGTCCTTGGCGGTGACGGTGGTGGAGAAGGGAGCAGCGGTTCCTTGGGGCGAACCAGCGCTGACGGTGTAGGAGTCGATGGCAGCGGGATTGACGGTGAGGCTGAGACCGGAAGCTCCGAGTCCCGAGGCACTGCTGACAAAGCCATCGGAGCAATGGACGGTGGAGATCGCGGCGGTGTAGGGCGTGAGGACGCCGTTATTGGACGCGCTGGTGGTGGCGATACCGTTGACGAAGGTGAGGGTGGTATTGGGTGTGGCGGCGAGCAGTGTGGCGTTTTTGGCGAGGCCGGTTTTATCGGAGACGGTAGAAGCGGTGCTGTTAGGCGAGGTGGCGAGGCCGTAAAAGGAGAGAGCGCTATCACCGTTGAAGGCGGTGAGCGTGGCACCGAAGGAGTCGAGGGCGGTGACGGTGAGGTTCACACCGATACCCGAGGTGGTAGTGGCGCTGCTGTTTCCCGCGACTTGGATTTTGTAAGCTGATGGGAGTGTGGAGGAGCCACCGCTGAGGGTGAGGGTGATGGAGTTTCCCGTGTAGGCGACGCTGGCGGTGTAAGAGGTGTCTCCGATGACAGCGACGCTGCGGAAGGTGCCGGTGACGCCGGTGGACTTGGTGGTGCGGACGATTTCCACAGCGCTGAAGGCACGGGAAAGGCCGGTGGTGTCGATGACGAGGTCGAGGTTTCCGCAAGCAAAGTTGGCGGAGGCATTGGTGAGAAGGACACGATCAAGCGTGTTGGATGTGGCGTTGACCTTAAGGGTGCCGAAAGCACTGAAGGTGGGGCTGGTGGCGCTGCCGAGCGAGAGGGTGGTCCCGGAGGCACCGAGGGCGATGCTGCCGCCGTTGTTGATGGTGACGTTTCCGCTGATGGATCCGGTGCCGCCGAGAGAACCGCCGGTGTTGACGGTGACGTTGGCAGCGACAGGGGTGACGGCGTTTTGAACGAGGAACCTGCCGGTGTTGTTGACGGCGACGCTGGTGCTTGCGATGGTGCCGATGATCGCGAGGGTGCCGCCGTTGACGGTGGTGATGCCTGTGTTGAGGTTTGCTCCGGCGAGAGTGAGGGTGCCTAGTCCCGTTTTTGTTAGAGCGCCGTTGGTGGCGGTGGACGCGCCGGTGAGGGTGAGGTTGTTAGTAGTGACGTCGACTGTGGCGGTCGTACTGGCGGTGATGGTGTAGTTGCGGTTCGTGCTGGCGGTCGCTCCGGTGAAGCGGAGGGTACCGGTGTTGAAGACGAGGTTGGCGGCGGCAGGCGTCGCGAAGCCGAGGTTGCTGCGGGTGCCGATGGTGGAGGCCTGACTGGTGCCCGCAGTGACTCCGGTGCCGCTGCTAAGGGTGAAGGTGGTACTGTCCACGATGGTGGCGATGGTGGCACTGACTGGGATTGTGGAGCTAAGGATGGTTTGTCCGACGCTGAGTCCGGCGGTACTGCTGGCGATCACGGTGGCAGAAGAGGCGGTGGTGGTGAGGGTGGGAATGAGGCCACCGTCGCTGAGGGTGGAGACACTTAGAACACCGCCACTGAGGGTGGTGATGCCGGCATACAGGTTCGAGCCCGAGAGAATCCAGGTGCCGGCGCCGGATTTAGTGACTGCGAGAGTCCTGGTGGAGCTTGTGGCGTTGGGGATGACGCCAGCCATTTCGCCGGTGCCGGTGTTGGAGCCTTGGAGCACGATGGTCTTGGGACCGCGCGTATCGGTCATGGCCATGTTGCTGGTGAAAGTGAGGAGGCCGGTTCCGGATTGATCGAGCCTGTAAGTATCATTTCCTCCGCCACCCATGCTGAGGATGCGGTCGGTGGTTTCGCCCGTGCCGGTGTAGATAAGGGAAGCGCCAGTGAACGTTGCAGATGTTCCGAGCTGGATGGTGCCATTGGCCGGGGTGGTGGGTCTGCCGATGCTGCTGCTTGCAAGCGGAGGCGAGCCGCCGTTGACGCTGTTCAGGGATGATACTTTCAGAAAGCCGTTCCGATCGACGACCGTCTGTCCGCTGTAGGTGTTGCTGCCGGTGAGTTCGAGCGTGCCGGCACCGGTGTAGCGGAAGCCAACGGCACCGCCGCCGGTGCCGGTGGAGTCGGTGAGGGTGTTGGATAAGACACCATTGAAGGATGTTGCATTGGTGGTATCGATGCCGAAGACGGATCCTGCGCGCAGGCCGTTGTTGTTCACTGTGCCGCCGAGTTGGGAGAACATGAGGCCAGCTTGGGCGATGGAGAACTCGTTTGTGCCGCCGACGCTCATGGCAAGGGTGCCGCCGCTGTTGACAGTGATATTTGCGGGGATCCACTTGGTCGTATCGTTGCCGTAGAGCGAGGATTTGAAGGTAAATCCGCCGGCATTGATGGTGGTAGTGCCGGAATAAGTGTTGCCGGTGCCGGTGACGGAGACGAAGGAAGCGCCCGATTTGATTATGCCGCCGGAACCGGTGAGGTTGCCGGTAATGGAGAATCCTCCGGTGATGCTGAACGTGGAGTTCCCGATGAGCGTGGTGGCGCTTGCGAGCGTAGAGGCGAAGGAGTTTCCTGCCGTCACCGTCGCATTGTTTAACGTTAGGGCGTTGGCGACATAGGTTCTGTTCAGAGCCAATGTTGCACCGGAATTGATTGTCACCGAGCCTGTCCCGAAGTAAGTGTCAGCGACGTTACCAGTGGCATTAGTGGTGATTGAGCCAGCATTGACGACCGTGCCGCCACTGTAGGTATTGGCCAGGGAATTGAGCGTGAGGGTGCCGGCACCGGATTTGGTCAGGCCGAAACCGCCGCTGATGATTCCCGAGGCGGTCAGGGTTCTGCCGGTATTCACGTTCCACGTCTGGACAGCGTCCAAGACGAGGTTGTTAGCGACGGTGAGGTTCACGGTGGACGTGGACATATCGATGCCGCCGCTGCCAAGGGTGAGGTTGCCCGCGCCGGTGATGCCGATATTGGTTAGTGCCCCGGTGATGGCGATTCCGCCCCAGGATGTGTTGCTGTCCAGCGTGAGGGCCGTGCCGAGTGAGGCGCTGTTCCAAGTTGCCACGTCGCCAGAACCCGGCGCGGTGCCGCCCCAACTTGCGCCAGCGGCGAGGTCGGTGCCGGTGGCGGTCTTAATAATCGGCGCGGCGACCGCAACACATGGAATAAGTGCGAGCAAGCTATAGACGAGAGTGTGCTTGAGGCTGGGGGAAAATCGAAAAATAAAATGTTTCATGCTAGGTACGAAAATATTGCGCAAAAACGATGACAGCAAAGAAAAAATAGCGGAGCCACCAGTGCTTACTAGCGACCCCGCGGGTAACCCGGAGAAAACCCATTAACTCCGGAAAGTTTTTCAATTACCCGTTTACTGTTGGGTTGCCACCAGTTGCCCGAAGAGCTTGGCGGTGGGGCCACCAGTAATCGTGATGGTGACGGTGACTACCCCAGAGACCGGCGCGGAGGCAGAGATCGTAGCGGTGGTGCCGCCAGTGTTAGTCTCAGTGCTGGCCTTCCATTCTGTCAGGTCAGTTGACCAACGATAGCCATAGGTCACGTCACTGGCGATACTCGGGTTAAGCTTATGCTTGAAGGTGACCGAGTTTGCTGTGGAAGAAACTTCGGTGAGTCCTTGGTTGAAGGCGTTCGGGTTCGTACCCATCACGTTTTCCACTCCGTTGGGAATACCATCACTGTCGGTGTCCGTTACAAAACCAGTGGCAGGCGCGTTGGCTGTCAACCAGCTTGCATAGGTGCTGGCTGGATTGATTGTGAAGTTGCCTGCAGAAAGGCCTAGCAACGAGTTGTAGTTGACCGTGTCAGTCGGCACGAAGTCCGCAGTCACCCCATAGACGGCTGCTGCCGTCTGGGTGGCTGCACCGCCAGTCAAGATGTTGGCCACGCTGCCTGGAACCGAGCTGGTGGTGATTCCTACCGTCGCGGCTTGTGGAGATCCGTTAAAATCGACCGACAATGGGGAAGTGACCGCCAACGTTGCAGTCGGGGTCGCCTTGATGACAACACCCGTGGCTGACCCCGTGGCGAGGCTGTAGTTGCTGGCCAAACCAGTGCCATCAACAAGCGTGTAGGTGACCACAGTTCCGGGGTAGCTTCCAGCGTCTGCACTCGGATAGTCTGCAGCCGCCCCCGTCACCGACAGAGTCTCGCTTCCCACCAAGCCCGATAGAGAGCCTATCGTCAGTAAACCAGCAGTAGTGGTCGTATCATACGCTCTGCTAGCAATGCTAGGAGCAGGGCTGATGGTCAGCGCTTTGGGATTCACTGAGCTGGAAACCGTCGCAATCTCTGCATCGGTCGCTCCGCCGCCGGAGACCGTGATATTTCCCGAATAGGTTCCCGCTGAGACAGTGGATGGCAAGCGCAAGAAAACTTGAGTTGCGGCCAGATCGGCGGCGCCAAATGGCACATTCAAACTACTGCTGTAACCCGAACCGCTGTTCAGAGAAACCTGGTAACCAGATGGTGGAGTGACGACCAAGTTACCCGGCGCACCCGCCAGATTTGTGGCAGCAACTGTGAAGCTGGTCGCGGCCGACGAAGTGCCGTAAGTGGTATTCACCGCGAGTATCGGAGCGCCGGTGACGATGATATTGCGACCGACGGTGAGCAACAATCTCCTGGGACTGCTAGAGTTATCGACTGATATCGTGGAAACAGCTCCGTTGATGTTGGTGTAATTGACTGTGGTGGGAGTGCCGCTGATCGCGACGGTAGCGGTAGCGAGCACATAGACGCCATCGGCAGGAGTCGATGCCGCGGTGAGGTCGAGGATGTTGCCGCTGGTGAGTACCAGCGAACCAGTAATCGCACGGGTAACCTGACTGCCAGGATCAGTGGCGACCGTGAGAGCATGGCGCGCGCCCGAAGCGATGGTGACGCTGCCGCCGATGTTACCATTCCCAGCAAGGGTGCCTGCATTGACGCTGACAGCCGTGGCACCGAGAGAACCGGTGATGGCAAGCGTTCCACCGGTGACAGTTGTGGCTCCGGTGTAGTTATTCGAGCCAGAGAGCGTCCAAGTGCCGCTACCAGCCTTAGTCAGGGTTCCAGCACCAGTTGCGATGTTTCTGTCCACAGCGCTTCCAGTTGCCGTGCCAGCCAGTGTCAGGCCAAAACCAGAACCGGTGATCGCGCTATTGCTAGAGAGAATGATGTTGTTGTCTGCGACGATGCGTGTGGTGGCTCCGAGAGTAATCACGCCGCTATAGGTTGCCTCCACCCCGCTATTTAACAATGCTCCACCATTGGCGATACCCGTGCCCCGCAATGTCAGTGGCTCTGCAGTCGCGAGGGTAATTCCGCCCAGATCTAGGGCTGCGCCCGTGCCGGCTATCGACGTCAACCCATCAATTGTCCCCAGCGGTGAATAGGGGTCAGTGCCTGCCGCACCCAGTTTGAGCAGCCCCTCGTTGACAACCGTCGCACCGGTGAAGGTGCTCTCAGCACCCAAGATCAGGGTGCCCGTGCCGTTCTTAGTGAGGGAACCAGTGCCCGAACTGATCAAACTGTTGATGGTTAGTGTTCCGGTTCCAGTCTGGAGGACGACAAGTTCGGTATCGGCCGCGCCGATTTGTCCGCCGGTGATAATTTCGTTATTCGGACCTTTGAAAAAGATGCCTCCGCTAGCAATGGTCAGAACGTTCGCGGGATCGCCCAAGTCGATGGTCCCGCCGCTGTTCGTGGTATCAATGGTCAGGGAGTTAACCGAGCGGATGGTCAGAGCTCCACCGTTGGTCCATGTCAGCGTGCCAGAGCTATAAATCGTGTTGAGCGAATTGAAATTCAGGGTTGCATCATCGCTATCAACAGCCAGTGGTGATCCGGTCGCTTCGTCATATCGAGTGATCGGTTGATCAACTCCAGCCGCGCGGGTGGCAAAGCCGATCACGCCACTCGAGTCCTTGACCATGATGCCCGCGTAAATACCATTGGTCAAGACTACGCCGGTGGTAGGTCCGGCGGTAACGACCTGGCGATTACCTGAATTTGCCGAGGAGTAATCAATCAGCAAGGTGGCACCCGAGCCACGCGTCCAAGCATCGCCCAAGGTTAGGGTGGTGCTAGTGCCATTATTAGGATCTAGGGTTATGGTGCTGTTACTGCCCGCACTCAGAGTCAACGCTCCCATGGTTTGGGAGCTTGCACCACTGTCCTTGCCCTTCACGCTGAAAGTGCCGCCGCCAAGAGTCAGGGCCGAGGTCGCGTCAAGCGCACCGCTACCGGTCATGTCCAACTGAAGGGTGCCTGCATTCACGGTGGTAAGGCCGATGTAGGTGTTCGCACCAGTGAGAGCCAGCGTGCCAAGGCCAGTCTTGGTCAGACTGCCATTGCTGAGAATCCCGCTAATTTTTCCATCAACGGCAGCAGCGCCATTATCCACCTGCACCGTGCGGGTTCCCGCATCCATGTTAAGCGGGTTTTGGAAATCCACCGTGTGAGAGGCAGTGACGTTACCAAGGATGAGGGTTTGGCCATTGAAGCCGGTGCTGGCCGTCGCCCAGTTGATGGAAGCTGAAGCGCCACCGAGGTTGACCGTCCGGTCAGCGCCATAGGCAGCAAAGCCGCCGGCACCAGTGAAGTTTACGGCACCGATCGTGGTGGCCGCTGCGAGAGGACGGGAGAAATTGCCCGCGCCCAAGCCGATCACGCCGCCATTGAAGGTGAGCGCCCCCAGGCCGCCGGTGGCTCCGATTCCTCCTCTCAGGGCTTCCGCATTACCTAGTACTAAGGCACCGCCATTCACAGTGGTAAGACCAACGAAGGTGTTAGCTGCGGAGAGCGTCCAAGTGCCTGTACCTGATTTGATGTAGCGGTTTGGGTTGTCGAAGGCGCCATTGGGAAGCGTACCGGAGATTTCGCCCGTGCCGGCGGTGGAACCCTGGAGGGTGATGGTCTGAAAGCCTCGCAAATCGGTCATGGTGAAATTGCTGATAAATTTCAGTAGGCCGCTGCCAGATTGGTCGAGGGTGTAAAACGACCCGTTCGCTCCGCCTAAATTGACTACGCGGTCGGTGGTTTCTCCAGTGCCCGTGTAGGTGAGACCTCCGCCTTGGAAGCTGGTGTTGGACCCGAGTTGGATCGTGCCGTTGGCGACTGTAGTGGGTCGTCCGAGGCTGCTAGTGGCCGATTGAACCGTGCCCAAGCCGACATTGGTGACGACACTGTTGAGGGACGATACTTTAATGGTAGCGTGTCGATCCACGACGGTCACACCGCTGTAGGAGTTGTTACCAGAGAGTTCCACGGTGGCGGATCCAAGCGTAGCATTTCCAACGATGCGGAAACCCACGGAGCCGCCGCCGGGGCCGCTGGAATCGATCACATTATTACTGATGGTGTAGGATCCGCCAGCGGTTCTCAGGTCAACGCCGAGGATGGAACCGGCCAACAGGCCGTTGTTATTCACCACTCCACCCAGTTGGGAAAACATCAGGCCGGCTTGAGCGATGGTGAACTCGCCCGCACCGCCGACGTTTAGGACGAGTGAGGCACCGCTGGCCACCGTGATGTTTGATGGTATCCACAATGCCGAATCATTACTGTAGAGAGAGGATTTAAATGTGAGACCACCTGCACTGATGGTCGTGGGGCCAGTATAGGTGTTGATGCCGTTGACCGCCACGGCGGCGGCTAGGGTTTTGGTCAGGCCACCCGTTCCGGTGATGTTGCCGCTGAATGTCAGGTTTCCCGAGACGCTAATCGTCGAAATGCCCGTTAGGGTGGTGGTTCCCGCCAGAGTGGAGTTGAAGGAGTTTCCAGCCGTCACCGTCGCGTTGTTCAACGTCAGGGCGTTTCCGATGTAGGTCCGGTTCAAAGCCATTGTCGTTCCGGGATTGAATGTCACCGGACCGGATCCGAAGAAGGTGTCGGTGTTGGCGCCCTGATTGTCAGTGAAGCCAACGGTGCCGGCGTTGACTACCGTGCCGCCGGCATAGGTGCTGGCGGAACTACCAAGTGTGAGCGTGCCTGTGCCGGACTTGGTGAGCGAGCTGGTGCCGTTGTCCTGAATGCTTGCGCTGACGGTCAGATTGCCGGCCGTATTGATCACCAATTCCCCGCCCGCCGTGGCAGGCTGAATCTTTCCGGCGGTCGTCGCGGGCGTGGTTTTGACGAAGCCGGTCGTTGTGAGGGTGCCGCCGTTGGAAAGAATGCCATTCACGCTCAGTACTTGCGCCGTGCTGCTCAGGGTCATGGTTTGAGCCGCCAGGTTGAGCGTATTCACCGACGCGGAAGTCTGAGCAGTGATAGCACCGCTGATTTTGACGTCCCTGGTGGCATCGTCGATTCCCAAGGTGGCACCCGTAGCAACAATTGCGGACGCATTGCTATCAGTTCCATAGATCACAGCGCGGAAGCGATTATTGGTCGTATCGTAGCGGGCGTATTCGGTGGTTCCGAAAAAGATGCCTTGATTGTTAGAACCAATGTTGTTGAGCGGCGCGTTGGTGGTGCTGGTGAGGACGATTTGATTCAGGCTGGCGTTAGTGTTGTTGGCCAAAGTGAAGTTAGCCGTGGTACCTTTGCCACGAGCTACGAGCGAGGCGAAGGTCAGGGTGGAGTTTTGAGCAGCGATGCCCGTCGAGGTGATGGTGGCGTCACCGGTACTCAGAGTGAGCGCGCCCATGCCCTGTGAGCTGCCAGCAGCTTCCGCCACGTTGAAGGTGCCGGTTCCAGTGAAGGTGAGAGCGGTGCCCGTGGTGCCGTTGAGGCTGCCACTGGTTCCGTTGCCGATGGTGAGCGTGCCACGATTGATCGTGGTGGTGCCGGTGTAGCTGTTGGCGCCGGTGAGGATCTGGGTGCCAGCGCCATTTTTGGTAAGGGTCATGCCAACTACGGCGTCTGGAATCACACCGCCGTATGTGAAGTTAGATCCCGTCTGAGGATTGAGCATTAAAGTAGTGGAGCCGGATAATGCGAGGAAGTCTGTGGAGCCACTAAGTCCACCAAAGGTCGGGGTGGTGAAGCCGGAAAATGTGACAATGCCAGAGCCGCTGATCACAAGCGCACTGTTCTGGAGTGCCAGTGGACTTGTCAGAATCAGTTCGCCATTATTAACCGTCGTAGTACCAGTAAACGTATTGGCGGTATTAAGTGTAGTCGTGCCTCCGCCGTTTAATACTAAAGATCCACTGCCGCTGATGGGCGCAGCACTAAAGTCAACGCCCTGCACCACCGCATCACTGCGGTCGATGGCCAGGATGCCGTTGTTCACAATGACACTGCTCGGGGAAAGTTTGCCGGTGGTGCCGGCATCGCCGAGTTGCAGGGTGCCACCACTGATGACCGTGCGGCCTGTGTAGGTATTGTCTTGGGAAAGAATGAGTGTGTTCGAACCGAGCTTGGTCAAACCAAGCGCGTTATTACCGGCATTGGGATTGGCGATGACGCTATCGAAAAGTAGTAATCCGCTAGTTGTGTCAAGTCCCACGATCGAACCAGGCATAAAGCCATTTGTGGTAGCGTCAGACAATCCAAGAAGAGTAACGATATCGTCTTTCGTAAACTGTCCAAAACCACCAACTCTAAAGGCCATCGTGGCTCCATTTGCTACGTTGATATTGGTCTTGCTCCAAGGAGCAGCGGCTCCGTTGTTGTAAAGAGATGTCTGATCGGCAAATTGTAAAGTTCCCCCGCTCACCAGTGTATTTCCCGTGTATGTGTTGCTGACACCAGATAGAATCCACGTGCCGAGGCCGCTTTTCGTAACCCCGATCACCCCGCTACCATCGCCGATGACACTGGAAATCGTATTTGCACCGGTGTTTGATCCAATAAGATTGAGCGTCTTGGTCCCTGAAGTAGAAGCTGTGATTCCGCCAGTGGCGTAGGTGGCAACTTGGGCACTTGCATCCATGAAGGCTGAGCCCGATAGAGTTAAGGGGGATGTGTAGGTAGTGGCGATTAAGTTGGTTAGAATCGAGCCCGAACCGAAGTCGAGAGTGTAGTTAGGATTGACGGCAGCGTTGTTCAGTTCGACGGTGCCGAAAATCGTGCCTGGTCCAGTTCCGCCGGTGGTCTGAGCCGTCGAATATCGCAGAAAACTGCCCGCAACCACTCCGGTACCGGCAGGCGAAGCCAATTTCGCGAGGCTTTGATTGGCGACGTTTACCGTCAAACGTCCGGTGGGAAAAAGATTAAGGGCGCTGGTATTCGTGAAGGTACCCGCATTGCTAATCTGGAGAGTGCCGACGAGGATATTTGTCGGTCCGGTATAGGTGTTGGCGGCAGATAGTGTGGTGACACCGGCGCCGACGCTGTTGAGGGTGAGGCCAACGGTCCCTCCCGCTCCGCCATCACTAATGATACTCCCAAAACTCATGATGGCGCCAACTGTGCCGATCGTGAGTGTCTGCGTGCCAGAGGTAGCGGAACCCGTGATGGTGCCAGCGCTACCGAAAGTCTGCACTTGGTTGCCAGTGCTTGTGAGGGCAATGGCAGTGGCGGCGCTGTTGAGGATAATCGGGGTGCTGATGGTATTCGCCACATTTCCAAAGGTGATGCCAGCGCCCAGCGAGGCATTGCCGAGATTGATGGCGGTACCGCCCGTGAGTGTGGTTGCTGCGTTGAATGCAATGGTTCGCGCGGCTTGCGTGCCAGAAACGGTGATGGTTGCCGCCGTCATGCCAGTAGCATTGAACGTAAGATCATCAGCATTGGTTGTCGTTTGGGCAACAGTAGCGACGTTGCCCGCAAGGACTGTTGTCCAGTTTGCGGTTGAACCAGCGGTCCAAGTGCCAGTAGCCGCAGCCGCTGTGGTCGTGGCACCGTTGGTATCCCACCACAGATTGACCCCTTGCGCAGAGGGCGCGCCAAGCAGTGCAGCGATGGCCATGGCGAAAGGAAGAGATAGACGAGCGACGGATAGAATACGTGGTTTCATAACGGTTTTGTATTTATTTTATGGTGAGATTTGTTAGATAGTAGAAAGTTTTTAATCTGCGTTTGATAACATTATTATCTGTAAAATTATTGGCAACTATTACGATTCACTATTTTGATAAACGTACAATCTTGACAAGAAAAAAAAATAAAGTTGCTAGTTCTAACAGAGAATCAGCTTTAGAACCCTCTATTTTACAATACATTTTACATATAATCTCAGAAAACATCAAAGCGTTGTAAAACAGAAAACATTAATACAAATTTACCATGATGCAAAATTTTTCCATAATTAAGCCTCTAATCTAGATGATTATTCTTACCACAGATGCAGAACGATGAGAGTAAGAATGATCATGGATCAGAACCAATACTGGCGGAACAAGTTGCATGTCTAGCTCTTACCTATTATGCTTAGAAATCTTATTTGTTTTTTAAAAGTTGAAAGGCGAGACACCCCACCATGATAGTCGCAAGCGACTCTCTCATAATCAAAATTATTTTATTTCCGGCGACGACGCAACAGAGCTAGTCCTCCCAGACCAGCAAGTATGGCGGCGCTTGGCTCAGGAATGGCGGTGATAGTCACGTAGGTATTTGATATGCTTACGCCCCCATTCAAGCCAGCGGTCGTGTCGTCGTAGTTGATCATCCAAGAATTCAAAAGATCATCTGTGAAAGTCGACTCATCCAGCAACCCGCTAAAGTTTCCAGTGAGAGTTCCATCATAGGCGAACAGGGTAAATTTGTTGCCTACGGTGTAAGTTCCTAATTCAACTAGATCCAGAATTGTTGCGATATCGATGGTTAACGCGCCAGCGATATCTCCAAGATCGGCCGCTGTGCCACCGCCGGTCATTTCATAAAGATAAGTCGAACCGCTGCCCAGAGAGAGGCTGGATAGGTTCATGGTTCCTGGAGAATTACCAATAGCGAGTACGCCGTTGATCGTCGCAGCCCCCACAGTTCCCGAACCAGTAATCGACGCGCCGGAAGCTACTGTGATTTGCGAACTGCTAGAAATGTTGCCATTCACCACGAGTTTTCCAGCGTCAACATTTGTCGCTCCTGTATAGCTACTTGTTCCAGAGAGCGTTAAGGTGGTAGATGCGTTGTTGATGGTCACCGTCTTGCCGCTGCCTGCGATTTCGCCCGCAAAACTACTGTCGCTACTGCTGGTGTAATTTAAGCTACCGGTGATTTTGCTGGTGCCATCGATTGCCGCAAGAGTGCCTCCAGTAACAGCGAGATCACCACTGGCAGTCAAGTTCGCCCCTGAGCCAATGGTGAAAATACCACTGCTGGAAGTCACAAGCCCTGTCACGCTGCCGGCGCCGTTCCAACTACCGCCAGTCACCCCTAAGGTGCCACCAAGGGAGCCGCTGGTTAGATTGATGATACCGCCGTTGAGAGTAGCTGCTCCACTCGCCGACCCACTCGCGCCAGTCAGTGTGCCATTACCGATCGCGAGAGTTCCAGTCAAAGCGCCATTCAAAGCCAAGGCCGCGCCGGAGGCCAAGGTCACACCGTTAGTCGAGGCCACCGTGCCGCTCAGAGTGTTGCCAGTGCTGTTGAAAGTGGTCACACCAGTGAGCGTAAAACCAGTGCCACCATTTACCGTGCCGCTGGTTACTCCCGTAGTGCCAGAGACCGAACCGATCCCGGAGAGGGTAGTTCCAGAGGCTACTGTCATGTTGCCGGTGAAAGCGGAATCAAGGGCTAAGGTGCCGAAGTTCACACTGATGCCGCCGCTTGTTGTAATGGCATTGCTAATCTTGACCGTTCCGGTGTTGCCCGTGGAGCCGATGCGGATGGCCTTGTTGTTGGTCGCCCAAGTGCCGGTCTTAAACTCGACCGTGCCGAGCGGGGCAGCTTGCAACGTGGCTGTGTAAGTGCCGCCCGCAGCCAAGGTAATGTTACCCGAAAAGATCGAAGTCCCGCTTGTGTTACTGCCGCCGAGGGTGGCGTTGAAGGCAGTTGCGGCTCCTGTGCCAACCGTGATCGCGCGGCCCACGGTGAAGGCACCGTTGATGAGAGCGGCCGGAGCATCGCCGACCAGCGTGCTGCCGTTGCCAAGCACGATGGCACCACCGAGTGAAGAACCAAAAGCTCCTGAGACTCCAGTCCCGAGGGAGTCAGCGCCCGCCACCAATTTACCCGCTTGAATCGTCGTCGTACCACTATAAAGGTTAGCAGCGGAGAGCGTCCAGGTGCCAGTGCCGGCTTTGGTGAGCACTGTCGTCGGAGTGCCACTTGTAGCATTGGGAATCACGCCGGCCATTTCGCCCGTTCCTGCGGTGGAGCCTTGCAGAACGATGGTCTTTACTCCCCGGGTATCGGACATTACGATGTTGCTGATGAACTTCAGATTGCCGGTGCCGGATTGATCGAGCCTGTAGTTATCATTCCCCCCGCCGCCAAGACTGAGCACCCGGTCGGTGGTTTCTCCCGTGCCGACATACAACAGGCCAGAGCCTTGGAAACTGGCGGCAGTTCCGAGTTGGATGGTGCCGGTAGCGACGCTGGTGGGGGCCCCGAGGCTACTGCTGGCCGAGTGCACCGTTCCTAGAGCGGCGTTGGTGAAGACACTGTTGATCGACGACACCTTCAAGAGACCTTGGCGATCAATGATGGTCTGTCCGCTGAAGGTGTTGGTGCCAGTGAGTTCAAGCGTGCTGGAGCCCATGGAATTATTGCCAAAAAACCGCAAGCCGACCGCACCGCCGCCGACACCAGTAGAATCGGTCAGGTTAGTGGAAAAAGTGAAGGATCCGCCTGAGGTGCCTGCGTCCACACCGAAGAAGCCACCGGCCTGCAAGCCGTTGCTGCTCACGTCGGAGACGAGATTGCCGAAGATCGTACTGACTTGGGCTATGGAGAACTCACCCGAGCCACCGACCTTGAGTGTTAAAGAGCCGCCGTTGTTCACGGTGATGTTCGACTTGGTCCATTGGGCGCTATCCGCATTGTAGAGCGATGCGGGTTTGAGGAATGTCAGACCGCCGCCGCTGATGATGGTGGGGCCGGTGTAGTTGTTGATGCCGTTGACCGCCACGACGGCAGCGCCGGTCTTGATCAGTCCACCGGTGCCGGTCATGGGGCCGGTGATGGTAAAGTTACCCGTGATGTTGAATGTCGAGATGCCCGTGAGGGTGGTGGTTCCCGCCAGAGTGGAGGAGAAAGAGTTTCCAGCCGTCACCGTCGCGTTGTTCAACGTCAGGGCGTTTCCGATGTAGGTCCGGTTCAAAGTCAGTGTGGTGCCAGCATTGAAAATCACCGGGCCGGTTCCGAAGAAGGTGTCGGTGTTGGCGCCTTGATCGGCGGCGAAGGTAACGGTTCCCGCATTGACGACCGTACCGCCAGTGTACGTGCTCCTCGAGTTATTGAGCGTGAGCTGGGCGGTGCCGGATTTGGTGAGCGAACTCGCGGAGGTATTATCCTGAATGATCGCGGTTAACCCAAAATTGCCGGTCGTGTTGATCACCAATTCCCCGCCCGCCACTGCAGGCTGGATCTTGCCGGCCGTTGTGACTGTGCTGCCGGTCGTGGCGATTGCGCCGCCAGTCGCCAGAATGCCATTCACGCTCAGGACTTCCGTCGCGCTGCTCAGGGTCATTGTGGTGGCCACCAGGTTGAGTGTGTTCACCGACGCGGTGGTCTGGGCGGTGATGTTGCCGCTGACTTTCACGTCCTTGGTGGCGTCGTTGATCCCCAATGTTGTACCCGTGGCAACAATCGCGGACGCATTGATATCAGTGCCATAGGTCACCGCACGGAAACGATTGTTGGTGGTGTCGTAGCGGGCGTATTCCGTGGTGCCGAAGAAGATGCCTTGATTGTTCGAACCGCTGCCGTTGAGCGGCGCGTTGGTGGCGCTGGTGAGTTTGATCTGGTTCTGAGCGGCAGTGGTATTCGTGGCCAGGGTGAAGTTGGCAGTGGCCCCTGCCGTTCGGGCGGAGAGCGAGGCAAAGGTCAGAGTAGAAGTTTGAGCAGCGATGCCAGTAGAGGTGATGGTGGCATCACCCGCACTCAAGGTGAGAGACCCCATTCCTTGGTTACTGCTAGCGGCTTCCGCCACGTTGAAAGTGCCAGTGCCGGTGAAGGTGAGCGCGGTGCCCGTGATGCCATTGAGGCTGCCGGTTGTGCCGTTGCCGATGGTAAGAATGCCGCGATTGATTGTGGTGGCACCAGTGTAAAGGTTGGCACCAGTGAGGATCTGGGTGCCCGCGCCGGTTTTCGTGAGGGACATGGCACCGTTGTCAATCACGCCGCCGTAGGTGACCGAACCGGAGAGCGGATTGAGGGTGAGGGCGGTGACCGTGCCGGTAAAACCGGAGGTGAAGATGGTAGCTAGATTCCTGGTGGTTCCGCTGTTTGCCAACCCGCCAAGGGTGAGGCTACTGCCGCTGGTGAGGGTGACAAAACCTGCACCTGTAGTGTTGAGTGCGCTGTTCTGGAGCGCGAGGGTATTCGTCAGGGCCAATGTGCCAGCAGTAACGGTGGTTGTGCCAGAGTAGGTGTTGGCGGCATTGAGAGTAGTGGTGCCGGCCCCAGCCTGAACAAAAGAACCGGTTCCAGAGATGGAAGCGCTGCTGAAGTCGGTTCCTTGTGCTACGGCGTCACTACGGTTGATCGTCAAGGCACCATTGTTCAGGATGCCACTGCTGGTGGAAAGCTTGCCGGTGGTGCCGCCGCTGCCGAGTTGCAGAGTGCCGCCGCTGATGACCGTGCGACCGGTGTAGGTGTTGTCATTCGAGAGGACCAAAGTATTCGTGCCTAGCTTGGTCAGGCCGATGGCACCTCCGCCTGTACCAGAAGAGTTGGCAATGACATCCGCAATGGTGAAAGTGAGACCAGAGGCGTTGGTGGTATCGAATGCAATAGCCGATTCCGCCGCGAAGCCGGTCGTGCTGGTTCCGTTAGCTCCCCCGAGGTTGCCCAGCAGCGTGGTGACGTTACCCGTGGTAAATTCACCCGTGCCGCCGACATTCACAGCCAACGTTCCACCGTTGCTTACTCTAATCTTGGCAGCCGTCCAGTTTGTATCAATGCTGTTGTAAAGAGATGCCGTCTTGGTGAACTGCAGGATTCCTACATCGACCCGAATGTTGCCCGTGAAGGTGTTAGTGCCGCTGAGGGTCCAGGTGCCAGCACCACCCTTGGTGATCGCGATCGCGCCACTACCATCGCCGATGGCGCTAGAAATCAGATTCGCTCCAGTGTTTGAGCCAGTGAGATTGAGCGTCTTAGTGCCAGCAGTCGAAGCGGTAATACCGCCAGTGCTGTAAGTGGCTGCTGAAGCGCTGGAGTCGATGGAAGCATTACCAGAAAGAGTCAAGGCAGAGGTGTAGGTGGAGGCAACGAGGTTGGTCAATGCACCGCCAGAGCCGAAATCGAGCACGTAGTTCGGGTTCACGTTGGTGACGTTTAACTCGACAGTGCCGAAAATGGTGCCTGGACCATTGGCTGCACCTGCCGTGGTCTGCGCCTGCGAGTATCGCAGGAAGCTGCCTGCGACAACGCCACTGCCACCGTTGGCCGTGGACAGTTTTGAGAGATTTGTATTGGTCGCGTTTACAGTCAGGCGCGAGGCACTAGCGAGACTGACGCTACTAGTGGTGCTCAAGGCGGTGGCGTTACCAACCGTGAGCGTGCCTGCGCCGATCGTCGTCGTTCCGGTATAAGTGTTGGCACCAGAGAGAGTGAGTATACCGCTACCGGTACCAAAGAAAGTGAGATTTTTGCTACTTCCTGAAATAATACTGCTGATGGTAATACCGCCAGTCCCAGTGATCTGGATCACATTGTTGGTGGCATTCCCGAGGGCCACATTCATGATCTTTCCTGTGCCCGTTTCATTATCTTGAATTGTGAGCAGAGAATTGCTCCCATTTTTAAGAATGGTGTTGGCGACCCCTCCGATGGTATTTCCCGTCAACGTGAGTGTGCCGGAAGTAGCTGATGAGTTGCCAATGGTCAGGGCGCGGGTTCTAGTGGAGGAAATATCGATTGCCTGCACGCTCAGCGCACCCGACACCGTGCCCATGTTGATTCCAGCGGTAGTCGCGGTGCCGGTATTCGCGAAAATGGCGACGTCATTGGTGGAAGGAGATGCTGCCGTACTCCAGTTCGCAGTGGTAAGCCAAGCAGTTGAAGCGCCAGCGTCACTCCAAGTGGTGTCTGCAGCGTATGCGGACGGCGCAGCAAGCAGCGCCGCGATGGCAGTTGCGAGCGGTAAAGAAAGGCGGGCAGTTGATAGATTGCGTGGTTTCATTACAGTTTTTTGTTAGACAATCGGAAAAAAATACGAGAGCGGAAAAAATAAATCGGATCAGAAACAGTTAACGCGCATTTTTATTCCAAAAAACTTTGAATCGCAAGATATAATTGAAAAACTGCTAGTTCTAACAGTGAATTAGCATGAAAAATCTATATTTAGCAGGGGGAGATTCATGCGATCATGAATGATTTCCACGGGATTTTTTGAATAAAAATAATTAGCGCAATTGTAATAAATGGCAATGTCTGACTATCCCCTTGCGTTGGTGGGATTTTTTTCACCGCTAAGCCACGAAGGACGCGAAGGGTTGAGTTTTTTAACAGGAGTGCTGAGGCTTGCCTCCGCCCGTGGTATGGCTCGGCTTGCCGAGTGCGGTGGGTGTCTTTTGCGATTCGCTTAGTGTATCGATTTCCTCGGTGCAATGAATCCCCCGCCGCATGAGGCAAGCCTCATCTACCTCACGGCGGAGGCGAGCCATCCGCACTCAGGGTGCGCTGCACATAACGCAATCACCCTTCTTTTATCGATGACGATCTGTGCAAGCTGTGGTGAAATTTCTTCGACCTTTTTT
>CAIRGO010000210.1 GCA_903878115.1 Akkermansiaceae bacterium | reverse complement strand
TTAGGATTCCAAGTAATATTTTCGAGCACGTCATCCTTGCCGAAATCGGGCACTGTGCCGTCAAGTGTGAGTAGCCAATCCGTGTCCGATTTTCTCTCGATGGAGGTTACTTTACGGCGTGGAAGATGCGCGTATTCACGCAAGTTGGAGTGGCAAATGACAGCTACTTCATCGCCTGGAGCAAAGGCGGCAAAGCCAAAAGTTTGCTTGTGCATGAAGCGCGTGAGCACTTGTTTATCGCCGATTTTTTCGATGATGCGGAGGTAAGTGCCGTGGCAGTTGATGGCATCATCCTGCATGCCAGAAAGACGACAAGAATCCACCAATACGTCGCCTTTGCAGTTAGAGAATTGAAAGATATCTCCCCATGCTGGGCAGGTGCGGATCGAATCGCGCGGTGGAGTCACATTCACCCGCTGCATGGTAATATTTTCCGTGAACTGGCTCACGAATCCCATGCCAGTCAGCGCGTAAAAATCACAATCCCGGAAAACGATGTCCTTGGATCTTGAATTATGCACGCCGACTGAGTCCCGCGTGGTGTTGCGAAAATGATACTGGCATCCCGATTTGAGTCCGCTATCTCCGTTAGCAAATTCCAGTTGGACTTTTCGATCTCCTAGATCTTTTGCGCTGGCATCCTTCTGACCTTGCACATCCCAACCACGAGGAGTGCGTGAGCGATTGCAGCGTCCTTCTTTGAGGAAAAGTGTCTGGCAGAATGCCCCTGGCCCCCAATCACCTCGCCACAGAAATTTCCCATTCTCGATGACATAATCTGAGCCCTCCGCCACTTGAATCACGGCATGCGCAGCCTCGGCTTCAAGGACGCGAAATTCAGAAACTGTCGGGCGCTTGAGATCGAAAACTAGGCCAGTGAAGGTGATGTCCTCCGATTGATCATTCCAAATCTGCACCATCCGCCCGGCATAAAGGATTGTCGTTTTGCCATCACCCGCAACGCCCCCGCCTTGAAGTCGCAGATGCTTGCAGTTCTTCAGTAAAAGTCCGACCGGCTTGGGATCGGTGGTGTCTTGAGCATTGGACACAAAGATCGGAAATTGCCTCACGTTTTTTCCGGCGATGGTATGCACCCCGGGAAGAAATTGAAAAGTGATGGGTTTTTCTTTGGTCCCTGTGCCAAATGGCATCAGCGTTTCCTCCTGCACTCCTGGAGAAATTACCACTCGGTCACCCGCTGCGAGATGAATGGAATTTAATTTTCCGAAGGTCTTCCATGGATTGCCGATCGGGTTAGCATCGTTGCCTTTCACGGGGTCGATCATGTAAGTGATGTCGCCAGGTGATTCTGTTAGAGTGGCATCGGGGTGCTCTGATTCCACTGCTGCGGCTATGATCGTGGAGCATGTTATCATCGCCAATCCGCTGAGGATTCGCATGATGGCTAATGTTATTCTATATGATGATTTGATGCTCATTTCGTCGGAGAACTTGGGAGGTTTTTATTCCAGAAAAGTCGTTCTGCATTTCCTCGACAGATTTTGTCCTCGACATCTTTGGGGAGTTTCAATTCGTCGATCAACGAGAACTCTCCCGCTTGTTTCTTGACATTGCCGAGCGACCACCAACCGCTATCGGTGGCGAAAAGTAGCTTGTCGGCATTGCGTATGAAAAATTCGCGTGCCATCGCTTTGTCGCGGCCAATCGCACTGCGTCCCACGGTGCACGAGATATCGGCATACAAATTCGGATAGTTCTGTAATAACTTCTCGCAACTGCCATCACCCAATCTCTTCCACCAATCTGAATGCGCGATGAAAATTAATTTTGGATAGGTTTTCAGTGCGTTTTGCAGTCGTGGAAAACCTATTTCATCCAAGTTTTTATTCTGATCCATGTGAAACATCACTGGCAACCCAACCAGGGAACCAGCTTCAAAGAGTCGCATGTTTTTGGGGTCATCGAAGTTCATGTTTACGCCGTAGTGCTCTCCAAAGCCGATAGCTCCGTCCTTTTTTTCGCGGGTGAGAATCTTGACCGCCTCTTCGACGCTGTTCACTTCTTCCGGAAAGATGATGCAGAAGCGATCGATGCGACCTTGGTAATTCGCGTAATTGGCTAGCATCTGTGTGCGTTCGGTTTCGTTCTTAGGACGCGATTGGGCCAGTGGATGGTTGATCACACGTTGTACGTTGTTAGATTTCATCCATTCGACAATCTTTTCTAGGTCACCTACTTTGCAATCCTGAAAGTGCACGTGGGCATCAAAAAACTTGCTCGTCGCAGTGGTGGAGTTCTGCGCAGCGATGGTTGGTTCCTCCGCCCACACGTCAACCACACGACTCATCGTCAACCCTAGCAGAAATAATACAATCACTAGGGAGAATTTTTTCATCGACATGTTTTTTTAACGCTGAACTTGCACAGCATCAAGACTTGGTTTTGGTATCGATGCTTTTTTCAAGGATGATCGTGAACTTTCGCGGCATCCAGCAGCCCTGCGGCGTAAGCTTGGAAAACGCGTGCGATCTCGTCGCGCACGCGTCGGAAGACGGCCATCTGCTCTTCCTCCGTGCCGGTGGCGTGGGCGGGATCGTCGAAGCCCCAGTGGTGGCGGTTCATCTGGCCGGGGAAGATCGGGCAGGCCTGATCCGCATTTCCACAGACGGTGATGACGGTCCTCACCTCGTCCGTTAGAAATTCATCCATGTGTTTTGAATGGTGACCGCTGATGTCGATGCCGATTTCCGCCATCGCCTTGATCGAAAGCGGGTGCACGTAGCCGGATGGTTTCGAGCCTGCGCTGACGACGCGGAAGTTATCATCGAGCGCGGCACGCAGGAGGCCTTCGGCAAGGTGAGAGCGGCAACTGTTGCCGGTGCATAGGATGAGGATGGTAGGTGGTTTCATGATGTTGGTGGATGACATTTGCCCCCACAGCAACCCGATTCCCGAGTGCCGATGCAGAGCGGGACGGCGATGATCGCGCCGAGGATGGTGGCGGCCGGATAGAGCCAGAGGTGTTGGAGATTCCCGCTGATGATGGCGGGTGCCAAAGAGCGGGCTGGATTCATGGAAGCTCCGCAAATCGGCCCGGCGAACATGGCTTCCAAGGTTATCATCGCACCGATGGCAATGCCCGCAGTGACGCCTTTTTCCTTCGCGCCGGTGGAGACGCTGAGGATAACCAACATGAGGATGGCGGTGAGTATGATTTCCAAGATGAAGCTTTGGGTAACAGTGCCTGCGGGCAAAGTTGCTCCCAGTGTGGCGCTGGCGGGAAAGAGGATTTTCAGCAATCCGCTGGCGGCAAATGCTCCACCCAACTGGCTAGTGATGTAGCCAGGGATTTCCTTGAGGGGAAAGCGACCCGCGACCGCGAAGCCGATCGTAACGGCCGGATTGAGATGCGCGCCGCTGACATCGCCGAAGGTATAGATCATCGCGAGGACGACGAGTCCGAAGACTAGCGCGATCCCCGCATGGCCGATGACTCCGCCAGTTGTTTGGTTGATCACGATGGCTCCCGTGCCCGCGAAGACGAGGATGAAGGTGCCGAGAAATTCTGCAAAAAGTCGTTTCATAAAGGGATCTAACAGCAGCCCGACGGGCCGCAGCACGGGGATTTGGAGCCGATGGACGGCAGGCGATCGATGGACGGCAAACCGCAGAGTTCGGGAGCTAGGCATTCGGTGTGTTTGTGGGAAAGCACGAGCACCACCGAGTCATTTCGTATCTCGTGGCCGGAGATTGTGTATTGGGAAATCACGCGATCTTCGTATTCGATTTCCACGGGCACGGAGTCGTCGGGCAGGATGGATTTTGCCTTTTCGAGAATGGAGGCCATTTTGCCAGTTTCGATCCGATGATCATAGTCTTCGCCTACCCAAACCTGGAGCTGACAGGTCGTGTTTTCACGAAGGGTTCCGCCGCAATCCAAGAAGGTTTTTTCTAGACGTCCGACT
>CAIRGO010000209.1 GCA_903878115.1 Akkermansiaceae bacterium | reverse complement strand
TGGTCCCCGTATCTCAACCATGGGCCGTTGTCGCTGGTGAAGATCACGACGGTGTTGTCCTCGATGCCCTGGCTTTTCAAGGCATCCATCACTTGCCCCACCGACCAGTCAATTTCCTGGATCACGTCTCCGTAAAGCCCGGCACCGGACTTGCCCTTGAACTTGTCACTCACATAGAGAGGCACGTGCGGCATGGAATGCGCGAGGTAGAAGAAGAACGGGCGGTCATGGTTGCGCTTGATGAAATCAACCGCACGCTCGGTGTAGCGGGTCGTGAGTTGTTCCTGATCCTCGGGGGTGACGTCCGCCTTAATGACGTCGTCTCCCTCAATCAAGGACAACGGCGGATGATTGACGTTCTTTTTTTCCATCCCATGCGGCCACATGTCGTTCGAGTAAGGCAAACCGTAATACTCATCAAAGCCATGATGGACGGGTAGAAACGGAGGGAGATGCCCGAGATGCCATTTACCGGCCATGCCCGTGGCGTAATTTTTCTGTTTGAAGATCTCCGCCAAAGTCGTCTCGTCGGAATTCAAGCCGTGTCTCACTGTCGGATTGAGAGCATTGAAGATCCCAATGCGGTTGTTGTAGCAACCGGTGAGCAGCGATGCGCGCGACGCGGAGCAAACGGCCTCGGAGACATGGAAATTGGTGAAGCGCCGACCCTCGCGGGCAAGGCGGTCCAGGTTGGGGGTGGCATAGCGGGTGCAACCAAACGGACCGATGTCGGCATACCCCAGGTCGTCGCAAAAAATGATCACCAAGTTGGGTGGCAGCGGAGCGGCATTCACGGAGGAAGGTAGCACCGTGAGAAAAGCAGACCATGCGGCAGCGGAAGCGACAAGTGACAACAAGGTGAAATGATTCATGAAAGTTGGATGAGGTCGGAACCGGACGGACAGGCTCCAAGTTTCCGCAGCGCGAAGGCGTAGGCTCCGATAGCCACAGCCTCGCTGGTCCCGAGGCGGGACATGCCGACGCCGACGCGTTGCAATGGATCATAGTCAAGCGTGCGTTCGCTACCAGGGATCATGATGGTGCGGGTGTCCCCCTTGAGAAAGGTGACGAGTTCGGCGGGGTCCTCGAGATTGAAGGCGACGGAGGCGAGGCGGCGAAATGAGTTTCCATTGGGGCCGGTGTAAGTGCCGTTGAGTTCATCCACGAGAGCTGGCAGGAAGAGGGGCCATGCTCCCGATACGCCACCGCCGATCACAGCAAGGCCATCGATCAGGGTGAGCGCACTGGCGAGGACATCGCCCGCGGATTCGCCGAGGCGGCGGAAGGCTTCCACTGCAGCGGTCTGGTTTCCGGCCTGGGTACCGTTAGCAATTTCAAAAAGCTCCTTGGGCTCGGGAGTTTGATCGAATGGAGTGCAGGACTGCTCGCAGTATACGCGGCGGACAGCGCGGATGCAGGCACCTTCCTCGGCGTTCATTTCCGGATGGAGTTTGTTGCGCAAAAGCCAGACCTCGCCGGCCATTGAGTTGTCACCGACGAAAAGCTCGCCATTGCGGACGATGCCGCCGCCGAGGCCAGTTCCGAGAGTGATGCCGAAGAGATTCTTGTAGCGCTTCGGACTGCCGGCTTTTTCTAACAATCCATTGATATGAGGCAGGAGTCCGCCGATGGCCTCGCCATAGACGAAGAGATCGCCGTCGTTGTTGATGAAGACAGGAATCCCGAATTTTTCCTCAAGCATCGGTCCGAGCGCCACTCCGCCGCGGAAGCTGGGGAGGTTGCCAAGATCGCCGATGATTCCGTTAGGATAATCCGCAGGGCCGGGAAACGCGAAGCTGATCGCGGACGGAGGCTCCGGGCAAAGGGCCTTCACCTTGGAGAAACCCTCCACGATGTTGGCGAGGCACTTCGTTAGATCGGCACCATTGGATGGCAGGGAGACGGTTTCGGTGATGGGTTTTCCGCCACGCATGGCGGAGAAGCGAAGGTTCGTGCCACCCGCGTCTAGCGTCATGATAATTCTGGATTCGGTGTCTAGACCCATGAATTTTGTGATAAGTGGCAGTTTTAATTGCAATACAACATCCATCAATGACCCGCACCAGCAGACCTCGCGGAATCGTCCTTTACATCGTCAGCACGCGCTCCGTAGAAGCCGAAATAAACGAGGTAGGCATAGCCGACAAAGACGATGGCGAGCGAGGCCCGCACACCGAAGGCATCCATCAACGCGCCCTGGATAAGCGGCATGATCGCACCACCGACAATCATCATAACTAACAGCGAGCTGCCTTGGCTCGTGTCCTTGCCGAGACCACGGATCGAAAGGCTGAAAATGTTTGACCACATGATCGAGTTGAACAGGCCAATCCCGATGATCGACCAGAGTGCCAACTCACCTTTCGAGCCCATCGAGAATGCGGTGAGGGCCATCGCAACCAAGGCGAACAGTCCGACCATTTTCCCGGGATTCGAGCGACCAAGGACGAAGAAAGCGAAACTCATTACTACCATGCCGACGTAAGGAAGGATCGTCATCGGGTCAATAAAGTGACCGTGGGTTAGGTTTTCCTTGAAGGTGGCGTTCGCGAAAATCACACCCGTTGCACCTATTGCGGCTAGTATCATGAACAGATATTTACGCGATTGCTGGATGTTGCTGAGAGAGATGGCACCCATCAGGCGGCCAATCATCGTGCCACCCCAATAAAAGGCGAGGTATTTGGCCGAAGTCTCCTCTGGCATACCCATCACACTGGGGTCATTTAGGTAGTTGATAAGAATGCTGCCGACAGTGACCTCGCTGCCGACATAGAAGAAGATGGCGAGCCAGCCCCAGATGAAATGCTTGTGTTTGAACACTTTGACGCCCGCCTCGACCTTTCCTTCCTGTAGGAAGTTTGGCAACGAGATCATTTTGAAAATTACAGCTAGTAAGATGAAGGCGATTCCGAGGCCGACATAGGGGACTTTCACGGCATCCACGCCACCGGCGCTAGTGTAGAGTTGCTTCGAGCCAAATAATAGGACACCGCCGATGAGAGGAGTGATCACGTAGCCAAGCGAGTTGAGACCTTGCGAGAGATTCAGCCGGGATGGCGCGGTTTTTTCAGGCCCGAGAATGGTGACGTAAGGATTGGCCGCGATCTGGATGATGGTGATTCCCGAGCCGAGCACGATCAGCGCGCCGAGGAACAAGGCATACTGTTTGGTTTCCGCCGCTGGATAGAAAAGCAGACAGCCGATACCTGCGATAACTAGTCCAAGCACGAGGCCGTTTTTATAACCGATCTTGTTGATCGGGTCGCCCTTGACGGCAGAGATGAGGAAGTAGCCGAGCGAAACCAGAAAGTAAGCGCCGAAGAACGCGAACTGCACCAGGTTCGCCTGGAACTGGGTCAGGCTGAAGTCCGCCTTGAATTTGGGGATCAGTAGGTCGTTCATGCAGGAAATGAAGCCCCACATGAAGAACAATGCGGTGACCGTCATGAAGGCGAAGCGATTATCAGTACGAGCGGGTGTATTTATCATAAAGTTATTATGGGAAGTCGGTAGATTCTTTATCTGCGGAAATCTGCATAGTCCTCATTGTGATGACACGGACCTCTCTGTTTGCGCTCAATCGGCGGTAAGAGATCCCTTTCGCCACTTCGCAATGCAAAGCGGCGGAAGCGAACTGCTCGCGGTTGCTTCTAGCTGTGGAGAAATCACCCCGCCGCCAATCTTTGCCCCATTCATAACCAAACCTGTGGAGGCGAACTGACCCGATATTTCTTCGTCTCAGTAGCGCTGGCATCAGTGATGGCGCAAGGGGGCCATGAGCTATTTGTTAGATCCGAACTAGACTAAAGCGATCAGCCCAAGAAAATTAGATATCCTTCTATCTCACGAAATCGGGTGCATGTCTATTTTAACAGTTTGATATGGTCCCCGTATTTTATGCTTGAATCGTGAATTACCCGAGATAGTATTGCTGATCAAATTGATCAAAGCCCATCAAATCCTGCTACTTACAGCATTGTCCTGTTCCCTGCACGGGGGGCTTGCGGCAGCGGAAGCCACGTCCGTGGATGTCTTCGTGAACCGGGATCAGAGAGCCCAGCGGGGGCTTAATCTCACGCTGCCAGCGGGAACGAACGACCTGCGTTTCTTTGTCAAACCCCAGTCGCTATCTGTGCGTTACAAACTCGAAGGTCTCGATGAGGATTGGAGGCAACAAGTGGATACTATTTTCCTCCGGGTGGTGTTTTACAACCAGAATGGTGACCCGATCCAAATGGACCCCTTCCCCACTAGCGGTCGCAGCCCGGGCTGGAGGAAAACGATCGAGGACTCCGATTTCACTCCGCGGGAAGAAGAGGTCACCGTGCCACCTGACGCGGTCTCCATGTCTCTCACCATGACCACCGCGGGACCCGCAACACTCGTCGGGATCTATGCAATCAGGGATATAATGATATCCTCAATGGGGGAATCGGGGTCCACCACCAGGGTCCTAATGTCTAAAAGCGGATTCTCGCAAGGATCCAAGGCGGCTTGGAACAAGTCCGGAACCCATGCATCGATGGCTAGTAAAATCGAGCCCGACGATCAAAAGGATTCATCTCCGATTCTACTGATCTTCGATGACGACATCAACGCCCATGCCGACTGGGGGACCAGGATCCAGATTCCTCCTGATATCGCTGGTCGAGAAACCTTGGAAATACGATGGAAAGAAGCCTACAGCACGGGATTGGGCGGTAACTTCACAGCAATCTATGATCGACTACCCGCCGGAAAATACCGCTTCGTGGTGGAAGACCTCTCGTTGACAGGAGAGCCCCTGCAATCGGGAGTTGCCATTTCGCTGGTCGTACCGAGGGTTTTCTGGAAGAGCTTCTGGTTCTGGGGAACCACTGCCTTGGTCCTCTCCTTGATTTCGATCCTGATCGGACGTTATTTGATCCGCCGGAAAATCCGCCTCCATCTGGAGAATGAGCGGATGATTTCCGAAGAGCGGCGGCGGATTGCCCTAGATCTGCATGACGACATTGGCACGCGCGTCTCCCACATCTCGCTAGTCGCCTCCCATGCCGACAACACTATACGCCATGAGGAAGCGAGCAAGGCGTTCGGACAAATTTCCTCCATGTCACGTGACCTGATCGGCGCCCTGTCGGAATCCGTATGGATGCTCAATCCAAGCAACGACGACCTAGAATCGCTCGTCGATTTCCTCTACCGACTTGTCAACGAACTATGCCGATTGAAGAACATCCGGTGTCGGGTGGACGCGATGTTCATCACGGAGAATCAAACCATCCGCCATGAATTCAGGCATAATGTGAGCCTCGCTGTCAAAGAGTGCGTGAACAACGTTCTGAAACATTCCCACGCCACCGAGCTAAAAATGAAAATCGAACTGGAAAAGAACGTTCTCATGATTAACATCACTGACAATGGCATAGGTATCTCCGATAAATCCCAACGCACCGGACTCGGGCTTGACAGCCTCGAATGCCGCATGAAATCCATCGGCGGCAACTGCGCCTTCGAGCACCTTGCGGAAGGCGGCCTACGGATTATTCTCAGCGCTCCTATAACATGACCTTGAAACCTGAAATCCAATGACAACCAAGAAAAAAACCGTCGTTATCGTCGAAGACGACCTCCGGCTTCAGAAGCACCTGATCGAGATCATCAAGGCTGCGGGGGACATCACCCTGCTGGGCGCGGTTTCCTCCGCCGAAGAAGCCGAAAAAAAGATTCCTTCGCTCTATCCTGACGTTGTGCTGATGGACATCAATCTACCAGGCAAGTCCGGCATCGACTGTATCCGAGGGCTGAAGAAGCGCCTGCCCAAACTCGAAGTGGTGATGCTCACGGCCTACGAGGAAGAGGACAATATCTTTCGGGCGTTGAAGGAGGGCGCGAGCGGCTATCTCATCAAATCGAGCAATTCGAACGACATCCTCGAGGCGATACGCGATGTGTTCGCCGGCGAGTCTCCTTTCTCCGGACCCATCGCGCGGAAAATGGCGATGTATTTCCGAGAGGAGAAGGACGCTCAGGACGAACGGGAAACCCTCTCTCCACGAGAAACCGAAGTTCTCAAGCTCTTGGCCTCAGGATACATCTACAAGGAAGTCGCGGATCGACTTGACCTCACAATACCCACCGTCCGCACCTACGTGAAGCGCATCTGCTTCAAACTGCATGTCCGCAGCAAGGTGGAGGCGATTATCAAATACTTGTCCTGATAGAAAGGCGGGTTCACAGTAACTACCGCGAAAATTATTCTTGTTCAACCGATACTGGGCGGGTGGGGACAGATTGATTCATGGCACGCTCTCCACGAATCAATCGTCCTCCCTCGCCTGTTAGCCAAAGGTAATGGTCGCTGGGCAGTTCCTCATAAGTGACGAAAGGATTTTCGCCGACGGGCGGGTTGTTGGTGCACTTGAAGATCGCAGTCCCTTCGTCCACTTCATAGACCATGGCGACATAGACCATGGAGGCACCGGCTTTTTTGGCAGCGACAAATTGAGACCAGAGGAATCCCCCCTTGAGCCAAGGAGTGGTTCTCATCGAATTGATAGATTCTAACGGAACGGCGGCAATGACCAAATGAACCTCGGAATTATCATGAGAAACCTTCCGCCTCCGGAATGCTGGCAATGATTCCCTTTACTTTTTGGAAATTTGGTAGTCCTCAGAGCGATGACAGTCGGCGCCTCGCTTGCAGGAACTGGCGAATGAATCGGTTAGAAGTGCATCCATCCACCCGAATGCGGAGCGTTGGACTTCACGGTGAGGCGGGTCCTGTGGCGTGTAGTCATATTGTGGACTATGCTGCTGCGGAAAAACCGGAGAAACTGCCTTGTCTGGGTGAATCCGACGAACTTCCCCACGCCAACCCACCGTTCCGAAAACATGATGAAACCCATTCTTTTCCCACTCTCTTTGACGACAACCGCCGCTCATGCGGATATTGGCCCACGTTTTGTAAACCGCCCAAGTTGGCTCCACCGCCTTCCCCGGTTATGTGACGGGCTTCTGGCAGCTGTCGCTTGCTGGCTGGCCTGCACCAGTTCGGCAACGGCAGCCGTCGAGGTGGACTTCAGCCATACCAACTCGGCGGCAACCAGCTCGAACCAGAATACCGGCACGATCACCCTGGCGTTCACGGTAGATGGCTCGGGCAATGTGACGCTGGATGCCTCCTGTGTAAATTCAGGCCCTGCGGCTAACGTAAATGAGTTCGACGGCCCGTGCGGCACGATCAGCGACACGTCCATGTGGGGCAAGAGCTTCAGCATCGTACTGACGTCATCGGGTGCCAACGGGCTCAGCCTGCGCGTCAGCAACTTGACCACCGGCCTTTCCGTCCAAGGTCTAAACTCGCACCTCGTGGATAAAGCCGACGAGCAGCTCACCGCCACGGTCAACGGTCTCGGAACGAAATTCAAGCTGCAGGAACTCGGTTATGCGAATGCCACGATCTCGGCGGGCACCCAGATGAACGTCTCGGGAACCGCCTACGGCTTGTCCGGCGCTGCCGGCACGGTCGATGTCTCTACCCAGGGAATCACCGGCAATTTCACCATCAACTCCGCGACGGACGCGGATACCCAGGGCTTCGTGCTGAGCGGTCTGTCCTTCGACGTGGTGGGGGACCCTCCGCCTCCTTTGGTGGCCAATGATGCAGTCGTGACTTTCGCCAACAGCGGCAATGGATACGGACCAACCCCGCCGTATACCCAAGCCAGCGCCGGTGCCTCGACGATCACGCTGGGTTTCTCGATCAATGGTTTCGGGGTCATTTCCCTCGACGCATCCACCACCAGCAGCGGGATCTTTTCCACCATGGTCGCGGAGTGCGACAAGACCAACGTCGGCTCGGTGGCAGACCCCTCATTGTTAGGGAAATCCTTCACCTTGGTGGGCAGCCAGTCCGGCGGAGCGAACCTGACCATCAGTGAGCTTGGCGGCGGCGGCATCGGAATCCAGGGCGAGAACTCCAACCGAGTCGATGGACTGAACTACGGCACGGGCGACGTCAACTCCACCCCGGAAACCCTGACCTGGACCCTCAACGCGCCGGCCGGCCTGGAACTGGTTCTCAAAAGTTGGTCCTTCATCGAAGGAACCAATGGGGACATCCGCGTCTCGAACGGAACGACGAACAGCGACTTCCCCAACATGACGGGTGCCACGGGAACGCTTACCCTTCCGAACCTGCCACTTGCCAATGGCGGATCCCTCACCTTCAGGGAGATTCCGGGAATCGGGGCGACGACCGGCGCGGGCATCGCCGGCTTCACCTTCGCGGTCACCGCACCTAACGCACCCGAAGGGTTTGACAACGGCTCGGGCAACAACCTGTGGACCAATGCCACCAACTGGAGCCCGGACGGTGTGCCGGTCGCCCCCTCCGATGCGATCATCAATGGCTACAATGTCATTCTCAACAGCGCGGCATCCGCCAGTCCGGACGAACTTCTGATCACCAATGGCTCGCTCACCCTCACCGGCAGCGGAGCGCTGTCGATGCGCGCCATGACGATTGGCCGAGAC
>CAIRGO010000208.1 GCA_903878115.1 Akkermansiaceae bacterium | reverse complement strand
GTTTGTGAAAAATCCTACTTCTTTTTCCCAAAACCGCGCATCATGTTGCCTAGGTCGCCCATATCTTCGGCGCCGCCGGACATGGCTTTCATCATACCGCGCATTTTGTTAGGTGAGCGCATCATTTCGCGCATTTGACCGAACTGCTTGAGCAGGTCGTTTACCTCTTTCATGTTAGTGCCAGAACCTTCGGCGATGCGTTTACGGCGTGAGCCGCGAATGATTTCGGGGCGTCTGCGTTCGTCTTTGGTCATGCTCAAAACAATCGCTTCGGTGCGCTTCATTTTCTTGCCGTCAAAGGCATTAGCAGGCAATTGTTTTTTGATTTTACTAAATCCTGGTAACAGTCCTAACAGTCCTTCGAGCGGGCCCATATTTTGAATCATTTTCATCTGATCGAGGAAATCGGTGAAATCGAATTTCCCTTCGGCCATGCGTTGAGCACTGCGCATGGCATCTGCCTCGTTGATCTTATCGGCCACTTGTTCGACCATGCCAACGATGTCGCCCATGCCGAGAATTCGGTCGGCCATACGCACCGGGTGGAATTCTCCGAGTTGGTCGATTTTTTCACCTTCACCAATGTACTTGATCGGCTTGCCCGTGGCGGCACGCATGGAAAGTGCTGCGCCACCGCGCGCATCACCATCGAGCTTGGTGAGAATAATGCCACTAATACCGACTGCTTCGTGGAAACGAGTGGCGACAGAAACCGCTTGTTGCCCAGATGCTGAGTCAGCGACGAGAAGAATTTCCTTAGGTTTAAGAAATTGGCACAGTTCTTTGAGTTCAACGATCAATGCCTCATCGAGTTCTTGGCGTCCAGCGGTGTCGAAAATTACCACAGTGTGGTCTTGTGTTTCGACCCACGCGAGTGCTTCTTTGGCTACCTTGACAAGATTTTTTTCGTTAGCACTGGGAGTAAAACAGGGGACATCGATCTGTTTTGCTAGGGTCGCAAGTTGGTCGATCGCGGCGGGGCGATAGAGATCGAGCGCGATCAAGACGGGACGTCGTCCTTCTTTCTTGAGGCGATACGCGAGTTTGGCGGAGGTGGTGGTTTTGCCGGCACCATTCAGTCCGCAGAGTAAAATTCTTGCTGGCGGATTGAGATCCAGCGGGGTGTTATCACCACCTAACAATTCTGCAAGTTCATCGTGGAAAATTTTAACGATTTGCTCACCGGGTTTGATCGATTTGAGAACATCGACACCAACGGCTTTTTCTTTGATGCGATTGATAAAATCGCGTGCGATGGAGAACTCTACGTCGGCCTCTAACAACGCCAAACGAATTTCACGTAAGGCATCGGTGACATTGGATTCAGAGATTTTTCCTACACCACGGAGGTTGCGGAAGGTTTTATCGAGCGAGTCGGCAAGTGATTGGAACATGTTAAAAGAAGTGTTGAGTGATCAGTGAGTAGTGATCAGTGATTAAAGGTATTTTTGAATAGCAATTTGGTGGAAGAGAAAATTAGACAATTGTATCGCGCAGCACTTGAATGGCGTGTTTGATAGGGATTTGTCGTCCTTGGTTGGTGGCGAGTCCAGCGAGATGCATTAGGCAAGACATGTCACCGCTGATTAACAGATCAGGGTTTTGTTCGAGGATGTGGTCGAGTTTCAAGGTGCCCATTTTTCCTGAAATATGCGGGAAAGTGACCGAGAACGTACCGCCGAATCCACAGCATTGCTCGGATTGCCCGAAGGGTAGCAAGGTGACATTCGCGATCGAAGAAAGCAACGTGCGCGTGGCGTCCCCCGAGCAAGTGCCGCGTGAGTGACAGGAACGATGAAAAGCGATTTTGAGTGGCTCAGCCAATGTTCCTTGCCAAGTGGTGATTCCCAGTCCATGCACGATGTAATCCATCACTTCCCAAGTGCGACGCGCTAGAGAATCGATTGATGGCTCAGGGCATTCTTCGAATTGCAACACATTGCCGTGAAAATTCATCGCCGCGCACGACCCCGAGGGCACGATCACAGGAAGTTCTCCGGCAAAAACATCCGCCGTATGCATTGCTACTTTCCGTGACGCTTTCCAATCGCCCGAGTTAAATGCTGGTTGTCCGCAACACGTTTGATTGTCGGGGAAAACGACTTCAACTCCTAGGTGTTCTAGTACTTCTACGGTTGCCTGCGCGACATCATCAAAAAATGCATCGCATAAACATGTCCCCATCAAGAGAACTTTTTTTCCAACGGGGCGTGATGTAGTAATGGCCATGTGCGCGGCAAACATCGCTGTTTATCAGAAAAATTCAACCCGCGAGTGTGGCAGTGGCGCGATTTTTCTGCATAAATGGCAGAGTGAGTAGTAAAAACAACACTAGTGCGATGGTTTCCAGCCCAATAATATAATAAGGCCACGGTCCTAAATGGTCGATCAAACTTGGATTTGAAGGCGGATGTGCTAAGTAACCGAAGTTAGTTTTCAGCAAAAAATTCATGCTCATCGCAAAAATCATATAAAAATTCACCCAAACAAATGCCTGCAGCGGGCTTTTCCACAATGGCCTCACTGGGCGCCATGTCCCCGTCAGTGGTAGAAATAATGCGACGCCGACAATCGCAAAATGCTGGAGAAAAAAGGTGAAATACGTGGGATGCGGGAACCCGTAACCAATCGCCGGCGTAATCAGCGCTTGGATCGTGGCTGCTAATCCCCAGTAGTAGGTGAGTTCGCAGGCGAGCGGTTTTTTTGTTAGAATCGCATATCCCGCTAAAAAGGCACACACATCGCAGAGATGAAATGGCAATAAATTATCCAAATCCGTGGGCTGCGCATCGTAACTCCACGCATACTGAGATAGTCCATAGGCACCGAGACAAAAAAATGCGAGAATGCCGGAGGTTATCATTTTTCCGAAATAGGAGCGTCGCGACCAGGCGATCAGGATGGCTAGCAGAATAAATCCGACGATCACTGTGTACAAATGCGTCGGAGAAAATACAGTGAAGTGCTTCGCCATGACCAATCAATAATTTGTTACGCGGGTGCTTACTAGGAAAAAATCAATCGACGATGCAGCTCACCGCGTTGGTGAGATTACTGCCGTCAGCGAGCTGAAGATCAAATTCTTTTTCCTGAAATGCGGATTTATGAAGAAACCCTAAGGCATCAGGAAATGCTACGCTAGTAAGTGTTCCCGCAGCTTTTTCATGGGATTGACCAGTGATAAAAATACTCGCAGGCAGAGAAATGTTAGATGCTGAAGCAAGAGTAAAGCGTTGCAGTCTACGGTTGGTTTTTCCAGCGGATTTGATGCGTGAAATGACCTCCTGTCCAATATAACAGCCCTTGTGATAGGAGATCGCATAGGCTTCCAAACCAGCTTCAGGTGGTAATATTCCTTCCACTAATTCATGCCCCCACGATGGGATTCCATGCTGGATGCGAAGCTTTTCCGCTTGCTCTAGTGGGGAAAAAAACTGCGCTGAAATATCAATGGTTGATGGCAACCATTGATCGAAGCCCGCAACGCCAAAACGTGAATGCGCAAATGCGGAACCCTCCGTTTGTTCCCCGATGGTATGTGTAAGAAAAAAATCATCAGAAATGTCATCGATCTCAGCATCGTCGGCGATGAGGTAGCGGGATAGACGCGCGAACAGTGATTCGCGTAACTCCATCGATGCTTCGAGCCAGATGACAGGTTGCTCTGCGTTGATTAAATAGATCGTCGCGTAGGCTTGTAGTTTGCCCTTGGCATCCGTCACGCAAGTGGAAAGTCCGCGATGCGGTTCTTGCAATAGTCGCCGGACGTCTTGGGTGATTTGTCCATTGAGATAACGAACGGCATCTGTGCCATGAATCGAAAATAAACTGCGAGGACCAATGAAAAAGCGAGGCATGGAGGAAGCTAGAAGAGTGCAAGCAAGAATGCAAACACAGCCGAATCAGAAATTTATTTTTTCCATGCTTTTTTAGTTGCCAATCGTGATTTTCTATCCATACTCCCGCTCCCGCGACGCCAAGGTGATCGTGGGCGAGTGCAGAAATGCATGGCCCGATAGCTCAGTTGGTAGAGCAGCAGATTGAAAATTTGCGTGTCGCTGGTTCGATCCCGGCTCGGGCCACCTCTCTCTTATAAGCAGAGAGAGAAAAGTGTTAGTAGCAAAATACCATTGTCATACGACAAAGCTCTCTCCATAGTAATCACGTGAAACAATTCTGTGGATTTTTTTTCTTTCTGTTTATGCAAATGATGATGGCCGATATTCAGACAATGAACCAGCAACAAGCTGAGCATGTTTCCAAGATGGCACTTGCTGGCTTGCATCGTGAGTATCCGAATAAACCGGGGGATGTGTTACGCAGTGCGCAAGATGTTAAAACTCCTCGTCTGCTTCATCCGGTTTTTTACGGGCATTTTGATTGGCATTCATCGGTTCATGGGCACTGGACGCTGGTGCGTTCGTTGCGCTTATTCCCACAGCAAGAAAAGGCCGAAGAAATTCGTAAAGCGTTAGAAAAATCATTCACGCGCGAGAATTTGCAAGCAGAGGCGGATTATTTTTCTATTTCAGATAATGCCTCGTTCGAGCGCATGTACGGCTGGGCATGGGCACTGCGCTTGGCGATGGAACTCCGTTCTTGGGATGACGTGGATGGCAAACGCTGGAGTGAGTATTATGCTCCGCTGGAACAAAAAATTGTTTCACTGAGTTTGGCGTATTTGCCGAAGCTTGATTGGCCTGTGCGCTGCGGATTTCATCCGGAAAGCTCGTTTGCCATGTCTCAATCGTTAGACTACGCGCGGTTCGTCAAAAATACGGATTTGGAAAAACTGGTTGTGCAAACCGCGCGGAAATTTTATCAATCAGATCGAGATTATCCAGTGCGCTATGAGCCATCGGGAAATGACTTTTTCTCGCCTTGCTTAAATGTGGCTGACTTGATGCGTCGGGTGTTGACCGCGCAGGAATTTTCTTTGTGGCTCGACTCGTACTTGCCAGGTCTAGCAAAAAAAGATGCGGGTAATTTGCTCAAGCCTGTAGTGGTTAGTGATCCGAAAGATGGTCATCTGATTCACCTCGCCGGATTGAATTTAAGCCGCTGCTGGACGATGAAGGGAATCGCCTCGGAATTGCCCGACGCTGATCCGCGCCGCGTTGTTCTGCTAGCATCCGCTGCGGAACATTTTCAAGCAGGCATGGTCTATGTTGATAGTGGTAACTACGAGGGCGATCACTGGCTAGGGTCATTTGCGGTGTATGCTCTAGCTAGCTTTTGAGATTGCCAATATTTTCGCAATGCATTCCTTGATCGCTGTCGCATCAGGCTGATCGATTTCAGTAAGTAAAGGATGATTTGCTAGGCCGCAAGCTCGCGTGGCAATCACCGGAATTCCTGCACTTAGTGCTCTCAGTGCGATGCGAGGTTGGTGCTCGACCCAAGCAGGTAAAATCAGCATGCCTGTACTATACAGATCTTCGATGCTCGCGGAATGATGTTCGATGTTTGCTAGCGGATCAGTGCCGCTTTCTTTCGCTTTACCCAATACAAATAGTTTTGCATTCATGCCTGATAGCGCATCCGCCAATTCGTAAACGCCCTTGCGCGCTAACGGTGAACAGGGAAAAAAGATTCGCATTGTGGCTGAATCATGCTGATTTCGCGGTGGTACTGGCGGCATAATCCAGTCTAATAAAATCGAGCGATCTCCCATTATCTTAGCAATGGCTCGATGCGGTGTGACAAAACGTGCTGCGGCGGATAGAGCTTTTTTCTCAGCTTTGAGAAGTTTGTCATCGGCTCGAAAATCATTGATTGTCTGTGATGTCGGGTGTTTTTTTGTGGCTTCATCTAACAATTGATGAAGGTGTTCCAGAGGCATGCGTTGCATTAAGACATCATAGGTGCGTCCACCTAGCGCTCCGTTGGCATGCAGGTGTGGAAGGAGATTCTGTGAAACAAATAGATGCCGTGCGTCGGTTGCCAGAGCGCGGGCGTATCGATCTGCTAGGTCTGCTTCTCTCTGTAATAAGGTTTTTTGGCGAACTTCACCCTGCTGCGGAAGCCGTCGTGTTTTCCAAGCGTTTAGCAGTGTAAACCAGGTTAGATAATTCGCTATCGCATCGGAGGGAACTTTCCAAGCATAGTTGGGCTTTTTCCATTTGATGCCATCGAGCGGGATGTGCCATTGATCACCTGCATGGGAATATTGCTGGCACCAAAGCTCGATTTCTGGAGACCAGCTATCTAACAAAAATGCAGCGTGTGCTGTATTTGGTGGGTATTGGGTAGTCGCTGACGGATGGCGAAAGCAACTAATCATGCCGCAGGTCAGGCAATCGCCCGAAGCATGTTGATGGACAATTTTCTCTAACGGTTTGATGTTTTGGATCGGAACGTTAGTTGTTTCTGCTCGTCGAAATCTCACGATGAGTTGGCTCGCATTTAGCTCTGTTTCAATGCGCAATGACGAAGAAGTTTGAAAACGCAGATCAACATAATTCCAAAAAATGGTGGCATCACGCTCAGGTTCGACGCTCATTCCGGGCAGCGAGCGTGAATGTGCGTGGCGCTCGATGATGGAGCAATGTGATTTCAGAGCAGCGGCATAAAGCAGTCCTGAAAGAGCGCAGAGACCGCCACCAATATTAGGAACGAGGCATCCTGATCGTAATTCGCGACCTACAGTATAACCATGAGATGAGGAAATATGTCCTATTTGCTGCCAAAAGCTGAAAGTCCCGTCGGCGGGGATTTCTACTCCATTAAGTGCGGCACAAGCAACGCGTAGGTTATGCACCTTGCCAGCAGTCAGTGGAAATTCTGCATCGCTGATTTGATTCCACAGTGGCGCGGAAAATTCAGCGACGACGAGAGAGTTGCACAAGTTGTCACTTTTCGGATGTTTACGTAGCGGATGACGTATATTTTTAAGCACTCGCCTTGCCTGAAACACAAGAGCCTTGAGAGAAAAAAGAAGCGCCTCCCAGCGTGAGGGTAACGAACGATCCGATTCGGAATGTTGCATAATTGATGTGGTTCAGTGAACCCACGTTGGAGATACATGTGCGGGATTTATTTTCTTTCAAAAATTACCTCGCACCATTTGCACGCGCTGAATTGATCCGCTCTACTAGCTTTGTTAGGTGCGGCAGTTCTAATCCTGCCTCATGGGCACGGCGTAGTGGTTCGGCCCAGATCGCGTTGATTTCTACTTCTCGCCCGGCTTGCCAATCGATCAGGCTACTTGGCCTATAAGCTCCCATAATACGGGTGCGCTCGATGTTCCATTCGATCAAGCCCGGGTCGATCTTGAATCCGCGCGCAGCAGCTGCGGCAACTACTTCTTCCATAAGCGTACGGATTTCTTCGACCGTTTGTGGATTTCCTAACAGTAAATCAGTCGTCTTGCCGCCTTCTGCTATCGCGAGTCCATTGAAGGGGATATTCCAAATGAGTTTTTTCCACACGGTTTCTTCTACGTTTTTTTCGATTGCGGTGCTGACTTTCGCGCCCGCAAACATGCCTGCTACCGCGGCAGCACGACCAGGGATGCCTTGAGAAAATTCACCAACTGCCATGCGCCCGCCATCGGAGTGATGAATGTATCCAGGTGACAAACGATTGATGCACACGAAACATAGCCCGCCTAACACTTTATTTGTGCCTGTGATGGCGGCGATGGTTTCACAATTGCCCAGACCGTTTTGCAAGGTGAGAACTTGGGTTTTTTCATGCATGAGTGGAGGCAGAACTTTTTCTAACAAATGATTGCTAGTCGCTTTCCATGCAACAATGACTAAGTCCACTGTGCCACATTCTTCTGGACTGCGGTAAATATTTGGAGAAGTAATGTGGAAATCTCCGTGCACGCTCACACAACGAATGCCGTGTTGTGCTACATCATCATAATCACTGCGCAGCAGAAATCGCACATGGTGACCAGCTTCCGCTAGTCTGCCGCCGTAATATAATCCGATAGCGCCAGAACCTACGATGGCTATAGTAGTAAACATAGTGTGGGTAAATTTGTTAGATGCCGCGATATTCAGTGGCAATTTTTTTGGCCATCGCCACAGTATTGCGGTGGATCTTTGCAGTAAATTCCGCCTGACGATTGTAGCCGCCGCCATAGAGCACGGCAACGGGAATACGGTTGCGTATAAAAGCTTTCAGCAGTATCTCATCTCGGCGTTGCATGTCCTTGAGTGATAGCATCATTTGTCCAAAGCGGTCGTTGCGATGGTTGTCAGCCCCAGCGATCCAGATCACCAAGTTCGGTGAAAACGTATCAAGTGCCGCTGCCAAGGTGCTGAATAATTGCTTCAAATACATTTCTCCTTCTACGTAGCGCACGGTTTCCACGTCCATCGATCCGCCGAATTTGTGGGTGGGATAATTTTTTCCCACATGAATCGAGTAGGTGAAAACGCGTGGATCATTTTCAAGAATGGCATTAGTGCCATTGCCTTGGTGGGCATCAGTATCCACCACCATGATCTTAATGCCAGGGTTGCTATCTTGAAGATCGCGAATGGCGGCGGCGACATCGTTGAAGACGCAATATCCCTCGCCGTGCTCTCGGAAAGCATGATGGGTGCCACCTGCGAGACACACTGCTACGCCTTCTGTTAGAGCGGCACGACATGTTAAGCGTGTCGCTTCCACCTCGGTGGCGCTGCGGGTGTAGAGTTGCGGCGTCACGGGCAGGCCAATGCGCATTTCTTCTTTGAGATCGACGGTGCAACTGTAAATTTTATTGAGATATTCTTTATCGTGCACTCGTTGCAGAATATGAGGGTCGGTAATTCTTACCTCGATGATTTCCTCGGGTGTAACAATTCCCCCTTCGAGTAACATATCCTTAGAAACGCGAAATTTATCCATCGGAAACGGATGTCCAGATGGCAAGGCAAGTTCAAAATCTTGGGAGTAAAAGCAACGCATAGTAGCAGGTGTAGCGAATCACAGCGAGAGACTGAGGTAAAGCAGAGATTTTTTAGCGATAGCAAAATATGCATGGTTTTTTTGCATAAAATTTGATTTTTTTGCACGTGGCACTTGTCATAGCTGTCGGCTCTGATACACACTATGCCGCGATGGCAACGATTGGTTCTCTTACTTTACCCGATGGCGAATATTCAGCAGTGATTTTTGACTGCGATGGAACGCTTGTGCACACGATGCCTGCCCACTTCGAAGCGTGGTGTGAAGCACTTGCTCAGTACGGTGCGGCCAATGTGTTAGCTGAAGATGTCTTCTATGCGATGGGCGGGCGACCCACGAAAGACATTGTCATGGATTTGAATGCGGAATATGGGCTTAGTCTCGATCCCGCGCGGGTGGCATTATCCAAACGTGAAGCTTTTTTGCGTAAATTAGATCGCGTGGAACTCATTGAAGAAGTCGCCGATTTTGCGAGAAGTTTGCGTGGCAAAATGCCTATGGCTATTGCTACGGGTGGATCACGGTTTGTGATTGAAAAAACTTTACGAGTGGTGGGCATTTCCGATTGGTTTGATGAGGTGATCACTGCCGATGATGTGAAAAATGGCAAGCCAGCTCCTGATATTTATTTGGAAGCCGCCTTGCGCTTGGGCGTTCGCCCAGAAAGATGTTTAGCGTTGGAAGATGCGCCCGCTGGAATTGATTCCGCGCGTGCTGCTGGTATGATGGTCATCGAAGTGCCATGTCCGATGAGTGTCTAACTATTTTTTAGGAATTCGCTTCTCGGGCCCTGATCTCCTCGATCGCCCATAGCGCATGCTCTACGATCAACGGATCCTCTTCTGTCGCCACATTCATGAGTGCTGGTAAATCCTCGCACGTGCCAGTATTGCCAAGTGCTACGCAAACATTGCGGATAAATCGATTTCTTTTGATGCGCTTGATCGGTGATTTTACAAAAATGGCACGAAATTTATCTTCATCAAAGTCTAGAAAGTCCCGCAATGTATGGCGAAAAATTTCAGATCTAGCATGGAATTGCGCTTCTTGAGAAATTTGGGCAAAGCGATTCCATGGGCAGGCGCTGAGGCAATCATCACAGCCATAAATGCGGTCCCCGATCGCGCGTCGGAACTCCAAGGGAATAGATCCTTTGTTTTCGATGGTGAGATAGGAAACGCAGCGGCGAGCATCGACCCGATGTGGCGCGATGATCGCTTGGGTGGGGCATGCGGTGATGCAGCGCACGCATTTTCCGCAGTGATCGCCAAAGGCTTTGTCGGGAGGGATGGCCAGTGTGGTGAGAATATTGGCGAGAAACAACCATGTGCCGAATTTCTTATGAATTTGGACTGTGCTTTTGCCGTTCCAGCCGAGACCTGCATCGGTGGCAAAATCACGTTCTAACACAGGTCCAGTATCCACATAATAACGTTGCGTGCCTGAGAGCGTTTGCAGGAATTCATTGAAGAGCTGCAATTTTTTTTCGATCAAATCATGGTAATCGTTGTTCCATGAGTATCTGGCGATGCGGTATGCGTCATTTCCTGAGCTACTACCTGGATAGTAATTCATTCCAAGTGAGATAACCGTTTTACAACCAAGTAATACCTCGCGTGGATCGCAACGGCGGTCTTGATTACGTTCTAGCCATGCCATATCACCGTGCATGTCTTGCTCAATCCACTCTAGATATTCATCAGCATGAGTAGCTCGCTGTGCTGTGGCAAAACGACAATCATCAAATCCGATCTCGCGAGCATAACTGCGGATTTTATCAGAAAGATCGATCGCGGAATCATCACTCATGTGTCATGTTGGGAGAAGAAATAACGAGCGCTTTCTATAATGCCTCCGGCGATTTCGGTGCGATTGAGGCCTTTTACTTCGATCGTCAAATGGGCGCATTCGTGATAGAGTGGAGTGCGTAGTTCCAGCAAATCAGCGATGACTTGTTGTGGGTTTGCTGTTTGTAAAATCGGCCGCGAGTGATTTTTTTTCGTGCGATGATAAATTGTCTGTGCGTCAGCTTTTAACCAAACGACATAACCTAGTGATTTGATGATGTTGCGATTTTCTTCGCTCAGGATCGCGCCACCGCCGGTGGAAATCACGCTGTGATCCAATCCTTTTGCTCTAAATTCTTGGAGTAATTCTGTTTCTTTTTCTCGAAATACGAGCTCACCCTCCTCTGCGAATAGAGTGGCGATGCTTTTTTTTTCGCGTGCTTCAATTTCAGCGTCCATATCGATGAATTGATAGCCAGTAAGACGTTTGAGTTCTCGTCCAATCGTGGATTTCCCACAACCCATAAATCCTATCAGGATGATGTTTTGGATTTTTTCTACATGTTGAAAACTCATGCATGATGAGTAACATTTTTTCGACGAATCGATAAAGAAAAAATATTTTTCGTTCCTGCGACCGACTTGTTTTTCCTATTTTTTGCGACTGCAACGTCAAATTTTCATCATTTATTCATCAAACCTTCGGATGGTGTTCATAATGGGCGGGCATGATGAGCGCGTTATGAAAACACACATTTGTTTCTGGTGGGCCTGTCTCACTTCGCTGTCATCCTTGGTTGCTCAGGAAAATCCTGCCTTGGTCAAGGGCACGGTTACCTTACCCTATGAAACGTTGCGATCTTTGGATCAAGACAAGCAGGAGACTCCTCGCAAAAAGATCGAGCAGGCAACTTTACTCCAATCCTCGCACTACCGTATCGATCTATCGAAAACGCCCGCAGCGATTTCTGTTTCCTTCCGCGTGCAGCATTTTTCTGAAGATATTGCGACGACGGCGTTACTTACGAGTGACGTTTCCGTAAGTGAGTTAAAACCAGCTGATATGCCCTTGTTAGTAAAGCAAGATTTGTTGCAGATGATCACCGAGAAACCTGGTAAGTATGAAGTGAATCTGCAGATGACTTCCTCACAAGCGAACGCTTTTACCGCGCTGCCATGTGCCAGTGCCTCAGTAACGCTTGAAGGATTAGCAGAAGGGGAGTGCATCGAATGGCGCATGGATGGTAATACGCAATTGCTCACGGCAAATGCAGTCATCGGCATTCCTGCGCGTGGCACTACGATTTCTTGGAAACATCTTCGTGGTCAGCAAGCCAAGGCGCTCAGCCAACCAGAACAGGCATCTGAGTGGCTATGGCGGCATGAAGTAACGGTGAAAGAACTCGAGGGTGTGTTATTTTATCAAAGTTTCTCGCAAGCCGAAACGACCGCTGGAGATACTTCGCGGGCAAGCATTGCCTTACCCGCTGGAGTAAGCAACATTGAGGCCGCTAGTGAAGACTTAGAAGATCAAACCTTGCAGCGTGATGCTGATGGGACGCAACGACTCTTGATGCGTTGGAAGGGAGAACGGCAACTGACACGAGAGGTTGTATTAAGCTATCAAAAACGTGTTAGTAATTTGCAAGATTCGTGGAAGTTGGAAGCTCCAGGTGGCGAGAATGCTACTAAAGATCAATCGCAATTTTTTCTTGCTGATCAAGCGCAGCGGAAATTTACTGGTGAACGAGTTCGTGGTCCATTTGCCCCTGAAACTCTTCGAAAATCATTGCAAAGCGCCTTATCTGGTCAGGCATACCTCATCGTTGAATCACAGCAGGGAATCGGCCTCATTCGACAAGAGTTGATGCCGATCGCATCTACTGCGGATGCGGTAATCGTCAAGGCTCGCTGGGATACGCGGATGGAGCTGGATGGTGCTACATTGACGACCGGAAATCTTGAAGTCCAGTATCGCACGGGGGCGCGCTTAGCTCTCCGTTTGCCAGAAAATGCGGTGCTGCTCTCCTGCAATGCACTTGGTCAAGAAATTGCTCCTGTGGTCACCGAGAAAGGTGGCTTTGCGATTTCCTTACCAGTGGGTGAAAAAATGCTGTCCACTACGCCATTGTCTATTTCCTATACGCAACGCATGGAAAAATTTGGCCCGCTGGAAGGCAAGTTTAGTATCGCACTGCCCTATATCTCCTATTTCATCAACAGCCTACAATGGCAAGTCTCTTTGCCTATAGAATATGCCGCAGAGGTCGCGGGAAACTTAACTCGCCCGATGGTTATTACGAACAAGCCAAACATCATTTTGTTAGAAAAAAATCTTTGTCGTGATGAAACACCACAAGCCGAAATTTTCTATAACCGCAACAACTCGATCAATCGTTAACTCACATTATTTCTATGAAAACATCAAATCTATTTAGCATTGCTGGCATTTTGTTAGTCACTACATTCGCGTGGTTCATTCTTGGTTCCGCCATTCAAACTCGCACCGACGAATTAGGTTCTAACATGCGCAAAGAAGTGCAACAAGTGTGGGGGCCTAATTTGCACCAACAGCACCCCGTCGCTTTTTATCTGTCGCCGAATGTGCCAGAGGGGAAAGCCCTGATTCAATCGGAAAAAAGTCGTGTAAGGGCATTCATCCACTACGAGCCGAAGAAGCGTGGGTTGATGAGTCATCGCACGTACGATGTGAACTTTGAGGGTAATTATACATTTCGAAATCCAACGCGTATTCAGCAAACGTTATTTCTCCAATTTCCGCTTCCTGATACCCAAGGACTAAAAGGAGTGAAGATCACTCTGGATGGCAAAGATACTGATGTCCGACGTGCCGCCGACGGTTCGCTGGAACTAGCGCTTGAGGTTGGCGCCTCGACAGGAGTTGAATTGAAAGTCGCCTATCAAACGAATGGCACAAACTCTTGGCTCTATGAATTTCCGCATCCTGAGCGAATTCAGGATTTTGAATTGTTTTTAAAAACCAATTTTGGCGAGTATAGTTTTCCCACTGGCTGTGGATCTCCTACGCAGCGCGATGAGAAAAATTGTGAATTTACCTGGGCCTACCAACCCGATGTTCTCTCAGCTCCCAATATCGGAATGGACATGCCGAAGCTGCTCAATCCCGCACCTGTCGCCTCGCGCATTTCGTTTTTTGCGCCAGTATCGCTGCTATTTTTTGTGACCGTTTTGCTCTTACTCGCATCATTAAAAGGATTGGCGTTGCATCCCATGCATGTGTGTTTTGTGGCTGCTGGGTTCTTTGCCTTTCATTTGCTGTTTGCCTATCTAACGGATGTGATTCCGATGTTTATTGCCTTTGGAGTCGCTGCCATTGTATCGGTTATTTTGGTTTGTAGTTATTTGCGAGCAGTCGGGGGAAATGCGTTACTGCGGATCGCTTTGCCCGCGCAGATAGGCTATATGGTGTTATTTAGTGTGTCATTTTTCTTTGATGGCCTCACAGGCTTGACGATTGCGATTGGCTCAGTAATCACCTTAGCGCTATTGATGAAAGTTACGGCAAAAACTCCATGGAAGGATGTTTTTACCACCAAGGCACCACGTCGCCCGCCGGTGATTCCTTCGTTACAGTCAAATGTTTAGGAGAAAATTGTTGATGTATGAACAAAACTACACAGAGACGGAACGAAACTGGATTCATACGTTGTAGCAAAGTTTTTCCTTGGTTTGAACTGCCTGTAAAGCAATCGATTGTATCGTTCGCCGCGGTGGTTAAGCTTTTCTCTAGCTTGATCGCCGTGGCCTAACCATGCGCCGCAGCGATCCTAGCCTGAGCGTCGCGGTTGCCATTAATGCGTCCTGAGAGCTGGGTCACTGAGATTGACGTCGTTACAAACTCCCATCAAAAATCTTGCCGATCAGGGCGAGATCGCTATCATCCGCGACTGAACGAAGTAACTGTTAGAAAAAAATATGAGACGCAGATTTTTCACGGGATGCGCTGACTTAGCGATTTTATCTGGATTCACACGTCCTCAGAATCACGGATGCCGAAATCCTCTAGATGGTGATGGCGCGTTCGTCCGATTATACACATTTGCTCGCTCTACGCATGAAGCGCAAACGCGCTTTATGGATTATTTGACGGAACACCAATACAAAGTGCTTGAGCTTACTGAAGTCGCTCCCAACGGCTCAAATAAACCATGGCCAATGGACGATATGTTTATTATGGAAGAAGACATTGTGAAAGCACGCCAAAATGGATCTGTTGTGCTAGGCTGGTTTATGGGATATGCAAACACCTAACCGACTCATTCCCTCTAATGCCTCCACGCTTTACGTTACCCTACCTATCAAAAATCTTGCCGATCAGGGCGAAATCGCTATCATCCGCGACTGAACGAAGAAAAGTTAGGCAACTCAAATCATAACAATATGCTGAATCGACGCACTTTTATGACACGCAATATCGCAGCGATTGGCGCCGCAGCGATCAATGTAGAATTACAGGCTGAACCGCCGCTTGCCAAGGTATCAGCCAGCGGTGGCTACAACTACGCGTTGCCGTCTTTCAAGAAAGGTAGCCGCCTTTTGTTTCAAGGCGACTCCATTACCGACATGAACTGGGGACGAAACCAGAATGATCGCAATCATTATTTGGGTCATAGCTACGTGTATTTGATTGCAGCAAGGCTTGGTGTTGATATGCCAGAAGCGCAACTGGACATCTATAATCGAGGCATCAGCGGGCACACCGTGAGCGACCTTCGCAAGCGTTGGCAAAAGGATGCCATCGAGATGAAACCTGAGCTCCTGAGCATTCTCATCGGCACCAATGACGTTGGGCGTGGAGTGAAGGAAGAAGCGTTTGAAGCTGAATATCGCGCGATCCTTGATGCGAGTAGGAATTCAAATCCCGACTTGAGACTTGTCCTGCTGGATCCCTTCGTCCTACGTTCGGGGGGATTGAAGAATGAACAAGCATGGACATCCCGCCGCACGGCCACCGACAAACTTGGCGCCATTGTTGCTCGACTGGCAAAAGACTATCAAGCGGTACACATCAAGACTCAGGAAATTTTCGATGCTGCCGCGAAATCGGTGACTCCTGAACAATGGATCTGGGATGGGGTGCATCCCCTCCCGCAAGGCCACGAACTCATTGCACGCAACTGGCTACAAGAAGTCAGCGCCCGCTGGTCTCGGAAATGAGAAGAAGACGCCCAACAATTTGCCACAGGGCAGCTGGACATAAGCTTTTCACGCTCATTTTAAAGCATCTCCTTCTTGGTTATCAGTCCTCGCGCAGTAGCATTTTTAATGTCTTCATGGGCTCTGGGGGGGC
>CAIRGO010000207.1 GCA_903878115.1 Akkermansiaceae bacterium | reverse complement strand
GGGGCCGTCGCCTCATGGGCCCCGCCGCCGGGCGTGACCGGCAGCGTGTTCTGCCGCGACCGCGGTCGACTCGAGCTCTGGAGTGGCTCGCAGTCTCCCGTTCCCGGTCGCGAACATGGGGAGGCTGGAACGGTAGAGGAGCGCTGGCACGCATTCCTCCCCTTCCTCCGCTGGCTGATCGCCTACGAGCAATGGATTTTCGAAACCCACGGTGCCGAATGGCGCTACGGCTGCTGGCGTGCCCTCAAGCGCCTGCCAAAAGGCAAACCCTGGCTGCCACCCACTCTCGCGCTGAAGTGGTGGGAACTTGCCGCTGTCGGCAATCCTCCACGTCCGAATGATCTCCTGAAACTGCGGAATTCCAGATGAGTGATCTAGCAAAAGAACGGGCTTCTTGCGGCTTCACGCTCGTCGAGTTGCTGGTGGTCATCGCGATCATCGGCACGCTCGGCACCCTGGGCATGTTCGGATACCGCAGTGCCCTCACCTCCGCACGCCAGTCTGCCTGCATGGGCAACATGAAAAACATCGGCCTTGCCCTGCATCTGTATGCCTCGGATCACGATGGCAAGTTTCCCGAAACCACCCACTCGGCCGATCTCGACGGCGCATGGGTCTATGCGCTGGAAGCCTATCTCGGGGATTTCCAGAATACTCGGGTCTGCCCGGAAGATCCGAAGAAGAAGGAACGCCTCAAGGCGAAAGGCACGAGCTACATCCTCAACAGTTACATCTTCGTGCCGGAAACCGACCCCTTCGGCGAGCCCACCGGCCCGGCCTTGAACCGTGTGTCCGCCATTCCCGAACCGTCGCGCACGATCATCGCATTCATCTGTTCGGATACCACCGGCACGGGACCGGGCAATGACCACACCCACTCGAACCAATGGTCGTCGTGGGCTTCGCTGGCGGGGGATATTTCTCCCGGCCGCTTCGGCGGCAGCAAGACCGACAGCACCAAGGGCCGCTCGAACTACCTCTATGTCGATGGCCGTGTTGAATCCATTTCCGCCATGGAAGTGAAACGTAAGATCGACGCCGGAATGAACATCGCCAAACCATCGGGAGTCGCGGGATTACAATGAAAACAACCACTCTCACTCTCATCATCGCCGCCTCATCGCAACTTCACGCGGGACTCATTCCCATGGCGGAACATGTGGACATTCGCTGGCGCTGGGAAACGTCCGGTGTCTGGACCTGCCAGGCAGTCACCAAAAGCAACGGCGATGTCGCTCATGAAACACCGGACGTGTCATTCCCGCTTTCCGACAAGCCCTACATCGCCGGAAACCCGGCAAACTCTGGTGCCAGGCTCACACAACCGGTATCTGCCGCGTTTGCGTTTACCGGAGTGCCTGTGGGTCAACCGCTCTGGACCGCCGTGCAGGGCACTCCCGGAATCGGCGAGTCGTGGCCGGGATTGGAAAACAACCAGAACGTCGACACCTTCGGAAGTTACATCCCTAACGACACCCGGGTTTTACAAATCACGGCCCGTCCATGGATCAAGATCTCGCTCGATGGCTACACGCCGCCGCCGGGAACTGCCTCGCATTTCTCCCTGTGGACCACTTCCGGTTCCACCCCCAAAGTCTGGATGTCCACCTATGACACGGCTGTGGTGAACGATTACTACTACGCTGAAGGCACCCACACCCACATGAACTGGGGCTTCAGCAGCCCCGGCATCCACAAGGTGCGAATCAAGGCTTCCGCCTTCATCGGGCCTGGCCAGACGAATCCCACGGGCTTCAGCGCCGTTCACACGCTCACCTTCGCGATCGGTCCTTTCGCCCAATGGCAGGCCAGCCATTTCACTGCCAGCGAGCTGGATGCCTCCGCCATTTCCGGCCCGGAGGCGGACCCCGATCACGACGGCATGAAAAACCTCGTCGAATTCGCCTTCGGGTTCGATCCGAAAAACGGCGCTGCGGTTCCCGTGAGCACCGGACTCGGCTTGCCGAAGCTCTCACTCATTGAGGAAAGCGGGACGTTTTACGAAGTGCTGGAATACCCGCGCCGCCGGGCCGCAGCGCAGCTTGCGCCATTGCTGTATCTCCCGCAGTTTTCTTCGGACCTGAATTGGCAAACCAACACCATCACCACCACGACAACTGATTTTCCTGCGGAAATGAACGAGCTCAACGCGCTATGGGAAAAGGCCAGCTCACGCCGCCCGGCAGGGCCGGCTCGCCCCGCACGCGGGTTCGGACGGGTGGCGGTGGGCTTCGGCGAATGACTGCACACGTCGCTTACTGATTCGGCGTAAATGGTAAATGGGGGTCAGTGTAAATTGGGGTCAGTGTGGAATGGCGCTAACTTAACCTGCTTTTGGGATTTCAGAGAGTGGCTTGCGCCTACGGACGCCAG
>CAIRGO010000206.1 GCA_903878115.1 Akkermansiaceae bacterium | reverse complement strand
CACTACAATGGCGGCAAAGAGGATGATTGCTAGTTTTTTGAGGGACATACTTTAACGGATAGTTTGTGTGGAAAATTTTCTATTACTTTGTATATTTTCGTTTTTTACTATAAAGATAGTATTTGATCACCCCAAAATCCCATTCACCAATTTACCATGAACATCGGTGAGGCGGTAGTCGCGGCCTTGGTTGCGGACGGTGAGACGGGTGTGATCGAAACCTAACAGGTGGAGTGCTGTCGCATTGAGATCGTGGATGTGCACAGGGTCCTTTGTGACGTTGTAGGAGAAATCATCCGTTTCGCCAATGACGGTGCCGCGTTTGACTCCGCCGCCGGTGAGCCAGAGCGAGAAGCAACGCGGGTGATGATCGCGACCGTAATCAGTGGCGGTGAGCTTTCCTTGCGAATAAACACTGCGACCAAATTCACCACCCCAAATGACTAACGTATCATCCAATAGACCGCGTTCTTTCAATTCCTCGACGAGGGCGGCGCTTGGTTGATCGGTATCGTAACATTGGGTGCGGATGTCGCGCGGTAGATCGCTGTGTTGATCCCAGCCACGATGATAGAGTTGAATAAATCTCACACCACGCTCGGCGAGGCGGCGTGCGAGAATGCAGTTCGCCGCATAGCTTCCAGGCTTGCGCGATTCTGGACCATAACGTTCGAAAACAGATGCGGGTTCTTTGGATAGATCCGCTAACTCAGGGACCGATGATTGCATGCGGAATGCCATTTCGTATTGGTCGATGCGCGCTTGAATTTCTGGATCTTGGTAATCATCGAGCTTGATTTTATTCAGACCAGCAATGTCATCCAGCATCGCGCGACGACGATCTGGAGTAATGCCGGGCGGGTTGCTGAGAAATAGTACGGGGTCTTTTCCTGAACTGAAACGAACACCTTGAAAACGTGGCGAAAGAAATCCCGCGCTCCACATTCGTTCGTGCAGCGGTTGCGCGTTGCCCTTGCCACTAGGACGAGAAATCATCACCACAAATGCGGGCAAATCTGAATTATCTGAGCCGAGACCGTAGGACATCCACGAGCCGAAGGAAGGCCGACCAGGGACTTGACTGCCTGTCTGCAACATGGTCATCGCAGGGTCGTGATTGATGGCCCCGGTATTCATCGAGCGGATGATGCAAAGGTCATCTGCGAGACGCGAGGTATGAGGCAGCAATTCACTCATCCAATGCCCGGATTGTCCGTATTGTTTGAAGTTGAAAACAGAAGGCGCGATGGGAAAACGCGCTTGGCCCGAGGTCATTCCCGTGACGCGTTGTCCGTTGCGAATCGAGTCGGGCAGGTCTTTATCGAACATCTCGCGCAAGCCCGGCTTGTAGTCGAGAAGATCAAGCTGCGACGGAGCCCCCGCCTGGGTCAGCCAGATCACCCGTTTTGCTTTCGGCGCAAAATGCGGAATGCCAGCGATACCTTGCGCGGCTGACAATTCTGGATTCAATAGCGAAGCCAACGCCGCAGCACCGATGCCAGTGCTGGTGCGACCAAGAAATTGGCGACGGGTGATATCGAGAAATGGATTCGGATTCATGATGCGCTATTCTTTTGTCACTGTTTCATCGAGATTCAACATTGTACTGGCGAGTGATGTGTATGCCGCTAGTTCTACTACATTTATAGTAGAATTGGTCGTGGCTTCGCCGACTTTCAATAAAGCAGCAGCACTAGCGGGATCGGCTTGAAATTCGCCAATACAACGTTCTAACGATGCTTTCAAAATCGTCATTTCGTTAGACCACGGCGTGCGTGCGGTGATCAGACGAAAGCCATGGGTCAGGCGCGATTCGATAGTGGCTCCGCCTTCTAACAACATCCGCTGTGCCAATCGCCGTGAGGCTTCCACGTATGTCGGATCATTGAGAAGATTGAGTGCTTGCAGCGGCGTATTGGTG
>CAIRGO010000205.1 GCA_903878115.1 Akkermansiaceae bacterium | reverse complement strand
CGCTGAGAAGATACTTACATATCCTCCATCTTCTTTTTCTTCAATGGTTACGGTAGCACCTGATTGTTTTTGAATATCTTGAACCACTTTTCCACCTGGCCCGATCACTGCACCATCAACGTGATGTTAGACTTCGTGGCGAATCATACCGCATGGGATGCGATTTACGGACAAGGTGGAGTTGATCTTGGATATTCAGCAACATCGACAGACCGCTTGCCGATCAATTGGTATTCCCGCAAGGGAAATTATGGCATTCCTGCGCGATGGCATAATTCTCCGACGAATTCCGATATTGCGATTGCCCCTGATCGCACAGATTTTGGTAAATGGAACGATGTGGCAGAACTCAACTACGGACGATATTCTTGCTTGGTTGAATTACAAGATGGCTCTCAGGTGAATCGATTCAAGAACGAAGAAGATGTTTTTGATCGCACCAGCATGAGTCCAGAAGTCATTAAATTGTGGCGTTACCTTGGCTATTATCCTGAATATTGGTTAGAGAAAACGGGGCATTCACTTAGCAATAGCACCAGTGGATTAGCTGCGGCGCGGCTAACTGCTGACGACAAAGGCATTGATTCACTGCGTTGCGATTTCGGTCAAGGATTGCCTAACGGATTGTGGGAATATATCATCAATCGGACCCGTGCAAAAAAATGGAATTTTGTTTTCATGGCGGAAACCTTAGATGGTGCAGAACCTGGATATCGCTCGAATCGGGTCTTTGATATTCTCAACGAAAGCATAGTGTTTCAATTTACTCAAACGAAGGTCAATAAAGAATCGGATATACAAATTCAGTTAGAAAATCGCCGCAATACATATCGATCTGGTAGTATTTTATTAAATATCACCGGGCACGATGAGATTTTACCTGATAATGATCCGTGGCTTAATGCAACCCGCTACGGTGCATTATCCACAGTGGCTGGTTTACCGATGATTTTTAATGGGCAAGAGCAGGGCATACAAAATTACAATACTAGCTTTCCCGATTATGATGGATTCACTCATCATGAGCTGAATTTCGGTAAGTTCATTCCCCATTTCAAAAAATGGAACCAAGCACGGTGGTGGACTAATCCTCCTCCAAATAATGGTGGATTAGCACAGTGGTATGGGCGCGTAAACTGGGCTAGAATTAATAGCCCAGCGTTGCGTGGCCTTAATCAATTTTATTTAGACAAACGACCGAACGGCACTACTCCGAATGATAATGCATTTGCGATTGCAAAATATGAAATTGACGGCGGTTCTCCTGCTTTCACCGATGTAGTTCTCGGATTCGCTAACCTTTTTACTCACGGTGCAAGCCATGGCATTGCGGCAGATACCTTCGACATCCGTGGTGGGGTAGGAGATCCACTATGGGCTAAATTAGGGATGATGAATGCAGCTTCGCGCCTCTACAACATCCGTAATTTAGCTTCATCGAACGTCGCTGCTTTACTATGGGGCACGGCAAGAACTGGTTCAGATATTTATAGCAATGGTATCTTTGTGAGCATGGGTGGCGGAACAGTTAATCCCATCACTGCGGATGGAGAATTGGTGCAATTTCTGAAAATTGTGGATGTTACCCCTCCACCGGCACCGCTGCCATTGGCGTCCTATTTTGCGATCGGTACTAGTAGCACTTTTTCATGGTCTGCCAATGGTGGTAGCGACGATAACATCACAGATTACCTTGTCAGCGTCGGCACCACCCCAGGCGGAACGGATGTTGCCAATAACATCGTGGTTCCTTTCAGTGCTAATGGCAATAGTCACACTTTTAGTGGCGTTGCAGGTCAAACTTATTATGCCAGTATCAAAGCCGTGAGCGCGGCCAACGTAGCATCGACCAGTGCGGGTTCTAGTGATGCAGGTCTGCCAAACCCTGCTTCGCCAAGTACTCCGATCATGTTGTTAGAGGCAAATGGCGATGCCGACGGTGATTGTATAACCAATCTTGATGAAAGTATTGCCGGCACTAATCCATTGCAGAATAGTTCAAAATTTACCGTTGCCGGTATCGCGAGGGTTGCAGGAAATGTGAACATTTCTTTCCCGAGTGTGATCGGGCGTTACTATCGATTGGAAACGAGCACTACGTTGCAGGCGGGTTCGTGGGTTTTTGCTTCTGCAAATTTGCTAGCCGATGGCACAAACTCACTACTCACGCATGTGGGTGGCGCGGGTGATTCTAAACGCTTTTATCGAGTTAAAGTTTCGTTGACTCCGATTCCGTGACGGCAAAATGCTTGAGAGACGAAATCGACAGCATATTTTTGTGATTTAGACTTTTCAATTTCTCGTTATCGTTCATGAAAGGGCATGCTTGTTGCCTATTGCACGAACATTCATCCGGCTGAGTCTTGGAGTGAAACATTTGCGGCGTTAAAAAAACACGCGCTGAATGTGCGTGATTGCTTGGGAAGTAACGATGCCTTGCTATCGCCATTTCCGTTGGCACCACGGTTATCCGCGCGGGCGGCGAAAGAGTTGCTAGAAGACGATCATTTGCAGGAATTTATCCAATGGGTTGCCGCAAATGATTGCCGCGTATTCACGATCAATGGCTTCCCTTATGGCGCTTTCCACGGCACACGAGTGAAAGAAAATGTTTATCGCCCGGACTGGGCTGATCCTGAGCGTTTGCGCTACACCATGGATCTTTTTCGCATTCTGCAACCGTTCATTGCCGAGGGGGAAGAAGGTTCGGTTTCGACATTGCCAGGATCGTTTAAGGCATTTGCGGCTGATGAATCATTGATCATAAAGCATCTGTTAGAATGCGCGGAGCAATTGGAAGAATTGTCAATCAAGCACGCATGTGATTTCCATCTCGGACTAGAGCCGGAACCATTGGGACACTTTGAAAACACCGAGGAGACAGTGGCGTTTTTCGACCGACTTTTTGCCGCCGCAAAAGATCCGCAGATGGTGCGGCGTCGCATTGGGGTCAACTACGATACCTGCCATTTCGCGTTAGAGTTTGACGAATGTTTTGTTTCGCTTGATCGACTTCAACAAGCAGAAATTCGCATTTCCAAAGTGCATCTCTCAGCGGCCTTAGCCGTGGATCCCGCTGATCCGCTAGCATTGAAGGCCTTACAATCATTTCAGGAACCGACCTACCTTCATCAAGTATTACTGCGAAATGCGAGCACAGGGAACATCACTCGATTTACCGACCTTCCTGAATTTTTTGCGGCGGGCAGTGCTGCGATCGTAGGTGCTGATGAAGCACGTATTCATTTTCATATCCCGCTGGATGTGGAGCCGGAATTGCCATTACATAGCACGCGGAATCATGCGGAAGAATTGTTAGCCTATCGAAAAATTCATCCTGACTTTTGCCAACATTACGAAATCGAAACCTATACCTGGGGCGTTTTACCCAGCGAAATGCAACGTCCCATCGAAGAACAACTCGCCGCAGAATATCGCTGGGTATTAGCTAGAATGTGACATGAAAAAGTATATCGTTCACGCACTCTTTTCTTTGTGTATTCTGTTAGTCAGTTCGTGTCTCGATGGGCGCGAGGAATTTTGGTTTGAGCGCAATGGCAGCGGACGCATCGAAGCGGAGTATCACTTGCCAGTATTTGCTGTCGCTACAATGGGAGGTGAAGCGAAATTGCAAAAAACGATCGAAGATTTTTTTGCCAAGGAAGAAGGAATGACGATGGATCATTTTTCGTTAGTTTATAAAGATGCAGCAGCAGTTATGACCATCAAAGCTCGTTTTGATTCGGTGGTTGATTTAACAAAATTGTTTGAAAAACCCTCCACGCTTGGCGCTCCAAAGATGCCTGATCCGATGATGAAATTGTTAGGTGAAGTCGAGGTGAAACGTGATGGCATGTCGGTCACATTAAATCGTAAAATCGATGCGAGGCAAGTTTTTGGCGGTGGCTTGTTGGCACCGTCGCGTGATCAACTGCAAGGTCACAGTTTGCAATACATCATCCATTTGCCGACCAAGGCGACTTCTAGTAATGCTCAAGAAACACAGGACGACGGCAAAACATTGCTGTGGAATTATTCACTGATTCAAGCGATGGAAAGCCCAGTGGAAACAAATTTCACCACTCCTATTCCGATCCCATGGTGGGCATGGTTGGCGGTGGGAGTATTGCTGACCATGGCAGTGATAGGTCTTAAATGGTTGTTGAAAAAACGCCGTGCTAAAATTCAGTCAATCGGCTGACTTGATAGCGCTTGAAAAACGGGGTCGGGCACATAACGACGAACAGTATCTTCCCAGCCTACCGGTCCGATGAGACTTTTCACCATTGATGATGATAGCTCAGCAATGTCCCGCGGAGGCATCAGAAAAACCGTATCAATATCGGGAGCCATGTCGGAGTTGATGTGTCTCATGACTCGCTCGTATTCGTAATCGTGCGGTGAACGGATACCACGTAAAATGTACCGCGCGTTCATTCGTTTGGCGTAATCAACCAAATATCGGTTGTCAAAATGCTCAATCGTCAAGCGCTCGCACGAATTAGTCGAAGCTCTCAGCAGATCCAATCGCTGACTGACACTAAAACTATAACTTTTCTGCGGATTGTTGCCGATTGCGACAATAAGCCGGTCAAAAAGCTCCAGTCCACGCTTAATCATCCAGATATGACCATTGGTGGGTGGATCAAAGGAGCCAGCATAAACAGCAGTGCGCATGTCAAAGTGTGGAGCATTTAGCAATCTAGGTCAATACTACAAAGCGAAATCGTCGCCGTGACTTATCTTCTGCAAGAAAAGGGCTTGCGTCGGTGCTTAGGATCGCTTAATTATTTTCGTCGATGACGCCTGATTCTGATCTCCCAACATCATTGGGTTCCATGTATTCCGATTACTTTCTCGATTACGCTAGTTACGTAATTCTCGAACGTGCGGTGCCGCATTTGAATGATGGATTAAAACCGGTGCAACGACGCATCATGCATTCGACAAAAGAGTTGGATGACGGACGTTATAATAAAGTGGCGAATATCGTCGGCAATACCATGAAGTATCACCCACACGGTGATGCATCGATCGGTGACGCGATGGTGCAGTTGGGGCAAAAGGAATTGCTCATCGATACCCAAGGCAACTGGGGGAATATTCTCACGGGAGATAACGCAGCGGCCTCGCGCTACATCGAGGCTCGGCTCACGAAGTTTGCGCTAGAGGTTGCCTTTAATCACAAAACGACCGAATGGTCGCCGAGTTATGATGGCAGAAATAAAGAACCTGTCACGCTGCCGGTAAAATTTCCGCTACTCCTCGCGCAGGGCGTGGAGGGCATCGCCGTAGGTCTTGCTTGCAAAGTGCTGCCTCATAATTTTATCGAGCTCATTGATGCGAGCATCGCGATTCTACGCAATGAAGTGTTCTCGCTCGTGCCGGATTTTCCCACCGCAGGAATGATGGATGCTACCGAATATCGCGATGGCTTACGAGGTGGGCGGATTCGTGTGCGGGCGCGGATTTCCACAGAGAAAAAAGGAATTTTGCGGGTAACCGAAATTCCTTTTGGCACCACTACGGGGAATTTGATGGAGAGTATCGTTGCGGCTGCCGACAAAGGAAAAATCAAGATTCAAAAAATCGAAGACAACACCGCCGAGCATGTTGATATTCTTGTGTATTTGCCAGCGGGTGCCGATGCGGAGACCACACGTGATGCGCTCTATGCCTTCACCGATTGCGAACTATCGATCGCGCCGAATGCCTGCGTGATTGCTGATGGCAAACCACAATTTCTCGGAGTTTCTGAAATTCTGCGACGCAATACATTTCATACTAAGGATTTGCTTGGCATGGAATTGGAAATCAAACTCGCGGAACTCAATGAAAAATGGCATTTCAGTTCCTTAGAAAAAATCTTCATCGAAAATCGCATCTATCGTGACATCGAAGAATGCGAAACCTGGGAAGCTGTGATTAAAGCGATCGATGATGGCTTGAAGCCATTTAAAAAATTGCTCAAGCGCGAGGTGACCGAAGAAGATATTGTCCGTCTCACCGAAATCAAAATCAAACGAATCTCTAAATTCGACGCCTTTAAAGCCGACGAAGAGATACGCGGTTTAGAAAAGGAAATGGATCTCACCGAGAAAAACCTCAAATCGTTGACCAAATACACGGTCAAATGGTTTGAGGAATTGAAGAAAAAGTATGGTGCTGGGCGTGAACGTCGCACTGAGATCACCACCTTTGATCGGGTGGATCGCACTCAGGTGGTTGCGGCGAATGAGACACTGTACGTCGATTGGAAAAATGGGTTTGCTGGCTTTGGATTGAAAAAAGATGAGGCCATCGAGAAATGTTCGACCATCGATGACATCATCGCGTTCACTCAGGATGGAAAAATGAAAGTGATGAAAATTGCCGACAAAGGATTCATCGGTCATAAGCCCATTCATGTCGCAGTTTTCCGCAAAGATGAACCGTTGATCTTTTCCATGATTTATCGTGATGGCAAAGATGGCGCGATCATGGCGAAACGTTTTCAGGTAGGCGGCGTGACTCGCGATAAAGAATATGATCTCACCAAAGGCAAAGCTGGTTCGCGGGTGCTCTACTTTGCGCTGCACAAAAACGAGCAAGATAGTGCCGCGCAGATGCTGATTGTGCACTTGAAGCCTCAATTGCGTCTGCGCAATGTCACGCGTCCATTCCATTTTGCCGAAGTTGCGGTGAAAGGTCGCGCTAGCAATGGCAACACGATTACCAAGCATGCAGTAGAGAAAATTATCCGTGCGCCAAAGGATTTTGACCCTAATGTTGGTGCTTGATTTATACTCCCAGTTCACCCGAAAAAATTAAATGCTGGAAAAAATGCATTTTATTGTTGACGGTCGGTATTTTAAATGCTGTTTTTCCAGCACCATGAACTTAATGGCAACAATACAACAGACAGCACTTCGCACGCGGAGTGGAAACCTTATGGGTGGAATGATCCTTGGCGCTACGGTTTTGATCGTGGCATCTTGTTCTTCTTCAGGACCTCGCAATTACAGTGATGCGTCACCTCTCTCTGCGGCAAAAGAGCGGAGTGCGGGAAGTTTCAAACCCACGGGCAGTGGCGTGCGCTCGGAGGAAGCATTTGCGACTCGTGCCAAAGAACGACCTGGTCTCGCCACTACTTGGGGTGATTCGGTAAAAATGCCGATGACTGATACCCGTTTTTCGCGCTCCACATCGCAACCCGTGGGAGTGGATGCGATTTTTTACAACAATCATGAAGGTCTCGAAGCCATGGGCGCTAAGGACATGGATGTGGGCGGCATGCAACAAGCCGCAGGAGGAATCATCGAGTGGGGCATAAAAGGCAGTATCGGCATGCTACCAGCCTATAAATCCTACACGAATAACGGCTATCGTCGTTTCGTCCAGGGTTCTAGCGGAGCGTCCTACAGCATTGTCATCAAAAACGTGTGCAAATGCCGCGTACAAGTGATTCTGAGCGTGGATGGTCTTGATGTGTTGGATGGCAAACCAGCTAGTATGAATCGTGCTGGTTATGTCATCGAACCCGGAAAAACGTTAGAAGTGGAAGGCTTCCGCACCAGCTTCGATCGGGTGGCGGAGTTTCAGTTCTCTAGCGTATCACAATCCTACGCCAATCTCCGCCACGGTGATACGCGCAATGTAGGAGTGATTGGGTTAGCCGCCTATACCGAAAAAGGCGCTGATCCTTGGACGTGGATGCCTATTGAGGTTAATCAACGTCAAACGGCAAATCCCTTTGCCACGGCGCGATAATCTGTTACCCTTTCTCTGGTTATGAAAAAACAATTTGCAATTCTAACGATAATTTTACTGGTGGTGAGCTGTGCTTCACCCGAGGTCACGGCTGCGGGAGATCGTGTTTATCCCACTGCAAAAAAAATAGCTGGCAGAGAGGGTTTTGTATACAGCCCGTTCAATAAACAAGTGGTCGATGTAGTGGGGCTGAAATCCGGCACGCTCGTTAGCGATCCGCGTTTTGATGCGGGAGATAAGAAATTTTTCTACGTGCCGTAATTGTCTATGAGTGTGGCGGCGGCTTCCAGCCGCCATGCCAAAATTATTACATGTTTCGGGGCTTGGCGCTTGAAAAGCGCCGCCATGATACATTCTTAGCCTAAGGCTCGTGCACTGCTTTGGCATTGGAACTGATGATTTGCACTTTTGGCGATGCCTTGCTGGGCATCGAGATGGTCAGCGTAACCTTGTGTTTTCCTTTTGATAAAACCTGAGTGATTTTACCGCCAATGGGTGTGATTTCTTTGTCGTCAATTTCGATGCGTGTATTGTCGACGTTTGAGAATGATAGAGTGGTTGGTCCTTCTTGCGAGACATCGAAATAGGAAAAGATTCCTACTTTTTGTTGTCCTGATATTGTGGATAGTTTGATTTCATCTAACGGAATTTCTCCTCTGACCATGGTGAAGATCGTATTTATGGTAGCAAGTGTCTCGGATGAATACCACTTACGCATTGTTCCGTCCTCTTGCACTTTGTAGATGCCATCTTTGCCTAGTTCACTGAGAAAACGAACGAGATCGATGAGTTCATCACGGCGAAGTGCGCTGGTGAGTCCTGCGGGCATTAGCGAAATCGGAATAATATCTTTTTTGGTGATGGAAGACACGGGTATTGTTTGCAGTTGTCCTGCAGCATCGCGGATCACTATTTCTTTCGCGTCTTCACGAGAGAGAAATCCCGTGTGGCTCGCTCCATCAGCCGTTTGCACCATGACAGTCGCGTATCCTTCTTTGATTTTCTTTGCAGGTTCTAACAAGCTATCAACAATATAGTCCATGGGCGCGCTCGATCCGATACTGACAAGGTTCGGTCCCACAATACCACCCACTGGTCCGATGGCGTGACAGACAGCGCATTGCATGGACTGACGGCGATAGATGCTCTCACCTCTGGCTGCATTGCCACTTTGTTGCACTTCACTGATGAGTTGCTTCATCTGAGCTTCGTCAAGTGCTGTCACAGTTGTGAGTCCGCCTGCTGTGGTAAGTGCATCAATGAGAGCTTTGGTGTCACCGCCACTAGCGCTGGTTTTTTGCAATGCTTGCGAAGCGATTTCAGCTTTTAGTTTTTTTCCTACCAATGCTGTTGCTAGCAGTGCTGGACCATTGTTTCGTGTGAGATAAGCTTGAATGAGCGAAGCAGTTGCCGCATTCGCTTCTAATGCGCTGCTTAAATAGGCAACTACTTGCGGGGTGCTGGCATTAATGTCCAGTTCTGTCATCGCGAGAAGAATTTGTGCCTTTTTGTTAGGATCTGACGGAGCGGAATAGATGCCTGCAAGAAATTGATTCGATGCATCGCCGCCGAGTTGGGCAATACTGCTAAGCGCTGCGGATGTTGTGGCATCGTTGCCGCGAGCTTTTTCTTCTAAACGAGCACGTGCTTCTTCGACTTTCCATAATCCCGACAATTTGATGGCGGCGATGCTCACGGGTAATGAAGGGTCAGCGATCATTTCGGTGATGCTTGTTGTTTGCGCAGGCCGTAATTTTTGTTGCTGGAATGCCACGGCGAGAGCTGCAAGTGCCGCAGTGCGCGATGTGGCTGATCGCTGTTTGTTCTCTGCAAAACTAAGCAAGCGATTGATGTTTTTCTTATCGACGGTGGTGCCGATGATTTCTAACAATTCGTTGATTTGTGTTTCATTGATTTCATTTTTATCAATGGTGTCAAAGAGCAATCCTGCAGCATCCGCTTGATTTGCTGCTTTGAGCGCAAAGAGTAAGCCTTTGCTGTTATTGGCAAAACGTATTTCGCCACGTTGAAAGGCGGGGAGCCAAAGGGACGATAGCTCGTAGCAACCACGCCAGAGCGCGAAATTGAGATTTTCATCCATTGGCATCGCGAGCACAGTGCTTGCGATTTCGATGGCGCGTGGACTCGCGACGCTGCGCAAGAGGTTGACTGCTTCAAGTCGTACGCGAGGATTTTCATCGGCGCAGAGTTGGAGGAAAAATGCCTCTGTTTTTTCTGGCGAAAGAACTTTTCCGTTTTCATCAGTGATGGCGCTTAGACCTTGTTGGATGATGAGTTGACGCAGCAGTCTCACGAGAGCTGCTCGCATGTGTGGTTCATTGATGGAACCATTTTTTCCGTCGAGCCAAAATTCACTAAAATACCACTGGAAGTTTTCGATGCCTGCCGTTTGAGCGGTCCACATGCATTCGGCTTTGAGCTGTGGTGATGGATTTTTTTTCAGAAATGCGCTGAGTTTCCCTATTAGATTATCTATCTTGCGAGATTTGATCTCTTGTTTTGTCCAATAACGTAATGCCTGCTCAGGCGCTTTCAATTGCTCTAGCAGATCCGTTTCGTTGATTTTTGTTAGATCGACGCGTGGTGATTTTTCTCGTCCTTTGGCGCTGATTCTCCAAATGCGTCCATTGCTATGATCACGTCGTGGGTCACGGAAATCGACTTCACCGTGCTGGATGATCGGATTGAACCAATCGGCGAGATAGAATGCTCCATCGGGGCCCATATTGACATCAATGGGGCGGAATGATCCATGGTTGGAGCTAATCAAATCAGGCAATTGTTGCGAGCTATAGCCGCTGCCATTTTCTTTGATGGCAAATCGATTCACGCGATGACCACGAAAGTCACAGGTAATGAGATTTCCTTGCCAGTCATCAGGAAAATGCCGACCACTGATGATTTCTAAACCACATTGTTTTGGCTGACCTGGATTGAGACCTTTGAGAATGCGCGGCAATTGATCGGGCAAGCAACGAAACGTAGCACCGGGAAAAACGTAGTTGATGCCTTCACCGTAGGCACCATCGGTGGTGAAACTTTGCCCCCATTGATCAAAAATATGACCCCAAGGATTGATTTGTCCCATGGTGAAAACTTCCAACCGTCCAGTGGTGGGTGAGTATTGCCAAATGCCGCTGCCCATCAATCGCCGCACTCCGAAGGGAGTTTCGATATGACTGTGAATGTAGACACTTTGGTTGAAATAGATATTACCATCAGGGCCGCCTTTGATGCCGTGCAAAATGTGATGCGTATCTTCGGTGCCGAAGCCACTAAGCAATACCTTGCGGGTATCCGCTTTACCGTCGCCATCGCTATCGCTCAAAAATAATAACTCGGTGGAGTTCGCCACATAGACGCCTCCATCTTGTGGCCAAATACCGGTAGGAATTAGCAGTCCTTCAAAGAATGTGGTGCTTTTATCGGCTTTGCCATCGTTGTCGGTGTCTTCTAAAATGAGAATTTTATCGCTCTCAGTTTGTCCTGGTTTGATGTGTGGATAGATGGCACTGCTGGCCACCCATAGTCGACCTTTCGCGTCCCATGCCATTTGGATCGGTTTTTGCACCATCGGTTCGGCGGCAAACAAATTGATCTCCATGCCATCGGCGAGTTTGAACGACGCCATTTCCACTGCGGGATCAGTCGATGGTATTTCGGTTAGGTTTCTCTGAGCGAGGGTATTTCCTTGAGAAATGAGCAGCGACGCTAGTGTGAAAAAAGTTTTTTTCATAAAAATGTAAAGGGAGAGTGATTAGCGAGAGGAGGGAAAAGTGCCGAAGATCAATGTTTCTTTCTCGGCGATCAATGGATCAAAGGTCGGGATTTCTGCGCCATTTTTTCCTTGTTCGTGTTTGCGTGAACCAAACAAATAAATTTCATTTTGTGGCCGCCAACGCTGAAAAAATAAACGATTTTTTGCGATGATCGTTTCTTTTAACGATGGCTGAGCAAGTTTTTTCGGCTGAATTTCTAAGCCTAACGCTTTGGCCACCAGTGGTGCAACTTTTTGATAATCTTCTTCGGTCAACGTCACTCCGTTGATGGTTTTCCATGATTCATTTTTCATCATAGAAAATAAATCAGCCACGGGGAGTTGCTGCTCTTTGCCAAAGTCGGTGATGGCTATGGCATACATCTCACGCAGCGCGAGATGTCCTTTCAGCGAGGGCCAGCGCGGGACGTCGTTACTTGCGGCAGGTGGAGTAACAAGGATCACCGTGACGCCAGGTGTTTCGCGAATCATGGCGAGCAGCGTTGAGTAAGATTTGAGGAAAGGAGTGATGCCTGCTTCTCCTTGAAAGGCATCAACTCCCCCATAACAGGCGATGACTGTCGTTGGCTTGATTTCGGCGAGTTGCTTGCGCAGTCGACCAAATCCTTCTGCAGGAGGGCCAAAATAACTACGGCTTTCGCAGCGTGGGGTGTCGCCACTCCAGCCTAAATTGCGAAATCGAATTTGTTTGCCTGCGGTGGCGATTGTCAGCGCTGTCTCGATTAAGCCATAGTTATAGTCTCGCTCGAAAAATGTATCGCCTAACAAAACGACGGTTTCTTTTTCTTTAGGTTCCCAAACAGGAGCCGCAGAGCAAGTAAGTAAACCAAAGCAAAAAAAAGCAATTGCACGAAATAACATGAAGACTGATACGCCATCAGGGAACAGTTCATTTCATGAAAAATGCAGCAATCGCGACATCACGACTCATGCAGCGTAGAAAATTATGCTACGATAAAATGAGCGGCTTGTTCGGGCGTTAGTTCAATGGCTTTCCATGGCAACCCGTATTGATTCAGATCAGCCATAAAGGCATCTGGATCGTGTTGTTCCATGTTCCAAATGCCTGGTTTGCGCCAATTGCCCTGAAGCATTTGCTTGGCTCCGATCATCGCCGGGACTCCGGTGGTGTAAGAAATGGCCTGTGATCCGACTTCGGCAAAACATTCTTCATGGTCGCAAATGTTATAGATATACATCGCTTTGGCTTTGCCATCTTTGATTCCAGTGATGACGTTGCCGATGCAGGTGCGGCCTTTGGTGGTTACGCCCAGATCGCCGGGATTGGGCAATACTGCTTTGAGAAATTGCAGCGGAATGATTTCGACGCCTTGATAGATCACGGGATCGATGCGAGTCATGCCGACATTTTGCAGCACTTGCAAATGCGTGAGATAGTTTTGCGAAAATGACATCCAAAATTGCGCACGTTTGATCGTCGGAATGTGTTTCACTAACGATTCCAGTTCCTCATGATACATGCGATAGATTTCATAAGTGCCCACGCCATCAGGGCAGGTGAATTCTTGGTGCTGAGACATCGCGCTGGTTTCCACAAAATCGCCATTTTCATAATGACGGCAAGGTGCCGTGACTTCACGGATGTTGATTTCTGGATTAAAATTCGTAGCGAACGCATGACCGTGATTGCCGCCGTTGACGTCGATGATATCGAGCGTGTGAATTTCATCGAAGTGATGCTTGAGCGCCCATGCGGTAAAAACATTCGTCACACCGGGATCGAATCCTGAGCCTAACAACGCGGACAATCCCGCCTTGGTGAAACGCTCTTGATAAGCCCATTGCCATGAGTATTCAAATTTCGCCACATCGGGTGGTTCGTAGTTGGCCGTGTCGAGATAGTCGATCCCAGCCGCAAGACAAGCATCCATCAACGGCAAGTCTTGATAGGGGAGGGCAACATTCAGCACGAGATTAGGCTTCAATGCCTCCAAGTAGGCAGTGGTGGCTCTTACATTATCGGCATCGATCGCCGCCGTGGAGATGGTGATTCCGGTGCGAGATTTTACCGACTCTGCGATGGCATCACACTTGGATTTAGTGCGAGAGGCGAGAGTGATTTGCGTAAAAACCGATGGAACCTGGGCGCATTTGTGAGCAACAACTGAACCTACTCCGCCAGCGCCGATGATGAGAACATGTGACATGGCAATGTGATATGCAGGCAGGGCAAATTTTTCAATAGTAAAACGCGAGAGTTTTTTGGTCTCCATTCATGAGCCCAATCACTTAGCTTGACGCAGATGGGCAATTGAATGTAATTACCCTCGAACGAATTCAAACAAAAATTTCAAAAATATTGACATCTATTTCTCTGGTATTAGAATTTGCATGTGAGTAGGAGCGCTAATCAAAATATAGTCGTAGCTAGATGGCTTCCACCAACTTGCAGGTTTACTGCACGTTGCCCAAATTGCAAAAAAACTAAAAAATATAATATCAATTTAGATTTATTGGAATATGACGAAAGAGGACTTCCTTCAGACATTAGGTGTGATACTTGTGGATTTAATTTTATTGTGATCGAGGCATCCTATCCAATATGGCCATTTCTATTGCAGTCTGTAATGATGATAGTATTATATTCATCCTGCTGTTTGACTTTTCCTTTTATACAAAATACGAGCTTAATTACATTGTTGATTGGTGGAATCATACATTACCTGTTAGTGCTTGGGTTAATTATTGAATGCTCTAAACGATATGTAAAAAAATCGGCCAAAAAGCTGAAATTAAGTAAAGTATCTATGTCAGCTCCCCCAAAAACGGTACAGATCTAAATTAGAGTTTTGAGTGTTTCGGGGGATTTGGTTT
>CAIRGO010000204.1 GCA_903878115.1 Akkermansiaceae bacterium | reverse complement strand
TCCTGCATGCGGTAGCGGCCGAAGTCATCGTAGAGTTCGAAGGGAAAACCAAGGGGATCCATTTTTTGGTGGCAGCGCCAGCAAGCTTCGGCACCGGTGCGGTCTTCCATTCGTTGACGCATGGTTCTGGTGTGATCGGGGGGAATGACGGCATCGACATTGATAGGCACGTCAGGAATGGTGCCGGCGAGGAGTTTTTCGCGAACCCATTTGCCGCGGTGAATGGGATCGGACTCAAGGTTTTGAGCATGGGCGAGCAACCATGCGGGGTGGCTCAGTAGGCCCTTGCGGTTAGGGATCTTCGTGGGTTGCTGGGTGGGATAATCCCACGTGCGCCAATCGATGTTCCAATACGAGGTGACCTGCTCACCGCGCATCTGCTGGCCGGTGCGCCCGAGGACGGGACCGCCATTCCAAAAGCCAGAATTGGCGAACATAAAGGGCACGGCGTTTTGCTGACCGGCGCCAAATTGTTTCTCCGCTACAGTCATAAAACGGGTGATACCAAATAACGTATTTTTATCACCTGCGGGAAGATAGCTCATCAATTCCTTGAAGCTCTTGGTTTGAAGGAATGCGGAGTGCGCCGCGAGATCTTCGACTTTGAAATTTTTCCAATCGAATTTTTTGAAGTAGTTGTAGGTATCTTTGTAGTGATCGGCGGCGGTCTGCATGGCGGCGTTGTCGCCATTGTGATAAACATAGAACTCTTCGGTGGTGAGCAGTGTCTCGAACACGTTGCGATCCTTTTGCAGGATATGCTCGACGAGTAAATCCGCCTCATCGATCAAACGGCTGACGGTTGGTTCATGCAGTCCTGCACCGAAACGCGCGTCGTCCTTGAACACTTCCATGGCCTTGGGGTAGCCGAAAAATTCGCGGAAAAAGCGCAGCTTGCGGATGGGCTGGTTGGTGACGCTCGAGTTAAGGCCTGCTGCTTGAATGCCCTCGTCGATGATGGTCCAAACATCGCGCTGGGCGAGCATGCGCCTGACCTCTCGCGCGTAATCCTCGCGGGTATTCAGGCGACCTTCTGCTGCGGCCTTGGCGAGCTCAATATCAGGACCTGAATCCGTGAGCGCATACGCCAAGGCGTGGCTGGCGTCGATTGGCGACATCATGCGACGGCCATGTTCATCGGCATCGCCTTGGCCGAATTCATTGCGGTAAGCGAACTCGGTATTGAGGATCAGCGACTCGATGAGTTTGGCGATGGATGTCTGCCGGTCGAGCTTGTCCATGAAAGTCATGAGGACGGCGATGTTTTTCTCAAGCTCTTCCTGTGTCGGCTCCCGCTCGAAAATTTTTCCATAAAGCTGCTTCACGAGTGCACCTAGCAGATCGTTGCTGGGGGCGGGCATGGCATCGCGCTCTGCCTTCAAAGATGCCTCCCAATCGGCCATGCATTTATCGATGATGGCCTGGTAGCCGTCGCCTTGCTTGCGGTGTTTTTTGATGGTGGCGATGATGACCTGCATCTCTGCATCTTTCAATGGGGTATAAGCGGGCCGGGCAAATCGTTTGTCAGCGGCGTGCTTGAAGATCGTAGGCATGTCCCAGGCAACGAAGAATGACTTCATTCTCCCAACTCGGTTTTGTATCCTTGAGTCGATGACTCCTTCCATGACCCAGTCCCGCTCGCTCTGCGCGATGATGCGATCATATTCAACGCCCTCCCCGTTGTAGGCATGCATGCCTCGCAAAATGGCGGTGAGATCGATTTCATCCATACTCGCGAAGTGGCCGAGATTTTTTTCAATAACAGGTTGGCCGTTCCTCATGTTAGGCTGCGGGTAAGGCACGTTCACCGGCTTCACGCTGGGCAGCAATGCTTCGTTTTTCTCGGCGTAGATACTTTTGAGAAGTTGCTCCATGTAGGAGTATGTTGTTAAAAAACGCTCGCGTGACTCCAGGGTGGCGCGGTGCTGGTACTCGGTTTCCATCAGCGCATGGATCGCCGGGTATTTGCTCTTCACGGTGGATTCGGAGGACATGTAGCCCGCGATCCGCTTGGCATTTCCGATCATCGTTAGCAAGTGCCCACCGGTGAGTGCCTCGTTCGCGGAATAGCGGACGCCGACTTTTTTCGGCAACAGGAATGGGTTGGTGATCGTGCGGCGGAATTTATTGCCACCCTCGGTCTTAGGACTCCAATGAATGCCGCTATCACCGCGAACAGCGACTTGCTTGCCATAGATCGTCCGGGTCGGCGTGTAATCTAACAGACTGTTTACCTTTTCACTGAAAATGAACTCGCTGACCAGCCAGCGGCGGTCGGGCGTGGAGCCGGGTAGGTCGGCATTTTTACCAGAGAACAGATCCTCGTGATCGACGACGTTGCCATACTCGAAGCGATTGAGTTTCTCGGCCAGAGCTTTCGCCGCATCGCCAGTGACCTGGGTTTCCAGCCATTTGATCAACAATCCGCGTTCTTCCTTGCTGGGCTGGAGCTTGGCTTCCTCGGGCGGCATTTCGCCGAGTTGCAGCGACTTCTGCGCATCCGCAAACAGATCCTGCAAATCGACCGGGTCGATGGAGTCCAGTGTGTCGAAGCGGATATCGTTCTTCTGCTTTTTTTCGCCGTGGCAGGAAAAGCAATAGGTCTCCATCACCTGCATCGCCTTGTCGCGCAATACGGTCGGATCCATGGCGGCCTCAGCTTTTGGTAAATTGGCATTCACCAGCACGGGCGGCTGCTCTTGAGCTGCGAGAAAAGTTACCAGTGCAGTAGATGCCACCATGCAACTGCTCAAAGCCATCAATCGTTTTTTACGCGTCATCATTTTGCGACTACGGAACAATATGGTAAATACGGCAGAGTAACGACATTTTTTTCGTATGCAATTCACGACTGTTAATGAGAGGCTGTCAAATAAGTATTTTTTACACGAAGCCATAACCTAAATCCATCCTTCTTTCTTATCTAACATTTCGTGACTTCGTGTGAGTTGTTCAAAATTTTACAGTTCGTTTATTTACGATAGATGAAAGAATCAGATGTGAGTAAGGAAGCGCTGACTACTTTGAATCTACCACCACTCTGCTGAGAAGTGCTATCAGCGTCAAGGAGGGCTTTTGAAAATCTAAGCCACGATCACGATTTATTTAAGTGATTATTTTTTCAAAATAATGCCCAGCGGCACAGGAAGCGCACGCTGGGCATGGATTGATTTTTTCTAACAATTACGGCGGCGAAACCGCGTTCAGAAGACCAAAGAGTTTGCCTAAGGCGGCCTCGCTCGATAGCACTGTTGCCACTACATGCAGCGGACCGCCGGGTGCTCCAGGATCCGTGACAGCAAAGGAGACACCGTTGACCGTTGTGGTGCCGACGGCCCCAGGAATTAGCGCACTTGTCCAGGCATCGGCATTACCTAGGTCGCTACTGTGGTCCACGTTAAACACTGCGTTTCCACGACCAGCGCTGGAGAGGCAGTCGAAGGTCAAAATCAACGCACTACCAGCACTGGTGACGCTAGGTAAAAGTCCGATGGCATCATCGGATGGACTTGCCGCGCCGAGTAGGAATGCAATGCCGTTTTTCACACCGTCACCGTTGGTATCGGCATCGAAAAGCGCGCCGCCCGCCCACTCATCGTATTTCGTTTGGCCAGTGCCACTGACGTTGATCACAAAAGGATTTTCGTCACTGTCGTTATTGGCGATCGACAGCTCAGCGTTACGCACGCCCGATCCCCCTGGCGAAAATCGGATGGTGAACGTAGTGCTACCACCACCGGAAGTCACAAGCGTTGCAGGCACGGCGGTAACGGTGAAATCGGCAGCGTTGGTGCCAGTGACATCGACCAATGGCGAACCAGTCAGGCTTAGGATGTCCGTGCCGACATTGCGGATCGTAATGATCATGCTCGCATTTGTTCCCAGCGTCACTGAACCGAAGCTGATTGATCCATTATTCGCGATGTTCGTTGAGTCCGGCTCCTCGACGGCGATTTCCGGCACACCAGTGAAGGTGATGTTAATGATCAGTTCGTTGCCAGTGATCATCGGCGGATCCGCTGTCCATCCCGCAGGCAGATTGACTGTGGCAGGAACTACACCAACGATGCCGCCGGGAGCAGTGAGCAAGGTATAGATTCCGGGTGCTGCACCGCCGCTCGGTGGAACGGTGATGGTCAGACTGGAAGCACCTGCAAATGTGAATGTCTTGGCAGCATCAACTTCCAACTTGTCATGACTGTCCGCAGTGGTACTGATCACGAATTCTAACTTTCCATTATCGGCGATCACAGTGTTACCACCAATCGTGCCAGTGCCTCCGAGTGTTGCATTAGCAATGACACTTACGTCCCCAGTAGCCAACGGTTGGTTGCCGTTGATGAGCAATTTACCATCACTCACCGTAGTGATGCCGGCGTAGGCATTAGCGCCAGAGAGGATGAGTGTGCCCATGCCGCTTTTGGTCATGCCTGCTGCACCGCTAATGACTCCGGCGATGCTGACGATGTTGCTATTGGTATCGATCAGCCCGGTAGCGGTCAATGTCACCGGGCGCGTGGAGATGGAAGTGATGGCTCCACCGGCTTGCAGAGTGCCACCGTTAAAGATCAGCGTATTGGTTGCACTGCTGTTACCTAGGGCAGCGCTCATTGTGGCATTCAAGACACCAGCACTTAAGGTCGTTACACCGCTGTATACGTTGGCCGCGGTGAGGGTCAGCGTGCCTGTTCCATCCTTCGTCAGCGTGCCAGTGCCTGCGGAGATTGGGTCGGCTACGGTGATGTTGCCGCTGCCACCAAAGGTGATAGGTGGGTTCGCGAAAGCGACTCCCGTGCCACCGATGGCAGAACCGGAGGGCACATTAATGGTGAGTGTTCCGGCATCGGAGTTGAAGCGGGTGGCAGCTGCAAGTGAAATCAAACCGCCCCAGCTATTGTCGCCGCTGATATTACGCAATGCGCCAGTGTTGGAAATACCGGTGCCTTGAAGAAAGAGCGCCTCATTGCCCACAGCGATGTCTCCCTGCATCTGCAGTTCAGCAGGGCCGCTCACGGTAACACCACCAGCGATCGTACCCGTCGCGGTTGAGTTCTGGATATTTAAAACCCCAGTGCCTACGTTTACACTATTGGTGAAGGTGTTCGCGGCGCTCAGAATTAAGGTGCCGGTTCCCTCTTTGGTTATCGTATTAGCCCCCGTGGAAATGGGATCCGCTACAGTGATGTTGCCATTGCCGCCAAACACAAGGCTATTGGAGCCAGAAATGGCATCGCCCAAAGCTACGTCAAAAGTCAGTGTGTCTGCATCGCAATGGATTCTTGTAGAACTGCCGAGCGTAACGAGACCGCCCCATGTATTAGCGCCACTGATGCTGCGCAGCGCACCAGTGGTCGCGACACCGTTGCCATTCAGAGTCAACGCTTCGTCACCTACGACGATTGCGCCTTGCATTTGCAACGCAGTTCCGCTGGCGACGGTCGTTTCCCCTTCGATCGCGCCAAGCGCCGTGGCGCTCTGGATATTGAGGATTCCAGTGGTGATACTGGTGAGCCCCGCGTAGGTATTATTTCCGGCAAGTGTCGAGGTCCCGCTACTAGCGAATGTTACGTCCACCGCACCCGCAATGGAACCTGTGGCACTTTGGCTAAGCACCGCGTCGCCACTGACTATCATAAGAGAGCCGCTCACAGACCCAGTCAACGACAGCGTGCCAGCGGCAACGAGTGTCGTGCCCGTGTAGGTGTTAGCACCCGCCAAGACGACGGAGCCGGCACCAACTTTGCTCAAACCAGAGGCAGTTGTGTTGTCGACAACGGCAGCGTTGACCGTGAGGGTTTTCACAGCATTAACGTTGTTTAGCACCAAGGTACCACCGCTGACTGCTGCTTGCAGCATTCCATCTCCCGCCAATACACCGATTCTCAATGATTCCGCTCCACTGGCGATTGAGATATTGCTAACTCCCAAGGTTTTGCCTACGGAATTCACAATGGGGACAAAATTGGCATTACTCTGCAACAGGGTATTGATCGTGGTAGTAGCGGCACCCAGTTCGATGCTGCCGCTGGTGCCGTCACCGAAGATTCTGACATTGGTCAAAGGACCATTGGCAATCGTGCTGCTCGGACCGCGGGCGTCAATGTCCGTGCCGCCACTGTAGGCAACGATATTGCCACTGCCATCATTCGCCGCCCAACTCACACCGCCCACCGTTGCGTAACTACCAAGAATACCGCTAGCATCATTGGCATCGGTGGTGGTGGCGATGTTACTCGCGCCGAAATCGATGGTGCCCGAACCGCTAATGTCACCCAGTGCAATGATGGCCGCACCCGAACTGCGGGTCAACGCAACGGCTCCAGTCAATGTTGTCGAACCGACTAACTCAAGATGCGTGCCGCCAGAGAGATCGAGAGTTCCACCGCTAAGAACGAGTGCAGCACCGTCTGCGAGTTTGCTGTTATCTTGGCTGCTGTAATCCAGAGTCAGCTTCCCTCCATTCAGGGTCGTTGCGCCAGTGAAGGTGTTGGCACCTGCCAATACCTGAGCTCCCACGCCGTCCTTGGTCAGCGTCATGCCAAGCGCGCCGTCCGCAATCACCGCCGAGTAGTTATTGATCACCGCCGTGCCAGGATTGAGAATAAGCGAGGCAACCGATCCATAGCCACCAGCAGTAGTGGTGAACAATGCATCCAAATTTTGTGTGCCAACCAACCCACCAAGTGTCAGACTAGTGGCTGTGGTTTTCAGCCCAGCCGAGGCGGTGCCGAGAATGCTGCTGGAGGTATTCAAAGGGCTATTGCGCAAAGCGTTACTGCCAATGTTCAGAGTGCCTGCGGCAACGTTGGTCGGTCCCGTGTAAGTATTGTTACCGGAGATTACAATCGTGCCCGTGCCGTTTTTTGTGAGACTGGTGGCGGCACCGGCAAGCGTGGAGGAAATCGTGTGGGTGTTTGTATTAAGAGCGGTTAGAGTGGTTGCAGCAGCAAGAGTGATCGTGCCTCCTGAAAGAGTGACGGATCCCGCGACCGTGTTAAAGCTCAGACTACGAGCATTCACTGTGCCGACAGGAACCGTTCCTCCACCCAAGGATCCAGTAGGTCCACCCCAGTTGCATTCATCATACAAGGACGTCGTAAAGTTTGATAAGCGACTGGTTTGCCCAATGTTACTGTTAGTCCAAACAATATTGAGCGAAGGCACCCATGAAGTGGTGTTATTGATCGTCCCGAAATTGCCGCCACTAGCGGGATCCCAGTATCTTATTCCAAAGCGTGTTACAGTGAAGGTGTAAGTTTTGGTGGTGGTCAAATCTTCCGCTGTGACCACGATGGTAATGGTGTTAGGACCCATACTGAGAGCGACCGCACTGGAGGCAACGCCAGAAGCGACAGCAATACCATTTACGGTAATGGCAGCGGTGACGTCGGCTTTTGTCGCGGTGACGGTCACACTAGCGAGCGTGGTGAGAGTGACAACGTTGTAACTAGTTGTATTAGCGTCAAAAGTTGGAGTAAGGGTCCCAGCTGTTGAGACTAAATTGGATAGGTTGGCGTTCGTGCTCGCAGCGGCACGTGTCACCGTGAGGGTGTATGTTTTGACGGTGGTCAAATCTTCCGCCGTGACCACGGTGGTGATGGTGTTAACACCGACACTGAGAGTGATCGCCCCAGAGGCAACACCAGAAACAACTGCAACTCCGTTCACGGTAGTCGTCGCCAAGACGTCCGCCTGTGTGGGCGTGACCGCCATGCTGGTGGTCGCGAATGGCACCGTAGCCGCGTAGGCAATGGTGCTAGGATCAAAGACCGGCTCCAGCGTGCCAGCGCTGGGAACCAAGTTTGATAGGTTGGCATTGCTGCTTTGCGCTGAGGACATGGCAGTCATTAGCAGCATCGCGAGAGCGGTAATGATTTGAGTCCACGCGCGTTGAGCCCGTGTTATTTTTTCGGTAATGGTTTTCATTATAATGGTTGTTTTTTATGCCGCGCAAATATATATTTATATGCGACGTATAAGAATTAGAGTAAATTCGCCCTCTTGTAAAGCATATTTCCCATTATTTTTTAAACAACCTACCCATAATAGGCCAAGGTTACGTCATGCTCATGAATAGGGTTAGTCCTGAATGGCACGACATTAAGGTGATTTTCGTTGAAATTGTTAGACGAAAAGCCAGATGAGGTACGATATGAATATGTGAAAAAACAACCTTACCTCACCGGCTTTCCGCGCACTGTTTTTGCCACCGCCAAACGACGCTTGCAAGCGCATATTCGGAACCATCGCGCACAAATACAGTCACAATCCCTCAGCGGATACTCTGTGCTTTTCGATTCCGTGTTGCCTGCCGATTTCCTGCAATCCATAGATCGCACGAAACGCCAACGCAACTTTGGACACTTGCCCACATTTTGGGCTTGGCTCAGTCAAATCCTCCATGCCAATCCTCCATGCCAATCCTCCATGCCAATCCTCCATGCCAATCCTCCATGCCAATCCTCCATGCCAATCCTCCATGCCAATCCTCCATGCCAATCCTCCATGCCAATCG
>CAIRGO010000203.1 GCA_903878115.1 Akkermansiaceae bacterium | reverse complement strand
TGATGGAAAGACATTTTTACACGAAGCCACGAAGGCGCTAAGGAAGAAAAGTGATCAGTGTGCAGTTCTTTTTTAGACAACGGAGAGGAGATAGGGAAGATTTTTTAACGACGGATTTAACGGATGGAAGGCAGGATTTTTAAGTATTTGATTAACCGCTCTTGTCCTGCCGTAGCCTTGGCGAAGGAGGAAAGTTCGCTAAGATCGCAAAGGCGCTAAGGGTTGATTTGATTTGGGAACCACGGATGGACACGGAGGAACACGGATGTAAAGTCAGGTTGAAATGGTTAGCGCTGAGGCTTGATTTGATTTCCGATCCTCCGTCGCCATTCGGCTATGGAAGGACAAGTTGTTGATGTTTGATTTGGTGGAGAAAAAGAAGCTGCACCGCGAAGTCTGCCAAGGAGATCACTGCTCGTTGCACTCTCCGCTTGACCAGCTATGCGGGAAGGAGTAGAGTCGGGCTGCGAAGCCAAATCGCTCTTCATGAAAGCTCCCAAGCATAAAGTCAGTCTCAAAAGCCGCGCCGCCGAGAAAAAGGCCTCGCGCCGTGAGGATCGGCTGCGCTTGGAAAACGGTGAAAGCCCGGAAGTAATCCAACGGGAAAACTCGATTTTCCCGCCCGACTTTTTTGAGAAAGGTCGTTTTGAGAATCTCGCCTCGGTTGTTGGAAAGTGAGTGGTCGAGCATCAGGGATTGAAGACTATGTGGGATTCCTCCAAGGACTGTTGGAAAGGACTTCGGAGCAATTTTTGTTCGGTGGGCAAGCCGTGAATTTTTGGGCCGATTATTTTGACAAACAATCCCCGCACAGTCCGCTCCGCGCCCATTCATGTCGAAGGATTGCGACATTTGGGTGAGCTCTCGAGCTTGGAATGAGATCCAGAAGTTGGAGAGACGCCAACTGACTAAGGGGAGTTCGCCTTCCGATGGGCAACTGGGTATTTTGACATTGCAGCAAGATCCACTTCGTGTGGTCGATCTGCTTTCAGGAGTTTATGGAATCCGTCATGACGAATTGGTACGATTGTGTGATCGTGCTCCCGTTTTCTATGGCATCAAGGTCATCGACCCGATTTACCTTTTTCGCAGCAAGTGTCATTGTTTCCTCGGCTTGCCGCAAGGTGATCGACAGGATGAGCGTCATGTGCGGATGTTAGCGTTGATTCTTCCGGAATACATCAGCTTGCTGATCGATGATGCGGATCGCGGGAATATTTCGGATCGGGCGTTACTGAAGGAAATCAAGTTACTGAAAAAAATCTCGTCTTCGGCCGTCTGTCGACGGTGCATGGAATTTCTGGGAATCGAATGCGATAGTCTTATTCCGTGGGGCAGACTCGCTCGATCACGGTCCGCCTTATTGGTCAAATATGCACAAGATCGGAAGTTGGTCATCCTCCGTCGCCATTAGGCTATGGAAGGACAAGTTGCTGATATTTGATTTTTGATTTGGTGGAGAAAAAGAAGCTGCACCGCGAAGTCTGCCAAGGCGCTGGGAGCGTAGGGCAATTTTTTAACAGGATTTCAGAATTGTACAGAATTTACAGAATGGTTGTGGTGTTGTTTTTGTAGAATGTGAAAATGTATTCTATATTTGAAATATCAAATATTTAGTGTGAGTGAGTTGTTTTTTTATTTATGGATAGAGAAGAGGGTAGGGAGGCGAGGACCCTTCTTCTGTCACGGGTTTGAAACAGGAGTGCGGAGGCTTGCCTTCGCCAGTGGTTTGGCTCGGCTTGCCGAGTGGGGTGCTTGTCTTTTGGTGAGTAGCTTGGTGTTTTGAATTCCATTGCCCTTTGAATTTCCCCCCGCATGAGGCAAGCCTCATCTGCCACAGGGCGGAGGCAAGCCTCAGCACTCAGGGTGCGCTGCGCACTCCTGTTAGGCTATGATTTCACTTCTACAAACCTTTCTAACAAATTCTGTTAATTTTCTAAATTCTGAAATTCTGTTTAAAAGAACTATGAATTCACTGATGACTTTACACTTTGCTTCACTGCCTTCAAGTCCTACATAGCCTTGGCGACGGTGGATCACTTTCCTGACTCGGAGATTTTTTCTCTCTGGCGCTTGCGGGAATGAAAAATAGAGCTATTGTGGGATCGATGATGCATTGCACACAAGGAAAATGCCGGACGCCGGCGTGGATGAGACTGTTTTTAGCGGCGGCGGGGGCGTATTGCGTCATCTTTGCGCTGATCTTGATTTGTTGGCCTAAGCAGGCGTTTGTGTATCTTGATTTGGGGGTGTCGCGGCACCTGTTTTTGCTGCAATTTATTGGGGTGTTTTATTTCCTTTTTGGACTAAGTTTTTTCTTTGCGTCGCGCGATCCGATCAAGCATTGGCGAATTATTTTGATGTGTACGTTGAAGATTATCATTGTGGTGGGGGCCTCGTTGTATGCGTGGGTGGATGAGGTATTTCCGCCAAAATTGATTGGCTTAATGGTGGTGGATGATGTGGTGTGGTTGGTGCCATTTTTGATGATTTTATGGGCGTCGATCCAAGCGCGGGCGGGGATCGCGCCAATTTATCAACAACCGCTGACACCAGAGGCTGCGGCGAAGAGTTATACCTTGTCCACGGGTGAGACCTTGGCCGAGGCATCGACCGACAAAACGGTGATCTTGGTATTCATGCGGCATTTTGGTTGCACCTTCACGCGACAGATTTTGCGAAGTTTGGCGATGTTAGAAGAGCAGGCGCGGCAGCATGATTCACGCCTGGTGTTGATACACATGTTGCAGTCTGGCCGTGAGACGAGTTATTTGGGCGCGAAAACTGGCGTGGCGCGGATCGCGGATCCGTTTTGTGAGTTGTATCGGGCCTTTGGTTTGGGCAAGGGTGGCTTTCTGGAATTATTTGGTCCACGGGTGTGGATTCGCGGTGCGGTGGCGATTTTTCGTGGCTGTGGTGCGGGGCATTTGGCGGGTGATGGCTTGCAAATGCCGGGGGTATTTTTATTCCGTAATAATCGAATTTTGGCAGCGCAGCCAGCGCATAGTGCGGCGGATTTGCCTGACTTGGAGCAATTGTTTGCGGCTGGTGTGGTGGTAGAGTGAGCAATGGGCAGTGCAGGAGCGATCTGTCTAATCGGTCTAATTTACCCGATTCGTCTGATTCCTGACAAAAAAGCAAGCCTCCGCACTCTGGGTGGATCAGGAAAAAAGTTTTACTGAGGATAGTCCGCCGTCAGGGCGGAGGATTTGGCCGGTCATGAAAGTGGATGAGTCGCTTAGCAGGAAATCGACAAGGGCGGCGCTATGATTGGCGTTGCCTACGATTTGCAAGGGGTGGCGTTTGGCGGCGGCGCTGCGTCTTGATTCATCCTGCAATAATCCTTGTGCCATGGTGGTGTCGGTGAGCGATGGGGCGATAAGATTCACGCGGATGCGCGGGGCCCACTCGGCGGCGAGGCTTTTGCCAAGTCCTTCTAGGGCCGATTTTGCGGCAGCGATGGAGGCATGGAATGGCATGCCCTGATCGACTGCGATGGTAGAAAATAATACCACCGAGGCATGGTCGGCGGCTTTGAGTGCGTTCGTTGCAGATTGAAGAACCTGGATCGCGCCGAGCAGGTTGATTTGTAGGTCGCGCATAAAATCATCCATGGTAAGTCGGTGAAATGGCTTGAGGGTGATAGAGCCAGGGAAATATACTAGGCCATCGAGTTTTTCTGGCCATTGGAGAGCGGTGGGAGCTAGGGCATCAAAATGCTGGTGAGTGCTGAAATTGTTGATTGCGGTGGTGGGGGCATTTTCCGCATGGCGACTGGCGGTGATGAGTTGATCCCCGCGAGCGCTGAGCAGCTTGGCGGTTTCTTGAGCGACGATCGAATTCGAGCCGATGAGGGCGATGGTTCTAGGCATGCAGAATCATCGTGGCAAATGATGATGCGTCAAGAGCGTCGCAAAAAATAAACCGGCACTCCGAAGGGGGTGGAGCGCCGGTGGCTATGAGACACGGGGAAAATATGATCGGCGCCAAGTTACCATGCCAAGTGTTCGCGTCTTGCACGGTTGCTTGCCGCCGATGTCTGGGGGAAATGTTGTGCGGGAGTGGCGGCATTGATCAAGACCAAGAGTTCGCGTGCTATGGAACCAATCAATGTAGTCAGCATTGAAGGCGGTTTATTTGGATGAACGTTGGACTCACACGCTTACGCAAGGGGCCAGGGAATGTTTGGGCAGGTAAGTGCCACCGTTCACTCAAGCAGACGGAATTTTGGAGAAAATGGTCACAAATTTTTTCGTTTTTTTTCACCATTGTGAAAATGCTATATTTTACTTGTGTTTTTATCGTGTCGGTCGGAAAAATTACACCCGCACAAATCGAGTTCTGTGAAAGGAGAATTTATGGTCAACGATTTTGACACGAATTGCACAGATTTTCACGAATGAAAAAATGAAAATTTAAGGTTTTTTTATGAATGATTTAATCCACAAAAAATCCTCTTCTAAAATTCGTGTAAATTGGTGAAATCTGTGTCAGTACCATCAAGATTTACCATTTGGACAGAGCGTCCCGCCTGCCTGTCCCGTAAAGCCGATGGTCGTGTCAAACGAGCTTTTAGCCTTTTTCGCATTTTTTCAGGAAATCCTGCGCTTTTTGCTTGCCAAATGCCGTGAGACTCCTATGTTCACCGCCCCTTCCTGCACCGCTGCTCACTAACGAAAGACTGAAGGGACTCTATGCGGTGGTCTTTCAAAAGCGCCCTTTCTGCTTTAAGAAGGGACAAACGATACCAATATGATTAACGAACTTATCACAGAAATGGTGGACGCTGGCGTTCACTACGGTCACCAAACGAAAAAATGGAATCCAAAAATGAAGCCTTATCTTTTGAAAGATAAGAGTGGAATTTACATCATCGATTTGGACAAAACAGTCAAGTGCCTCGACAAAGCTTCCGATTTCCTCGCAGGCGTTGCTAGCAAAGGCAAAAAAATTCTTTTCGTCGGCTGCAAACGCCAAGCGCAAGAAGCTGTGCGTGAAGCCGCTGATGCGACCAATCAAAACTACGTCAACCATCGTTGGTTGGGTGGTATGCTCACCAACATGCAAACCGTGCGTAAGAGCGTGGAGCGTTTGAAGTATTTGGAAAACATCGAGAAGCAACCTGAGTTCAAAGCGATGTCGAAAAAAGAACTCGCGGCCCTCGGTCGTGAGCGCGAGAAATTGCTGCGCAACTTGCGCGGGATTCGCAATTTGGAAAAAGCTCCTGATGCAATTGTCATCGTGGACTCAGCTCGTGAATCAATCGCCGTTGCGGAAGCACGTCGTTTGAAAATCCCAATCGTAGCGATTGTGGACACCAATGCTGACCCATCGAAAGTGGAATATCCGATTCCAGGCAATGACGATGCGATCCGCTCGATCCGTATCATTTTGCAAAACTTAGTGGACGCCATCGTGGTAGCTACCAAGTAAGCCGCACTTTTTACTGGGCGGCCTGAGCTTTCTCAGCGCCGCCTTTTTTCTTCCAAACGATCACGAATAAACCCTATTATTTACCTACACAACACACGATTATGATTACTGCTTCAACTGTAAAAGAACTCCGCGATAAAACCAACGCGGGTATGATGGACTGCAAACGCGCCCTCGAAGAAACCAATGGCGACATCGATGCTGCCGTTACTTTGCTTCGTGAAAAAGGCATCGCCAAAGCCGCGAAAAAAGCTGATCGCGCCGCAAATGAAGGCACCATCACCGCACGTATTGCGACCGATGGGAAGTCTGGCATTTTGTTAGAAGTGAACTGCGAGACTGACTTCGTTTCTAAGAACGACAACTTCCAAGGATTCGTGAGCGGCATCGCTGACACCTTGATCGCTACCGATGCAGCGGATCTCGATTCCGCCCTTGCTGCGACCAATGCAGGTCAGTCCGTAGAAGATAACTTGAAAGCAAAAATCACCGAGATTGGTGAGAACTTGCTGTTCCGCAAGTATGTTCGTTTTGCTGCTCAAGGTGAAGGCGCTATTGCTTCCTACATCCACATGGGTGGCAAAGTAGGCGTGCTGCTTGAGATTGGTGCAGACAAAGCCGATACCGCGGCTAGCGAAGGATTCCGTGAATTGATCAAGGACATCACCCTGCACATCGCGGCGTTGAGTCCACGTGGCTTGGCTCGTGAAGACATCTCTGCTGAGATCATCGCTGCGGAAGAATCGATCTTCCGTGCACAATTGATCGAGCAAGGCAAACCAGAAGCGATGCTTGATAAAATCATCCCAGGCATGCTCAAAAAATTCTTCTCGGAAAATTGCTTGTTAGAGCAAGGCTTCGTTAAAGATCCTAGCGTGACACTGAAATCACTTCTCGAAGCCAAGAGCAAAGAGTTGGGTGATACACTCAGCATTCGTCGCTACGTACGCTTCGGTCTTGGTGAATAATTACCGCGATCTTATTTTTTCTACAAACGCTCACCGTAACTGGTGGGCGTTTTTTTTTGGACAGAATTTTAGATGGGGAAATTAACAGAATTTGTTAGTGAGCAGTGTGAAGGAAAAGGCACAGGGGCGATCTGTCTGATCTTTGACAAAAAAGGCAGGATCTCACACGAAGCCACGAAGTAAGCAAGAAATTCTATAGAGGGGAAACGAGATTGGCTTACACCCGGAGTGCGGAGGCTTGCCGCCGCCCGTGGAGGGTTTCGGCTTGCCGAGGGCGGGGGTAGCTTTTTTTGAATGGCGCGGCGCTTTGGATTCCTTAGTTCTCGGGAGAAAATAACTCCTCACGGGTTCTTGCAGCAAGTTTCGCGGAGAAAAAATTTCACACAAACGCGCATTGCGCTTGCGTTGCTCGGGCAGAATGGGCAAAAGGTGCGTCCGCACCGCAGGCGACGCGCGAAAAACATATCGTTGCTCGTCTGAGGAGCACTAACACAAACGCGCGCCGACATGGAAAGTATCTCATCTAGAATTCACAAAGTCTCCCCATCACTCACACTATCGATCACCAATCAGGCAAAGGCCATGAAGGCTCGTGGTGAAGAAGTATATGGTCTCGCTGGTGGTGAGCCAGAAATGGACACCCCAGAACACATCAAACAAGCGGGTGCCGCGGCACTCATGGCAGGTTTCACCAAATATACTCCTGCTGCTGGCATTCCTGAACTGCGCGACGCACTCGCAGCAAAGCTCAAGGCTGACAACAATCTGCACTATGACGCCAAAGATATTTGCGTTACCGCCGGTGCAAAAATGGCATGCTACACCGCGATTCTTGCGATGGTAGAAGAAGGCGATGAAGTCATCATTCCTGCACCATACTGGGTCAGCTATCCAGAAATGGTGCTGCTTGCTGGTGGCGTTCCGGTAGTAATCGAAACTTCTGAGGCGACTGGTTGGAAAATCACTCCTGAGCAGTTCGAAGACGCGATGACGCCGCGCACCAAGATGATCATCATCAACTCACCTGGCAATCCAACTGGCGCAGTTTACACCGCCGACGAATTAACTGCCTTAGGTGAAATTGCTCTCTCGGAAGACATCTGCATCCTGAGCGATGAGATTTACGAAAAACTCGTCTATGATGGCGCCGAGCATGTCTCGATCGCTTCGCTTAGTCCTGAGTTGCACGCTTGCACCATCACCGTTAATGGATTTTCTAAAGGATATTCGATGACCGGATGGCGCCTTGGCTACACCGCCGCGCCACCAGCGATTGCTGCTGCGATTGAAAAAATTCAGAATCATACCGTATCGAACGCCACCAGCTTTGCGCAATACGGTGCTCTTGCCGCACTCACGGGTGATCAAACATTCGTCAGTGATATGGCCGCAGAGTATGATGTGAAACGTCAGTTCATGCTCAGCCGTCTGCGTTCGATCAATAACATCCGCGTGGTGGAGCCTAAAGGTGCGTTTTACTTCTTTGTCTATACGGGCAAGCTCGGATTGAAATCGGTAAACCTTTGCGACAAACTTCTCTCACGTTACAAAGTTGCTGCCGTTCCTGGTGTTGCTTTTGGCTACGATGACGGCATTCGTTTGAGCTATTGCACCACGCTTGACGTGCTTGCGGAAGGCCTTGATCGCTTTGAAAGTTTCTGCCGCGAGCATTGATCTTAGCGTGATTCTTTTTTCTAACGTACGTGTCGCAAGGCACGTGCGTTTTTTTATGGAGTGATTTTTATCGTTACCCAAATCATGCGATGATCACTGGCAAGATCGATCAGTGGATTGTTTTTTGGCCAATGCACACCCGCACTGATTGCTTCGATGCCAAAGCGCGATGGCAATACGTAGTCACAGCGCAAGTTAAAATGGGAGGTTTTTGTTTCGCGTTGTGAAAATGATGCGGGCACCTTTGCCAGTGCTCCTTCGCTTTTGGGGACAACCGAAGCGTTGATTAAAGGATGATCTAACAATTGTTTTGCCGCGTCTTTTACCGAGTTGCCATCGATCGGATCGGCATTCAAATCACCGAGAATCACAAAGCGACTTTTCGCGGGGAGTCCACCGACTTTTCCTTTGTCGTCGACGAGCCACGTGGCCTCTGGTTGCTGGATGTATTCCGCCCATAGTCGTATTTCATCGTGATTGCGACGACCATTCCAATCGACGGGAGATTTTTCTGTTAGATTGATTGCCTGACCGTCATCGAACGCTGGTGGCGTGGGGTGACTGCATAAAATGTGTAGCGTTTGCCCATCGATCAACACGGGCACATCCCAATGACTCTTTGACGACAGGCGTAGGATTTTTTGTTGCTCTTCGGAATAGTGAAATGTAGGCAAAAAATTGTTAGGCAAATCATGCCAGAGAAATTTTTGGAAAGTGCGCACTGATGAGGAATCGATGGGAAACTTGGAAAGTAACACCATCCCGTATTGACCTGGGTGGGTGCCGAAGCCAAAGCAATCCTCTGGATCGGCAATGTCGCCATCGTGATTCATGTCCATGCCGCTGGGGACTCCGGTATTCACGGGTGCGGTAAAGTGATACGGGTAAGCATCGTGCAGATATTTTTTGCCGAATGCTTGAACTGCTAGATTTTTTTCATCGAAGTCAAATTCGTTCAGCAAGATGACATCGGGATTGATGTCGTTGATTAACGAAGTCACCGCTTCGATTTGTGGTTGATTAGGCAGCGCGAGATCAGCGATCAATTGGCCGCTGGTTTTGCGAAAAAATGAAACATTGAACGTGGCGACGCGAATATCCTTGGCATGAACTGGTGCCAAGGACAATAGCGCTAAAAAGAACAGAATTTGTTTCATCGTGGTGCTTCATTTGATGGTATTTTTTAATGAAAAGCAACCATGCAGTGATGAAGTGGGGTAGTTCGATTGTGACGATTTTTTAAGTTTGATTAACCGCGAAGTTCGCCAAGACGCTAAGGCTAGAGAAAGCAAGATTTTATCATCATAGGAGCGCGGACTTCAGTCCGCTTCAAAGAAATTGTAACGACGGATTATACGGAGAAAGGCAGGATTTTTTTGAGTTTGATTCAGTGAGAAATTCTTAACAGCGCTGGGAGATTAGGGCAGATTTTAACAGAATTGCTGAATTGTTCAGAATTTACAGAATGCTGGTGGTGTGAATGTTCAGGCGCGCCAAGGGTGCAATAAGTCGTTAGGCCATGGCAACGTCATGGGAAATAGGAATGCAATAGAGAGACGAGCCCTGAAAGGGCGATACTTGAGAAAACGTAGACTTGCGCTTAGGCGAGTTACGCTCTTTCAGGGCTTTGAGTTCTTCTGGATGCTACGATCCCAGCGCGATGCGCTGGGCTATCGAGTGGTAGCACCTTTGGTGCGGTAGAGCATAATGGTAATGATTTCACACGAAGCCACGAAGGCGCGAAGGAAGAATTTTTTACCACTGATTACACAGAGGAAGGCAGGATTTTTTTTTTCAGTGAGAATTCTTGGGTTTTTGTCCGATAGCTATAAGAAGACTCATTACCTGCCGCCAGAGCTGGGGAGGAAGCGGTAGTAAACTTCTAACATTAAGGTGGCGAGGCAGTTGCGATAGAACTGTGCTTGGCCGTTGCCTCGCAGCGCTCCGCCTACGCCAGCACCATTGCCGATGTCTTTCCATGTGCCATCAGCGTTTTGATTTTTCAATACTTCATCGCGCATGAGATCGTTGTATTTTTTCCATTCGTTGCCACCACGGTTCATCATCGCTTGGGCAGCGTAGTAATGGGCATAAAGATCGCTATCTTTGGTGTTCCAATCGAGCTTAAAGGTTTTTCCAATGCACTTGGCTCCATTGCGCACGCCAGCAGTGGACTCTTTGCCCCAGATTTGCAGGCAGAGCACGCCGACACCAGTTAGGGTGTGGAAACCAGCCGCGCCTACGGGGTTGGCGTTTGTGTAACCGTAGCCGCCATCTTCGGCTTGTTTGTCATCGAAGAATTCTAGGCCTTTGCTGGCGCAGCGGGGGAGGTTTTTGAAATCGAGTCCAGTGAGTTTCATGGCCTTGAGCGCTTGCAACTGCCAACCGACGATCGAGACATCGGTATGTGCATTATCGGCCTCAGAGTATTCATAAGCCCAGCCGCCGTTTTTGTGCTGGCGATCGATGATGATTTGTCCGGCTTTTTGGGTGACTTCTTCTAAATTTGGAATTTTGAGTTTTAGCTGTTTGCAAAAGGTAGTGGATTCGGCGAGAGCATACGCGGCAATGGCGTGTTCATAGCAACCGGAGTGAGCGGCGGGGTTGTCGGCTAACATGCCATTATTTTTCATACCATGGTTGATGAGGAAGGTAATCGCTTTTAGGCAGGATTCACCGAATTCCTCTGAGATGGGTGTTTCGCAATGGCCGAGATAAGCGAGCAGGCCAAGCCCGGTCATGGCAGTTTTGTTAGCGCCGCCCCATGAGCCATCGGCAGCTTGAGTGGACTTCATCCAGCGCAGTGATTTGAGCACGGCTTCTTCACATTGCTCATTGCCGCCAGTTTCGGCAAGGCGTTGTATGCGGTCTTCTTTGGAGCAGCGTTTGCTGACAGATGTTGTGATCCCGACAAATGATCCAGGGCTGCCGTTGTCGTCAGTGCCATCGCCAAGGCCACCTTGGCCAAAGTCATCGCCGTTGCCATAATCGTTAGAGGGCAAGGGTACATCGGCTTCAGGAACGGGAATGGACAGGTTCGATGCAGATAGAGAAACGAGAACGCGAGCACTTGCCATCGAAGGAGCCGAAGGTTTTTGTGTCGTGCTGGTATTTACTTTTTGCGCGGTGATTTTTTCCACCGGCTGTTCTGGTTTTTTATAAGCCATGATCGCTTCTGTATCCTTGAAAATAGGATCGATCAAAATAAACGTTAGTAGCAGGCCGACTAGAATGACGGCGAGAAAAGCGATGATGATGGAAGAAATGGTGGAATTTCGTTTCATGGAATCAAGGCGTGATTGTGCTTCTTGACTGAGTTGTGCGTGTAGGCTCATAATTGTTAGGTTGTTAGATGTTTTACACAGAGATGCTCTGTATGAGTTGTAACGCACTCCTACGAAAAAGTCTTAGTTGTTATTTTTTACAGTAAAATCATGAGTGAGATGGATACAAAAAAAAGACGATCGAGATGATCGTCTTTTTTGAAATTTGTTAGGTGAGTGTTCTATTAATGGGCGGCGCTGGGGAGGAAGCGGTAGTAAACTTCCATCATCAGGGTGACAAGCACAGTGCGATAGAGTTGGGCTTGGCCGCCGCCTTGGAAAGTGGCGCCGTGGGGAATTGGTTTGCCACCGCCTACGTCTTTCCAGGTGCCATCAGGGCTTTGATTTTTCAGCACTTCATCGCGCATTAAATAGTTGTATTATTTCCATTCGGTGCCGCCGCGATTCATCATCGCCTGAGCTGCGTAGTAATGAGCGTAGAGGTCGGCGTCTACGGTATTCCAATCGAGTTTGAATTTATTCTCAATATACTTGGCACCCTTACGCACATCAGAAGTTGATTCCTTGCCCCAGATTTGATGACAGAGGACACCGACACCAGTGAGTGAGTGAGCAGCACCATTCGCACTTGTATAGCCATAAGCTCCTTCACCATTTTGTTTGTCTTTCAAATAATCAAGTCCTTTCGTTGAGCAGCGGCTGAGATTTTTGAAATCCAAACCAGTAACCTTCATCGCTTTGAGGGCTTGCATCTGCCAACCAACGATAGAAACGTCCACGTGAGCACCTTGTCCTTCTTTGTATTCGTAGGCCCAACCACCGTTTTCGTGTTGGCGATCGATGATCAATTGCCCAGCTTTTTGAGTAACCTCTGGTAGGTTAGGCACATTGATATTGAGTTGTTTGCAAAAAGTAGTGGATTCTGCGAGGGCATAGGCGCAGATGGCGTGTTCGTAGCAGGCAGGCTGAGAGGCTGGAGCAGAGGCGAGCATCCCGTTCGCTTTCATGCCTACGTTGATGAGGTAGGTCATTGCTTTTAGACATGATTCGCCGAATTCTTCCGAGAGAGGAGTTTCGCAATGGCCAAGGTAGGCAAGTAAGCACAGACCCGTCATGGCGTTTTTGTTGCCAGCGCCCCATGAGCCATCAGCGGCTTGGGTGGACTTCATCCAACGGAGAGATTTCAATACGGCTTCTTCGCATTTTTCATTGCCGCCAGTTTCTGTAAGGCGCTGTATACGGTCTTCTTTAGAGCAACGTTTGCGCATTTGAGCAGGGATGGCACCGAAGCCCCCGCCACCGCCGGCACCGTCACCGCCAGAACCCCAGCCGTCGCCGAAATCATCGCCGTTACCGAAATCTGTGGAGGGCGAGGGGACATCAACTTCTGGGATGGGAATGGCAACATTGGAAGTGGTCATCGCGGCAATCACTTTAGCGCTCGAGGAAGAAGGCGCAGAAGGTTTTTGTGCGGTATTGGTGCTGACTTTTTTCGTCTCCATGTTTTCTTCCGTAGGAATGGAGGCGTTGTAACTGACGATGACTGGAGTCTCTTTCAGGAACGGCTTGATGAATACAAAAGCCAATAAAAGGCCGATCAGAACGAGAGAAAGAATAGCGATGATGATCGAAGAAATGGTGGAATTTCGTTTCATCGAATCAAGGCGAGCTTGTGCTTCGGGGCTAAGTTGTGCGTGGAGGCTCATGGGAATGTTTGGTTATGTTTTGACTAAGCAATAGTACTCAGTTTTTTGGTAACGGTTAGTGGTGGAAACATCTTAGAGTTATTTTAAGAAATAATCAAATTTTTTCTGTGCTCTAGTAGGCAATTGCATTTTTTATGCTGGGACAAAAAAAGACGATCATGCTGATCGTCTTTTTTTGTGAATAAAATTGAGTGGTTGATTAATGCGCTGAGCTGGGGAGGAAGCGGTAGTAAACCTCCAGCATGAGCGTAGCAAGGCAGTTTCGATAGAACTGACCTTGACCGCCGCCGCTGAATGCGCCGCCGACTCCTGCTCCCTGACCGACATCTTTCCATGTGCCGTCAGCATTTTGATTTTTCAGAACTTCATCGCGCATCAGTTCATTGTATTTTTTCCATTCAGTTCCGCCGCGGTTCATCATCGCCTGTGCTGCATAGTAGTGGGCATAGAGATCGCTATCCTTAGTGTTCCAATCAAGCTTGAAGGATTTTTCAATGTACTTAGCGCCTTTGCGCACGCCTGCATTGGATTCCTTGCCCCATATTTGTAAGCATAGCACACCAACACCAGTGAGTGTGTGGAAGCCTGCCTGGCCCACAGGGTTTTTGCCAGTGTAGCCGTAGCCGCCATCTTCATTTTGCTTGTCATCGAAAAACTCTATTCCTCTGCTAGCGGAACGTGCTAGGTTTTTGAAATCGAGCCCGGTGACTTTCATCGCCTTGAGGGCCTGTAACTGCCAACCGACGATCGAGGTGTCCGTGTGAGCGCCAGCGCCTTCTTTGTATTCGTAGGCCCATCCGCCGTTTTCGTGTTGGCGGTCTATGATCAATTGTCCAGCTTTTTGAGTGACTTCTGGCAGGTTGGGCACTGTGATATTGAGCTGTTTGCAAAAGGTAGTGGATTCAGCAAGCGCGTAAGCGGCGATGGCATGTTCATAACATCCAGAGTGCGCGGCTACGTTATCGGCTAACATGCCGTTATTTTTCATGCCATGGTTGATGAGAAAAGTCATCGCTTTTAGACATGATTCGCCGAATTCTTCGGAGAGTGGTGTTTCGCAGTGTCCCAAATAACATAGTAGTCCTAGACCAGTCATCGCAGCTTTATTGCCGCCGCCCCATGAGCCATCAGCAGCTTGGGTGGACTTCATCCAACGGAGAGATTTCAATACGGCTTCTTCGCACTGTTCGTTGCCCCCGGTTTCTGTAAGACGCTGTATGCGGTCTTCTTTGGAGCAACGTTTGCGCATTTGGGCAGGGATGGCGCCGAAGCCGCCGCCGCCGCCGGCACCGTCACCACCAGAACCCCAACCGTCGCCAAAGTCATCGCCGTTACCGAAATCGGTGGAGGGCGAGGGGACATCAACTTCTGGAATCGGAATGGCGACATTGGAAGTGGTCATGGCAGCGATCACTTTAGCACTTGAGGAAGAAGGAGCAGAAGGTTTTTGTGCGGTATTGGTGCTGACTTTTTTCGTCTCCATGTTTTCTTCCGTAGGAATGGAGGCGTTGTAACTGACGATGACGGGAGTCTCTTTCAGGAACGGCTTGATGAATACAAAGGCTAGTAGAAGACCAATGAGAACAAGACTAAGAATGGCGATGATGATAGAGGAAATGGTGGAGTTTCTCTTCATCGCATCAAGGCGTGCTTGTGCTTCGGGGCTAAGTTGTGCGTGGAGGCTCATGGTGTTTTGTGATAGGAGTTAATGGATCGACCCGAAACCACTGTGGGGTTATTTGACGTAGAAGGCGAGTTTTTTTTGAAAAAAAACAGCAAAGATTTTTTCATCATGAAACGCAAAAAAAACTGCCACGCTCGAGAGCATGGCAGCTTTGAAATATTTGGTTAGGTGTCGGAATTAACCTTGGTCGCCTGAATCAGCAGCGGCTTTCTGCGCTTGATCGCGGAGATAAGCTTTGCGACTCATTTTGACGCGACCTTTTTCGTCAACACCGAGGCATTTTGCCGTGATGGTGTCGCCTTTTTTGACGACGTCTTCGACTTTTTCTACACGCCCTTCGGCAAGTTCAGAAACGTGGACGAGTCCGTCTTTACCGGGAAGTACTTCCATGAAAGCACCGAAAGCTGTGATACTGACAATGCGACCGGTGTAGGTCTTGCCAACTTCGATCTCAGCGAACATGCGATCAATCATTTCCTTGGCGCGGTCGAGACCGACTTGCTTGGAAGCGTAGATGTGCACGGTGCCGTCGTCATCGATGCTAAGTTGAGCACCGGATTCTGCTTGAATGCCTTTGATGTTTTTTCCGCCTGGTCCGATGAGTTCGCCGATGCGATCAGCGGGGATTTTCACCGAAACAATGCGCGGTGCATAGGGGCTGAGTTCAGCAGGAGCGCTGATGGACTCCTCCATTTTATCGATGATTTTTAGACGGCCATTTTTGGCGACTTCGATGCCCTCCTCAAGAAGGGAAAGAGGGATGCCAGGAAGTTTTAGGTCTAACTGATAACCTGTGACACCAGCGCGGGTGCCGCAAAGTTTGAAGTCCATGTCGCCGTAGAAATCCTCACTGCCGATGATGTCGAGCAATGTGGTGTAGGCTTTCATGTTGCCATTTTCGTCCATTTCCGTAACCAATCCGCAGGAGATGCCGCCAACGGTTGCTTTGAGAGGAACGCCTGCATTGAGCAGTGACATCACACCTGCGCAAACGGTCGCCATCGAGGTCGAGCCGTTCGATTCGGTGACTTCGGTATTTACTCGCATGGCGTAGGGGAATTCACTTTCGTGAGGAATGACCGCAGCGATCGAGCGTTCCGCAAGAGCACCGTGACCGATTTCGCGACGGTTGAGTCCGCCCATGCGGCCGGTTTCACCTACCGAGAATGGAGGGAAATTGTAATGCAGGATGAAACGTTTTTCCGTTTCGCCGCCAGCATAGTTGTCCATTTCCTGTTTCTCGTCCGCAGGGGCGAGAGTGGCGATGGCAAGTGCTTGTGTTTCACCACGTGAGAATAAAGCCGATCCGTGAACGCGAGGAAGAAGACCGACTTCACCGTGGAGCGGGCGGAGGTCACCTACTTTACGTCCGTCAGCGCGCAGACCTTTTTCCATGATGGAAATACGGAATGCTTTTTTCTGCAGGTATTCGAAAGCTTGTTCGATTTCAAATTCTGTGGTGGCGGGGAAGCGAGCCATGATTGCTGCTTCCACTTCATCACGCAGAGCGCCGACTTTCTTGCCACGTTCTACTTTAGAAGCTGCATAGATGGCGGCTTCGATACGGCTGCCAGCGATTTCGTAGGCAACTTCGAGCAGTTCATCTTTGGCCACGGTCACAGTGTATTCGCGCTTGGCTTTTCCGGCTTTGGCAACGAGTTCTTCCTGGGCGGCGATGATTTTTTGCACCGCTGCTTGAGCGAAATGCAATGATTGAATGAATTCTGGCTCTGGTAGTTCCAACGCAGAACCTTCGATCATGATAACGTCAGTTTTGCCACCAACATACACGAGATCAAGATCGCTTTCGGCGCGTTGATCGTGAGTTGGGTTGATCACAAATTCGCCGTTCACGCGACCTACCCGCACAGCACCGATTGGGCCAGCGAAAGGAATATCCGAGAGGCAAAGCGCGGCAGAGGCTCCATTCATCGAGAGAATGTCGGCATCATTGACGCCATCAGCACTCAGGAGAATCGCAACGATTTGCGTTTCATAGAGGTAGCCTTTGGGGAACAGCGGACGCAGAGGACGGTCGGTCATGCGGCAGGTGAGAATTTCCTTTTCCGTAGGGCGTCCTTCGCGTTTGAAGTAACCACCAGGGAATACGCCAGCAGCAGAGGCTTTTTCTTTGTATTCTACCGAGAGTGGGAACCAGGTTTGGCCGGTTTTCACTTTCGAAGCAGAAACGGCGGTGACCAAGATGATGGTATCACCGCAGCGAACGGTGACGGCACCGTCGGCGAGTTTGGCAAGTTTGCCAGTTTCAATAATCATGGGATTGGTACCCACTTCAATGGTAACATTGTGTATATTCATATCTGTCTATTTTCTTTTTGTTCGTTAAACCCAGCGACACGGTGTCGATGGGGGTGTTTGTTGTGTTGTGTTGGACAGACCCGAAAGTGATAAACCGTTGGAGTAAGAAATCCGCAGGTTAGAAAGGGATATTAGGGTTGCTGTCCACAGTAGCCTTTTTTCACGAGGAAAATGATGGCTGCTGTTTTGTCAAAACGGCCACTGAGATTTCCCCGGTGGCCGTTTGGATAAAGTGTATGATTAGCGGCGGAGCCCTAATCCAGTGATGATTTTCTGATAACGCTCTTCCGAGTGATCTTTCACGTAGTTGAGAAGTTTGCGGCGCTGAGCCACTAATTTAAGGAGACCACGGCGTGACGAGTTATCTTTCACATGAGTGCCAAGGTGCTGGGTCAAGTGGGCGATGCGTTGGGTCATCAGTGCGATTTGATAATCTGCGCTGCCAGTGTCTTTTTCGTGTTGTTTGTAATCGTTGAGATTTACGGTATTTTCGCTCATAATATTGTTCGGTTCAGTGCAGCCAGCATGGCCGTTCTGTCCTGTGAAGGCGCAGGGAAGAAACCAGAAATTAGCAGAAATGCAAGAAAATTCTGTAAGATAAGCGGATTTTTTTAAAAATCTCAGCAATGCGTGCTTTGCAAGCGGTGGCGGATTTGCTTGATTGAACCATGCGTGCGGTCATACAGCGAGTGAGTCATGCGGCCGTGGTCGTGAATGGGGAAGAAATTTCTTCGATTGGCGCAGGCTTGTTGATTTTTTTGGGCGTTGAATTGGTGGATGATGCGATGGATGTCGATTGGTTGGCGGGGAAAATCGCCCATTTGCGGATTTTTGCCGATGCCGACGATAAGATGAATTGTGATGTGAATGCGCTCGGCGGAGAAATGTTAGTGATTAGTCAATTCACCTTGCATGCTTCGACTCATAAGGGGAATCGTCCGTCGTTTCTGCGTTCGGCACGTCCGCAACATGCGAAACCATTGTATGAGATGTTTTGCGAGACGTTATTTAGGGTGTCAGGGCGTCCCGTAAAACGCGGGATTTTTGGCGCGGACATGAAAGTTTCTCTGTGCAATGATGGTCCCGTGACAATCATCATGGATAGTAGAAGTAAGGAATAATCATTCCTTTAAGCGAATCGGCGTGCCGCAATGAGCACAACGAAACCAGCGAAACACCAGCATGTGCAAGGCCGTTGGCAAAATATAGCCAAGCACGGGAAGGTGGTGGGCTTTTTTGTTTTTTAAGCATTCACGCGGCACGAAGCATTTCTGTCCACAGACACGGCAACTGGCATGAAAACTCACCAGGAAATAAAGCAAGCCAAACACAAAAACCAAAAATGGTAGCACGATGAACCAGCCGGGAACCCATTGAAACATTGCTTGTTGCTGATCCTTCATCAGTAACATCAGTGCCGCCATGATTCCAATCGGGATGATGAGTTGGCATGCGATGGTGAAAATCGCGCCCCAGAGGACTTGTCCACGATTGGTGTGCAATACGCCGCGGACGTAGCGGCGTGAATGCGGACTCACGCCCTCATTTGTTTCAGGCAAGGTGCTTCGCATCAGTTGATGGCGAGGATTGATCGGCGCATCAACCACCGGCGCAGCGCGTTTGGAAGGGTGGACTAAATCTTCCGTAGTTCGAAAACGTCCGACACTAATTTCTTCTTTTACCGTGCCGAATGTAATCGAATTCACATTTCCTCCCGTCGAACTGGGGATTTGCATCATGGTTTTTGATTCCGATTTCGCAGGTGCTTTGGTTCCGACACGGAGAGAAACGTCGCCCGGGGCATTGGTCAGTAAAACGGCGATGGGAATGTCAAGCACCGGAACTCCTTTTTCGGCTAACAATTTCCCCGGCAGCGGCAGCGCCAGCGGAGACATGGAAATCATTTCTACTATTTCGGGGTCGTATTCAAAATTTACATAAGTCGGCCCGGCGGGAATTTCTTCTGTTTGGGGTGAAGATGCTAATTGCTGGTTTGCCTTCGAAATCCATTCGCTCACCTGAGCCAGGGAGGGCATTATTTTGTGAATTTTCCTCTCACTATTGATCGCCGTGAGTTTGCTGTGAAATTCCTCCGCAGATTGGCCAGCAAGCGTTGATATCTCAAGACATTCAGCAGCATCAAGTAGTTCGACTACTTGTTTGCCGAGCTTGAGTTGTTGTGCGATTTCATTCATTGATAATGCCGAAGCGGGAGTGATGTTACATCACGCAAATGATTTGGCAAGCTCGACGGATGGATTTAAAATACGAAATTTTTTCTCAAAAAAACGAATTCTTATTCCCATTGTGGAGTTCCTTTCGTAAAACTCTCGCGCATGAGCAGTACCGAACTAACACCGATGATGGCGCAGTATCAGGCCATCCGCCGGTCGTTGCCTGCGGACATGATCTTGCTTTATCGGCTTGGGGACTTTTACGAAATGTTTTTCGAGGATGCGAAAACAGCCGCGCCGATCTTAAATGTGGCTCTGACCAAACGACATTTGGTGCCGATGTGTGGGATTCCTTGGCATGCAGCAGAAGCTTACATGGCGCGGTTGTTGAAAGCGGGTAAACGCGTGGCCATCGCTGAGCAAACCTCCGATCCTGTTCCAGGGAAATTGGTGAATCGAGAAATTTCTCGAATTCTCACTGCTGGCTCGATTGACGATATCAATTTGTTAGATACGCAACGACCTAACTATTTAGCAGCGGTCTACCAACAAGGTAAAAAATTTGGGCTCGCGAGCATTGATCATTCGACTGGTGAGTTCACCTTAGGGGAGTATGCCGATAAGGGGCAACTCGAGGATGAATTGGCGCGTCTCACGCCTTCGGAATTATTGATCCCTGACGATCAAACGGCGGCTTTTGGCTCTTGGAGAAATGTCTTGGCCTACGATGGTTATACCTTCATGCCCGGTCAAGCGGAGACTTTTTTGTTAGATCATTTCGCCGTGCAATCGCTGGATGGCTTTGGTTGCTCAGAGTTAAAGTCGGCCATCGGCGCTGCTGGTGCCGCTTTGCATTACTTGATTCATCAACTGCGGCGTGGCTGTGATCACTTGCGCACTCTGCGGGTGAGAGAATCATTGTCGGTGATGTTAATTGATTCGGCCTCACAGCGAAATTTGGATTTGGTTGATTCCCGAGCAGGCCGTGAGCATACGTTGTTAGGTGTGCTTGATCGGACTCATACGCCGATGGGAGCTCGTATGTTGCGCGAGTGGATTCTTCACCCATCGCGCAAACGTGATCTGCTGGAGCAACGGCAAAATTTCATCGCAGCATTGTTAGCGGAACCTTTTATTTTATCAAAATGCCGCGATGCGATGAAGCAGATTCGCGATATCGAGCGCACTACGAGTCGCCTATCACAAGGCGCTGGCAATGCCCGCGATCTGCAAGCATTGGCACTTTCTTTAGAGCAAATTCCACCGTTGAAGGAGGACTTGCAAGCATTGCATTTGCAAGACGAGCAGAAAAATCTGATCGTCAATTCGTTGCATGACTTCTCCGAGTTGACCGCATTTTTTACGAAGGCATTAGCAGAAGAACCGCCTGCCACACTGAAGGAAGGTGGGATCATTCGCGATGGATATTCAGAAGAGCTCGATGAATTGCGGGTCATCTCACGCGATGGCAAAGGCTGGATTGCCAAACTTCAGGAGTCGGAGCGTCAGCGGACGGGGATCGATACCTTGAAAATCAAATTCAATAACGTCTTCGGTTACTTCATTGAAATTACTACTTCTAAGCTCGCGAAAGTTCCTGATGATTATACTCGCAAGCAAACATTGGCGAATGCCGAGCGCTACATCACGCCTGCGCTTAAAGAAATGGAGAGCAAAGTGCTCGGATCTGAAGAGCGCTCACGTCAGCTCGAGTATGAGCTTTTTTTGCAACTACGAACTCACGTCTGCACGCATCTAGAAGCCTTGCAGACTACTGCGGCTGCGGTGGCCACGTTGGATGTGCTTTGTTCTCTTGCGGAAACGGCGCAACGGTATCGTCACGTGCGTCCGATGCTAGAGGAATCTCGCAATTTACACATTGTGAATGGTCGACATCCGGTGTTAGAGCAGACCATTGTCGGTGAAACATTTGTGCCGAACGATACTGAGATTGATTCCTCAAATTCGTTGATTCATATTCTCACTGGGCCTAACATGGCAGGTAAATCTACCTACATACGTCAAGTGGCATTGATTACCTTGATGGCGCAAATGGGAGCGTTTGTGCCGGCGGAATCTGCTACGATAGGTATAGTAGATCGAATTTTTTGTCGTGTCGGCGCCTCGGATGATTTATCGCGTGGTCAATCAACGTTCATGGTAGAAATGAATGAAACGGCGTTGATTTTGAATAACGCTACTGAGAAATCGTTAGTCATTCTCGATGAAATTGGCCGTGGCACTGCTACTTTCGATGGTCTATCGATCGCGTGGGCCGTGGCGGAACATTTGCATGATCTTACGCAGTGTCGCACGCTTTTCGCAACGCACTATCATGAACTAACTGATCTCACCAATACTCGTGCGGCAGTGGCAAATTATAATGTAGCGGTGCGCGAATGGAACGATGAGATTATTTTTCTCCGCAAAATTCTCCCAGGTTGCGCCGATAAATCATACGGCATTCAAGTAGCGCGCCTCGCGGGCTTACCGCAACCCGTGATTGATCGCGCTAAGGCAATTCTTAGTCATCTAGAACTGCATTCCACTCGCCCTGATGCGAAGAAAGATGGTCCTAAGGCGAAGAACACTAGGACTGCTAATACCATGCCAGACGCCAATCCGCCGCAAATGGATTTGTTTGGAAATTTCTAACAAAAATACGATTTCTTATGATTGATTCCCATCACCACCTTTGGCAATACTCACAGGAAGAATATCCATGGATTCCGCAAGAGAGTGTATTGTCAAAAAATTATCTGTTAGATGAATTACACGCCGTTACCAGTAGTGCTGGTGTGGAGGGTACGGTGGCAGTGCAGGCACGACAAATCATCGACGAAACTCGGTGGTTGTTAGGACTCGCCGCAAAGTCGCCCGTGATTCGCGGCGTGGTCGGTTGGTTGCCATTGATCGACGAGGGGATTGAGCAGATGTTAGACGAATGGCAACACGAGGGACGACTCAAAGGATTGCGTCATGTGCTGCAGGAGGAAGCAGATGAATACTTTTCTCGCCCTGAGTTTCATCGTGGTTTGTCGGCCTTAGCCAAAACGCATCTGCGTTATGATTTGCTGATTTTCGAAAGGCAACTCGAAGTCGCCACGGCGATGATCGATCTCCATCCTGAATTGCCGATCATCATCGATCATATTGCAAAGCCTGAAATTCACAAAGGACGGATCAGCGAGAAATGGAAAAAAGGCATGTGCGAGATCGCTCAGCGCGACCATGTAATTGGTGTGAAAATTTCAGGCATGGCCACGGAAGTGCGTGATGCGGAAATTGATCAAGCTACCTTGCATGCCTACTTTGAAGAAACGTTAGCAATTTTTGGCCCAAATAAATTGATGTTTGGCACTGATTGGCCAGTCTGCTTGCTTCGTCTTGATTCTTATCAGCAATGCGCCTTCATGATGCGCGCGTTCGTCGCTTCATTGAGCGAGAATGAACAGCAAAACATCCTTACGAATAATGCGGTTAGGTGTTATGACTTATAGAATATTAGAATAATAACAAAATGGAATACGCGACAAAAAAACGTTGGATCGAATTGGTGGAGTTTTTAGGTGGCTCACATCAATGTGCTACCGCTTGGTTTCAACGCTTGGTGAAGTGCATGACAGAGCCGCATCGCAAGTATCATACGCCGTTTCATTTGGAGGAATGCCTTGAAGAGTTGGATGAAATTGATGGTGATGAGGAACGCTTGGCATTGATTGAAGTGGCGATCTGGTTTCATGACGCCGTCTATCAACCTGGTGCTGCAGATAATGAACAGAAAAGTGCCGAGATGGCAAAAGAGTTTATGTTAGAGTGCGAGGCTTCGTCATCGGTGATTGAATTTGTCAGCGATATGATCATGGCAACCAAAGATCACCGCAGCAACGACGACGAGGATGCCGCGATCATGGTGGCGTTAGATCTGAATATTTTAGCCCGCGATCAAAAACGCTATGCTGAATACGAATCACAAATCCGTGAGGAATATGCGTCTGTGCCACTTGAGGTGTATTGCGAAAAACGCATCGAGATTCTTCAAGGATTTCTTGCGCGTCCCGTAATTTACGAGAGTGAGACGATGGCAGAAATTTATGAAGAACAAGCGCGGATGAATCTAGCTTGGTCAGTGAAACGATTGCAAAGCGAGTTACAAGTTGAGTAGTTTTAAACATGAGTAAGACTTGGATTCGAGAGTAACTTCGCAAGCTCCGTCGCGGCGGATTTCAGAGTCTGTCGATCCCGAATCCACATTTTCACAATTCTTGATGACACGTAGTGGTTACACTAACTAAAAACCAATCGTCATTGCCGAGATTGACGAGTTCACAATTCTATGGAATGCTTTCGCCAGATGATTGCACGCATTCGTGGAAAAGTATGGGAGGCCTATCCGAATCGGTTGATTCTGGATGTTCAGGGCGTGGGTTATGAAGTGCATGTGCCACTGAGCACCTTTGATCACCTGCATCCAAGCGAAGGCGCGGTGGTGGAAATGCGCACTTATTTACACATCCGTGAGGCGGCGCACACGCTTTATGGCTTCGCCACGGAAGAAGAACGCGATGTGTTTTTGCTGCTGATCGATCGCGTCAGCGGCATCGGTCCGACCACCGCGATGTCGGTGCTCAGTGGCCTTCCCGTGGCGCGATTCAAAACCGCCGTGGTCAATGCCGACGTGGCAGAACTATCGAAAATCAAAGGACTGGGTAAAAAAACTGCCGAGCGCATCATTTTGGAATTGAAAGACAAAGTCGGCGTGACTGAAACATGGGTCTCTGCGGCAGGTGGCGGCATTTCGCACGGGGCAGCCGATGCCGAAATGGCATTGATTGCCCTCGGTTACAAGCAGGTCGATGCGCGTAAAGCGATTAAGAAAGTGCTCGAATCCGCCGCTGATGCTTCGGTGGAAGAATTGATACGCGGTGCCTTGCGATTGATGTGATGAGTGATTTGCCTCAATTATCGTTAGCCGCGATTCAAGCAGCCATGCCGCCAGCCGGATTGTTTGGCGGCGGCGCGTGGAAATGGTCGCCTCAGCCATTTTTGTTAGAAAAAAAACTCTGGAAGGAACTCGAAGGCCTCGGCCACGTGCTCGCCGAATTTCAAAAGGCCAGCGATGTGATTTATCGTCGCAGCGCGAAGGGGAAAGGTCCTGCGTGGATTGCGGGAATGTTAGATAAAGGCAAGCCGCAGTGGTTGATCGATGCGGGCCGCCGTGGCGACCGCGCCAATGACATGCCGCGCGTCATTCGTCCCGACCTACTGCTCACAGAAAAAGGATTTTCGCTCACGGAAATCGATAGTGTCCCTGGTGGCATCGGTGTTACGGCATGGCTTTCTGCTCAATACGAAAAGGCGGGTTTCAGCGTCATCGGCGGCGGGCAGGGGATGCTCGATGGTTTTTCCAAAGTTCTTCCCGCAGGTGGCGCCGTCGCTCTCGCTGATGAATCCGCCGACTACCTACCGGAAATGAAATGGTTAGTCGAGCAACTCGGCGGCAATCGTGAAGTGATCCGCGCGGAATTGTTAGATGCGCAGGAAACACGTCCGCTCTATCGCTTTTTTGAGTTGTTCGATTGGAAAAATATCCCCGCCTTACCGGCTTACGCCACATTGACAGACAGTATCAATGCCCCGTTGAAAGCTCATCTGGAAGAGAAGCTCTGGCTGGCGCTGTTTCATTTTCCCGGCATGAAGGCGCTGTGGCAAAAGGAACTGCGCGCCGCTCACATCGAGCGACTCGCCGCATTGATCCCGCTGGGCTGGGTGCTGCGAAATGTCGAACTGCCTCCCGAAGCAGCGCTGCCAGGGCTGGGCGTGCATTCTTGGCAGGAAGTCATGGAATTCAGCCAAAAAGACCGACGTCTGGTGCTGAAAATTTCAGGCTTCGATGAATCCGCTTGGGGTTCACGTGGCGTATTTATCGGTCACGATTTGCCTGCGCCCGAGTGGAAGAAAAAAATCCAGCAGGCCCTCGCCGACGAGACTCACAACTGGATGATGCAGTCGTTTAGCGAGGCGAAAATCATCGAGCATCCGGTCTATCAAGAAGACGGCTCGATCACCATTAAGCCTGGTCGCGTGAGGCTTTGCCCGTATTATTTCACCGATGAAACGGGCCACACCAAACTCCAAGGCTGCCTGGCGACCATCGTGCCGATCGATAAGAAAAAAATTCACGGCATGAGCGATGGCATACTCACGGTAGTCGCCCCAGAAACATAAGTAAAATAATGGTTTTTTCTATAACTGTTCAAAAAAACACGTTCAAGTGAACATTTTTCTTGCGATGGGCATTATTTTTGATAAAATCATGCCATCACGTTATGAACACAAACACCATTGAACCGACCAGTCAGCCATTAGTCAGCAACGAACGTTCCGCAGAAAACTTTGCCGAACGCGCCCCGGAATACAGCATCTACAAGCCCAATGCCCGCGGCAACGGCGGAGTGATCCGCTGGGGATTGAACCGCGCCAAAGGCTGCCTCTTCGTCGAGGCCGCCGCTCAATCAGGCGAAAAACAATTTGATTGGGAAAATAAAATCATCATGAAATGGGGCCTCAGCGACATCGGCACCATGCTCGCCACCCTCCAAGGCCGACAAAGCCAAGGAAAACTCTTCCATCAATCGGAAAAAGCCAACAGCAGTGCCGATCTTACTTACCGCGATGACCCCGAACGCGCTCCCTACCTTCT
>CAIRGO010000202.1 GCA_903878115.1 Akkermansiaceae bacterium | reverse complement strand
TTGTTTTGCAGTTTGATCTAGCCGAATTAGTGCCGATAAGTAAAATGCTTCCGATTTTTTGGATGCATTTTCCTGGGTCATCGCTTCCAGTTCGGCGTATTGGGATAGCGTCGATTATTCCATCTGATTCACCCAGAGGAAGGTCCAATGCTTCGTAGGTTGTTTGCCCTATTCTTAAAGTGGAACCACCTTCCATCACAACAACCTTTTCATTGCGATGCGTGCCGAATGCATTTCTTGCGATGCCGAGAATTTCTGCGCGACCGCTGCGCGCGACGGTTTTGATTCCTGATTCATCAGAAACGTCCGAGCCAACTCCTCCGATACCTTTAGAGTGTGGCCATGGTGACTGGTTGTCGCAGATGCGGATGTCCACGGTTTTGAAGTTGATGGCGATACAGGCAGTCAGCAAAACGGTTGCCATGAGTGGCAGTGCTATGACGCTTGTTCGGGTCCAAAGTGTGAGAATGAAGCAAACTGCCGTTCCTAGGAGGATTCCGTGGGCAATGGAAAATCTTAGGAATAGGGCATCGGCTAGGTTTTTCTGATAACCTACTGCGCCATTATTGAGGCAGTCACTGTCGGAAAAGACGAGCTGTCCCGATCTTTTGCTAATAATGCTGTTGTGCTCAGTTCGGTGGCCCTCGCCGAGCAGGCGAATTCGTGGGCCATCCACGCGACAGCCAAGGTTTGAGTAGAGGAATCCATCCAAGCCTGTAGCTATTCGGAGTAGTGGTGCGCCGAAGTATTGGTTTTGCGACCATAGGCGGCTTTGCGACCAATTGTGAGTTGCGATTACGTGTGGGGGGTCATGTTCAAGAACCAACACCTGTGCTGATTCGAAATCACCATGGTCGTCAATGCTTGTGTATGTGCTCTTTGCTTGGATAGTACCGGGGCGTTTGGCGATTTCGATTCGATATGGGAATGCGAACCCTTGGTGCCCCGTTGGTGATTTTTGTGGTGCAAAGGTCGGGAGAATGCCGACCGTCAAAAGTAGGAGCGCAGCGATTTGGATCAGTCTGTTTTTTGGAGTCCATGCCCATGAAGCTAGCACGATTACCGGGATTAGAATGATGGGGATATAAAATGGGTTGAATCCGCCGATGAGTTGCAGTGCTGATCCTAGCAGGACAAGGACGGCGTGTTTGGTTTTTTTGACATAAAATAAAATGGCAGCAAGCAGGTGTGGCGATTGGATTAGTGCGGGTTGATACAGGCACAGTCCCACAATTGCCCCAATGGTGATGATTCCCCATTTTGGGGAATTCACAAGAACGAGCAATGCGGTCAGAATGAACGCTGCTTCGGTGGCAAATTTATGGCCACATCCCCCGCCAGCATAGATTGCTGCGAATATGGCGAGGATTGCGTCTTGATACAAGAAAGGAGGAGCTATTGGCTCCTCCTTATCAAGTTTTGTTGGTAACATTTTAGGCATGACTCAACGAGAGCACCTGGTGGAACAGCTCGTTGAACAGCTCGTTGAACAAGAAGTGGAGCATGATGTTGAACACCCAATCGAGCGAACTTCGCTGGTTACTTCTTCTGAACTCAGAAGGCGACTACAGCTCGTTGTGCAGCTTGTTGTGCATTTTATGGTGCATTTTACCGTGCAACCTGTTGTAGAGCAGCCAACTGATTTTGCTATTGGGGTAGCTTCGCTGCTGGATGCAATGTCACTGAGTCTGGCAACTGCGGCGGAGTCGCTTTCTTCAATTTGGATATTACCTTGCGTGTTGTAGGAATTGCTAGCGACAGGAAATGCAAATTGCTGAGCGTAACCTGAGCATGAGCATATACCTGCAATAAGTGCGATTTTTAATAGTTTATTCATAATATTTTTTGTGTAGTCGAGCGACTATTGAGGGTGGCGTTTGTCGAGTCAAGAAAAATTTACAGAATTACAAATTCTGCGGATTACGTTATTTTTTGGATGTATTTGCCTAGGTTGATATGTCGACAAATTGAGCTCACTGAGACTATGCGTGAAGAAGAAATAATGCTTCATGAATCAAAAAGGAAAGCTGAGGCGCAAATGCTGATCAATATAGAAACTTTGAGACCAGTAGAACACAGTTACGAATCTTGAAAGTTGAAAAAATTGTAAATTAGTTATGCGCTTTTATTACTTGCCATTTTTTCGCTTTGCGTATGCTTTCCCATCACGCGAGTTCCTCCATGGTATACCGCCGCCTGCAACTTCTTTGATTTCAGTTTTTTCAGTTGGTTTTCCCTCGGGTAATAAGATCGCAATAATTAGACCAATCGGTCCAAGCAACAAGCCTAAAATCATTCCTTCAAAACCTCTGTTTTTCATTCCTCCGAGCCACATGCCTAAGCCAGCCATGAGAAGTGCTCCAAGTGCAACCACCGCGATAAAATTTTCATTCATAGTGCTGATTATTTATTAGAAAAATTAGCAAAGCAATAAAAATAATTATCACTCAGGCAATAGACTTCGCATCTGTATGTCTATGGTTGTGATTTCCTTCGGGCATTTTCGATTATCGAGATCCTCGGTCGAAAGATCGAGCACAAAGAGACGCAGACCAGCCTGCACGTATGATCGAATGATCTAAAATAGAAATAATCAATCAATAAATAAAACTAATTAACTACACCATGTCACAAAAACGCACTCCCCAATCGTTAGTCAGCCCCGCAACTAACAGCCACCTTAAAGGCCTCCAAAACTACTATACCCCTGCACCGTGGGCTCATGCTCTTGCTGCATTACTACCTAAAAAACGTCCAACCATCGCCGATCTCCAATGCGGCGATGGGTCATTATTGCGTGGATTACAAGCCGCCGACACGCAATTCGTCTGCGCGGCCGATATCGATAGCAGTGCGAAACTATCACTCAACCGGCTCATGCCGAGCCATCGGATCACTCATGCTCACCTCGATTTCTTGGACCTTTTGCCATGCTTGTTAGAAAGCCGCACCAAGTTTGATTTGCTAGGCTGCAATCCTCCTTTCTCGCTCTCTTGGCCACAATCGTTACTTCCTGCACCGTTACGTAACGGTCATGAAACACTCGATAGCACTTCTGCATGTCTCAGATCAATCACTCATTTACTATCTCCTGATGGCGAGTGCCTTTTCATCGCCAATCATGCAACCATCGAACGCATCACCAAGGATGACCCCAGCTTGTTAGAACACGTCTGGTTTCACGTCACTCACCCTAGCTTTTTCCCCAATGCTGATTTCATCGCGTCAATTCTTTACATTGCCAAGCGATACACAGGATTGCCGCCAGCTCCCATGCACCTTGCACTGGACACTCCGCAAGAACTAGAAGCCATTCTCAAATCATGGGCTCACCTACGCCCCCCTGGTGGATTGAATGGGTCATACGCACTTCCCCCTCAACGCTTCAATGCAGCGATCGATGAAGCAGAAGCGCGCATCAATCCAGAACGCAGACTAGAAAACGTGGTGCTCTCCCGCGATGGCACACTGCGCACCAGAGTCAGCGCCTTTCAACAATACATTGGATCCATTCCCGCCGCACAGTTCAAATCCCTCCAAAGCCTCAACTACGCCAACCCTCACGAACTCACCGTACAGCGATCATCACGCCAAGCACTCAATGACATGCTCGATAATGGCCACTGGACCATCAGCCCCAGTGCCGCGCTCGCTATCCAGAGCGCCATGGATGAATACAATAACAATCGCACTCCGCTCACTCCTGTTAGCCAGCTCCAACGTCTCGGCTGGCTCGATGAAAATGATAAACTCCAATGCAAACGCGATTTCCTTTTCTTCCGCGAGGGAGAGTTTTATGAAGTCACGTCGGAAGTCGCAAAATACCAATTCTCACGCTACCAACCGCGCTACAAAAACGGCAAAAAAGACGAAGAACAAATCTCCACACGCGGCAACGATCTGATCTTTACTGTCCATGCTGCCGATGACGGGGGAACGGCGCAATTCACCTACAAACACGCCCACATTCACGGCACTTATCCGATGGAAGATATCGCCGAGTTTTTCCATATCCCCGAAGTCCCCAGCCTTGCCACCGTCCGGCCAGAGGAATGCGCCGCACATGAATCCCGCCTCAACATGCTAGAACAGATCACATCATGAAAAGCGCACCAGAAGAAATGCGACCACTCTACGATGTATGGATAAAAAAGTGCATCGACACATTAGAACTAAGAACTAAATGGCCAACCGAAAAAGTATTACGCAGTGGATATTGGGAAAACTCAAAATTAGCTTTCACATGGATACCACTGCTCACCGATTTTCCCCGACTATTGGTAAAATATAATGACCATGAACCCCATCTTCATTTCACAAAAAAACAACATCGCTCAGCTAAATCATATAGCCGCGATGCTATCGCATTTATAAAATCCACTAATTTTTTCGATTTCCGAGAAGCAACTTTGTTGATCATGCTTTTCCATCAATACCCCACAGCCCCTAATAAAAATGATACATAAACCATTCCAACGCGCCGATCTAGCCGCTGCCGCTTGCGCTGACGGCGTAATTCTTTCATGGGAACAAGGACTAGGCAAAACCATTGCCGCCCTCTCATGGCCGTATTTGAAACACGCTGCCAGAACCTTGTTAGTCGTGCCTACTGGCCTCCACCAGCAATTCCAGAAAGATGCTCTGAAGCTCTATAAAATTCACATCCCAGTGATCAAGACTGCCGACGACCTCGTCCTCCACCGAATCAATACGCGCATCCCCACAGCACCAGAAAAACGCATGGGGAAATACTTCCTCATTTCCTATGAAAACTTGACGCGGAACAACTCCGACGAAAAAGCATCCATCGCCGCTGCCTTACGCAAAACGCGCGCCATCGATCTCTCTATCCTATTCCGCGATGCCGCGATTTCCGCATTCGATAATGCCAAGATGAATCCCGATATTTACTACCAGGGCATCGGACATATCACCGATGACATCACTTGCGTATGGGCCCCAACAGTTGCCAGAATCCTTTCCCAATATGAAACTTTCGGATGGGGATTTGATTGCGTGGTTTTAGATGAAGCAGTGCGTTTGCAAGAGGACTCAGATGTATCTTTGCAAATCCGCATGTTAAATCCTCGTTATCGTATGCTACTCACTGGCACTCCTATCAAGAACAGATTGCCATCGATCTTCTACCTCGCGTGGTGGGCCGCTGGTGGCCACACTGAACCCACAGCGCGATTCCCCTATGCACTCAAAGACAAAGGTAAGTTTGCCAAATCACACCTTGAAATTGACCGCTACACAACCCGTGAGGAAGAGCGCTCCATTACCACCGCCACGGATCGTAACAGCATTCGCATTGAACGTGAATCAGCCAGAGTTTGCAACGTGCATCGCCTTTGGCGCGTGCTATCTCCCATTCTTATCCGTCGTCGCAAATCAGACTGCGGAGAGCCAATCGTCATGAAAACAATCGTACCTATTACCGTCAAACCTGGGACAGCACAATCCACGGTCTATTGTCATCACCTTGAAAACCGCCCGACGCGGAATAAAGATGGAGCCCTCGTCAAACACATTTCAAGTCTCGGAAGGCAGCTCACGAACCTCCGGCTGGCCGCCTGCTGCCCCGATGCTCCATCACTCGCTGACGTGTGCAACAACGGCAATCCGCATCACCGCCGGAGCTGGTCGCCGTGGACACCCAAGCTCG
>CAIRGO010000201.1 GCA_903878115.1 Akkermansiaceae bacterium | reverse complement strand
ATGGATGACTTCATACCCCATGAATTCACTCCAAGGGTCTCTGAGCGAAGCGCGACGAAAATAGATACGATAATGATTATAAAAAACACTTTACCAACGTTAAACCATCCCCCCCCTGTTCATAACACGGCGATCAAGCTAGGGAAAACTTGACTTTAAGAAATCCTTGCAAATTAAAGGGTTGGTTTTTTGTTAGATTCGATCGCAGCCTACGGCTCGGGATTCCTCTTTAGTGACCCTTGCTGCATCAAGGGTTTTCTCCCTAGCTTGATCGCCCTGCTGTTCATAATGCAAAAAAATACTTGCTAAGGCGGTCTTTAGAGCTATGCTCGAGGGCGGATAAATAACTTTCGAGAATTCCGCCAAATGGGCCTCTGGAGCACTCTCCTCATTTCAGCTTTACCCAAATTCCCCTTTTCCCCCGCTCTTCGAACATCTTATTTTCTTCCCCATGCACTTCAACCCTATAAGAAAATTCCTAGCAATAATCACAGTGCAATCACCGCGTCCGCCGGCACTCATACGGCTCACTTGAGCTACTTTCTGCCCTGCTCACTACTCACTTCTGACTCGGCACTTTGCACTTCTTAGCCCTTTCTTTCCCATACACACGAACCCCGAACCAAATTCCTAACCAATAATGACTCCCAGTCGAAACCCTCTCCTCTCTGCAGGTCTAATGATCGTTCTGCCTCACTTTACGATCACTAATGGCTGGGCATTTGAGGAGTCGGAGGTCCGCCCCCTACTCGAAACCTACTGCTTCAAATGTCACAGCGACAAGAAGACAAAGGCCGGAATCAATTTCGAGGAGTTCAGCGGGGCGATCGACGTATGGAGCTCCAGAAAGACGTGGATGAGGGTCAGGGACGCGCTCGACGGAGGTGAAATGCCCCCCGAGGATGCCAAGGAATTGCCCGCTGCGACCCGTGTCGCACTTTCCGAGTGGGTCAGTCGCACCCTCGACAACGTCGATGTCAGCCGCTTGCCGCTCGATCCCGGACATGTGCCACCAAGGCGGCTAAACCGGACGGAGTACCGCTACACGGTGGCCGATCTTTTTGGTATCGAGTCCAGCGCCTACGCCATCCTCCCCGAAGAACAGGTGTCGGAAGGTGGCTTTGACAATGAGGCGGCGACCTTGGCGACCCAGCCGTTGTTGATTGAGAAATTCCTGCAGACTACCGACGCGGTTGTCGCCGAAATCTGGAATGACAAGGTTGCCCTCGATCGGCTGATCTTTGAAGCCCCGCCGCTGGCACCAGCGACGGCGAAGGGATCACTCCCGTTGATCAGCGACAAGCATCAGGGTGCGGCTCTCGACATGGGAGATGGCTCGTTCATGATCGGAGTGAGGTTCAAGACCGATAAGGAAGGCGCGTTATTTTCGAAAGCCCCGGAGGCGGATGAGTGGGCGCCCGATGCGAAAGTTCTGTATGTCACCGATGGCGGAGAACTGGCATATGACGTCGGATGGCTCGGGCAGAAGCATTCTGGGCGAAAGGTCAATGATGGGCGCTGGCATACCGCGGTGCTCCTCCAGCGAGGGGCAAAAACGTCTGCCTGGGTGGATGGCGAACTGGTCTTCGAGGCCGACGGCATGACCCGGCCGGATATCGCCGGGCACAGGTTTAAAATCGGCGCTGCCGGCAGCGAGTTCGCAAACTTCAAGGGTGAAATCCGCCATGTTCATTTCTACGGCTCGGGCGTTGGTGAAGACGTGGCTTTGAGGCTCAGCAAGGGCGGCGAATCGCCCGGAAAACCGGATTTTGTTTGGGATGCCTCCGCCGCACCTGGAGCGCGACCACTCGAAAGTTTCAACGAGCCGGAGTCGGCCAGGCGGGTGTTGGAACGATTTCTCTCGCAGGCTTTCCGCCGCGAGGCCACGGACGAGGAACTCACTCGCTATTGCGCGCTGTTTCAAAGTGCGCGCGCTCTCGGCGACGACTACCTCACCGCGATGAAGTTGCCTGTTAGGACAGCTCTAGTGTCGCCATCGTTTCTGTTCCGCTCAGAACTGGTGCAGCCGGGCGACGCTGCCTACAAAATCTCCTCTCCTGAATTGGCCAACCGGCTGTCGTATTTTCTCTGGTCAAGCCTGCCGGACTCCCGCCTTTCAAAACTCGGGGCAGAGGGCAAGCTCGCGGATGTCGAAGTGTTCAACGCGGAAGTCACACGCATGCTGCAGGATCCTCGGGTGCTGCGTATGAGCAGGCACTTCGGGTCCCAGTGGTTGCGGATCGACGGCCTAGGGCAATCGATCCGGCCGGACAAGGAACTCTTCCCGCATGCCGACGCGGCGTTGCTGGAGGCGATGAAAGAAGAGAGCGTGTTGTTCCTTGACTCGGTGTTCCGGGATGACCTTCCGCTGAGTAATCTGCTAGATTCGGACTACACCTACGTGAACCAGCGGCTGGCCGAGCACTACGGGATATCCGGCATTGCGGGCGAGGAGATGCGCAGGATTCCGCTCACCGGCAAGGGACTTGGCCGCGGCGGTGTCCTGACCCAAGCGAGCGTGCTCACAGTGACATCATCGCCCCGTCGGTCGAGCCCCGTTTTTCGCGGGAAATGGATTCTCTCCGTAATGCTCGGGCAACCACCACCACCACCGCCGCCAAATATCCCCGCGCTGGAGGCCTCGGCCGAGAAGAATCCGGCCAGCCTGCGTGAAGCCTTGACAGCCCATCGCGCCGATTCCGCCTGCGCCAGTTGCCACAATCGGATCGATCCGTTGGGCTTCGCGCTGGAGGCCTTCGATGCGACCGGAAAACTGCGCGAAGGTCCGGTTGACAACGCCGGAAAGTTGCCGGACGGCAGCACATTTGTGGGGCACGACGGCCTGAAGCAGCTATTACATAGTAAAAAGGAAGCTGAGTTCATCCGGCATTTCACCAGCCAGTTGCTCGTTTACGCCCTAGGCCGTGAATTGACATTCACTGACGAGCGCGCGCTGCAGACCATCCTTAAACGGGTGGGCAGTGCTAGTTTCTCATCGCAAACCCTTGTCAGGGAAATTGTTTCCAGCTACCCTTTCCAATACAGTAAACAACCTGAATCCCAAATGAAGAACCAATCGCGATGAAAAACTGGCGGATATCGAGAAGAACCATGTTGCGCGGCACCGGAGCCTGGTTGGCCCTGCCGCTCCTAGAAGTGATGACTCCGCTTTCCGCCCGGGAGGCGACGCGGCAACGCCCGCCCATCCGGCTCGGCTGCCTCTACCTGCCGAATGGAAGCCCGGAGTCCGCTTGGAACGCGGCGGTGGATGGCGAGGGGAGGATTCTTTCGATGGCCGAAAACATGCGACCCTTTGAACCATTGAAAGAACATCTGCAGCTCATCACCGGGTTGGAGTCCGAACTCCGGGGAAGCCACCCAGCCGGCGGTGCCACATGGCTCATCCGACCCGCGCCGGAAGGAGATGGCATCAACGCCCGCAAGGGAGTCGGCGGTATTTCCATGGACCAGATCGCGGCCAAAGCCCTCGGCAACGAGACGCTGCTTTCTTCCCTGGAGTTGATTATGAAACCACAGGGCAGTTTCTCAAGCGACATCCTGCGCAACAACATTTCGTGGACTTCGCCGACAACGCCCGCGCCGAGGGAGACCGAACCGCTGGCGGTGTTCCGGCGGCTGACCGGCGAGGTCGGTGCCGCAGGTGAAAAAAAGCGGGACGACCGAAAGACCATACTCGACGCCGTCCTGGCAGATGCCAACAGCCTGAAATCCAAAGTCAGCACCGCGGACCGCGACAAACTTGACGAATATTTCGAGTCGGTGCGTGAGGTGGAGAAACGGCTCGCCCTGGCCCAAGAAGATTCCCACATCCGTAAGCAGGCGATGTTGAAAAACACCACCGCCCCTCCGGGAGGTCACCCGGAGAACCACCAGGAATACATGCGCTTGATGTTCGACATGATGATACTTGCCTACTGGACGGACGCAACGCGGGTGGCTAGCTTCATGCTCGACCACGAGCAGAGCAACCGTTACTTCGATTTCATCCCCGAGGTGAGAGGCATGTGGCACGCGCTCTCCCACTGGGGTGACATTTCGGGCAAAACCGAAGACGACGACGGGCAAACGGCCTGGACATCGAAGGAGGTCAAACGTCAGCAGTATCTCAAGGTGATCAACTACCATCACCAGCAGGTGGCTTACTTTTTCGAGCGCTTGAAAACCATCAAGGAGGGGGACGGCACACTGCTCGACAACTGCCTGATTCTTTACGGTTCCCCATTTGAAGATGGCAACAAACACGCATCCAAACGGGTGCCGGTGATGTTGGCTGGCAAGGCCGGCGGGAAGTTGAAAACGGGCAGACAATTAAGCTACGAGGGGCAGCCGCGCGAGGGTGTTTACATCAGCATCCTTGATGCACTTGGCGTGCATGTGGATAAAATGGGGAACACCGACAAGGCACTGTCGATCATTTGAGCGGGCCGAATTCGGTGACTCAGCCATTGCAGCGCCCATGACTGTTACGGCTAGGGATTTGTGAAGCAGCCGCTAGGCCAGACCAGCGAGAGGCTACCCATCGAGTTGCGTAGGTTTTGGATCCAGGATTCGAGGAGTGTTGTCTTTATGCGTCTAGTTTTCATTGATGTGTCTATTTTACAGTATTAGTGAAGTTAGACACACTTTTTTTATACGGTCCCCCTCCCTCGCCCACGAAGCGCTGGCAAAGATGCCCACCGCCGATGCCGAGTTACTCCGGCGCAAATACTTTGAAGGAAGCACTACGGAAGAGCTCGCCGAAGAACTCGGAACAACTCCCAAGACTATCGAACACCGCGTCGCCCGATTGCGTGATCTTCTCAAGGAAATCATCTTGCGAATCCAATGAACACAAAAAACGAATCACCCGATAAACTTTTAAACTGCCTCGCCGAGGAAGCGTCGGATCTGCCTATTCGCGCAGCCATCGATGCTCGTCAAATCACTAAGAAACGCCGAAAAAATCGCCAAGAATCAACCCTCGTGGCGACCACTGCCATCCTCGCAATCATCTCTTGGACATTGTCGTCTTCCGCTCCTAAAAATAGACCAGAATCTGGCAAAATCAACGATAATCCTACCGTCACACCGGCAGTTATTCAGCAACTGCCAGCCGGACTTAATCCGGAACAAATGGCATTTATTCAGGCGACTGGAGACATTCCCTTGCTCTTGGTGCGAAACAGTGAAGGCAAAGTCACACAAATCCACCTGATTGAGCGCTAGCGATTTTCTTGATGAACCAAGAACAAGCCGCGCGTCTTCTCATCATACAGTAAATGTGCTCGTCTTCCTTACGCTTACCACTGCCTGCCCAATGGCGATCCAGAAGAGGCGGTGTTTTGACGCCCCCACCCAGAGCGCGCCGTGCTCATCGCCTATTCTTGATGGTCAACACTGATGACATTATTTCCCATCCCGTTTCTAGCTGTCGGAATTCAGTTGCTAAAAAATATAAAGAACTCTAGAAAACCGAAATAACGTTCCAGGTCATGAACTCGTTGATGATTCTCAAAATCGCAAAATCGAAGATAATTATGTCTTTTGTTAGATTCATACGAAAGTCGTGAAAAAAATGATTTTTCTCTTGCCGCTCAAGAGGATTCTTCTAGTTTTCCTGCACCATGTCCATTGCTACCATCAAAGTGATTGATTCCCACACTGGTGGCGAACCTACACGAATCGTCGTTGCGGGAATTCCTGATTTAGGGGGCGGCAGTATCGCCGAGCAAGCTAATTTTTTTCGTGAACATCACGATTGGTTGCGATCTGCGGTGGCAAATGAACCACGTGGACACGATGCGATGGTAGGTGGATTACTCCTTCCTTCATCAAGGCCCGATTGCTTATGCGGGGTAATTTTTTTCAATAATATCAGCACGCTGCACATGTGCATTCATGGGACGATCGGTCTCGGTGTTATTTTGGCTCATCTGGGAAAAATTTCACCTGGTGAACACCGCATCGATACGAGCGTGGGGGTGATTACGCTTACATTACACGATGACGGCAAAGTAAGTGTTGCCAATGTTCCCTCTTACCGCATGGCGCGTCAAGTCGCCGTGCAAGTGCCAAATTATGGAGAAGTCAAAGGCGACATCGCATGGGGCGGCAATTGGTTTTTCCTAATCAATGAACAAGGTCCTCCCGTCGATAGTCAGCACATTAGCGAACTAACGGCATTTACCACAGCAGTTAAAAATGCCCTCGCTGATCAAGGGATCACCGGAGAAAACGGGATGGAAATTGATCACATCGAAAGTTTTGGTCCACCTGCTGATGCCTCACTCGCTGATTCGAAAAATTTCGTTCTCTGCCCAGGCAACGCGTATGATCGTTCGCCATGTGGCACTGGCACTAGTGCAAAACTGGCATGTCTCCATGCTGATAAAAAACTCACCGCCGGACAAGTCTGGCGGCAAGCAGGCATCATCAATTCGGTTTTTGAAGGATCAGTCGAGCCGATCGACGAAACAAAATGCATCCCCACCGTCTGCGGACGCGCGTGGATCATTGGTGAAGCGACCTATCATTTTTCGCCAGACGACCCGTTTCGCCATGGCATTGCCTCTGCGACGTAATCACGGAATCGCCGTAAATTCGTAGGAACCCGAGCCTATCGTGAATTGATGAAACCCATTGACTAGCTCTGTTTTTACAGTCTGCTTAGTTGAAGCATCAATCAATGATTTTGCTAGATTCGCAGGAATTGCTATAAGCGCAGTCGTATTAACGGGCATGGTAATTTTCGTCGTAAAACTTTTCGAAATATCCCATGAGCAAGCTACTTTACCATGTCGGGTGAGAAAATCTCCACTTGCTTGCGTGATTGTGCCGGTGGGTTGTGGACGGATGGAAATTTGATCAAAACCATTTTTGTTAGATGAAATACCGACGAGCGTTCCCATCATCCATTCACAGACAGCACCGAACGAATAGTGGGAAAATGAGTTCATGCTAGGTTCATGCACACCTTCTCCTTTGACATAACTATTCCAGCGTTCCCATACGGTATTGGCACCATTTTCTACCTCATAACCCCACGATGGATATTCCTTCTGCTGCATCAATACCCCCGCGAGATCATGGTGACCATTAGCACTCAAGGCAGGCAATAATGGTCGAGTGCCAATGAATCCGGTGGCGAGTTTATTGCCATTACTTTGCACCAGTTTGGCAAGATGAGCGGCAGCGGCTTTTTTGTTAGCCTCAGGAATAAGATCAAAAAACAGCACAACAGCATAGGCCGTTTGCGTTTGAATTTTCAATGTGCTATCGGAATTAAGATAAGTTTCCGCAAAACTATTTTTT
>CAIRGO010000200.1 GCA_903878115.1 Akkermansiaceae bacterium | reverse complement strand
CGTGATCAACAATGGTCTTTTGTGATGGTTTCCTTTCCCTACAGTCTCGGGAAATCAGCAGAGCAAGCGGAAATGAATCGTGAAAATGCAGACAAAAAAATCCGTCAACTCCTTGCAGAATTGACGGATCGTTTGGTAAAGTGGAATGAAATGAAATGATGTTATGTCATTCCAGCAAAGATATTTTCATGCGGTAGAAACATTTGGACCGTTTTATCAATGGAGGATCGCGCACTACTACATTTATCCTATTATTTTTAAGGGTTAATCGAATTCCTGCCGCACTAACCCATGCTTGGCTTCCATTTTTTTCAGCGATCACCTCCCAAATACCAGACGAAAGATCTGTGGTTTTTTCAATAGCACAGTACATGTCATTTGTCTCTGAGATAGGAATGTTAAATGAGTAACGCACTGAGCCAAACTGATTAATTGACAGCTGAGGCATTGTTTCTGCCTGATCCCGAACATAAGGATTATTACCTAAAAAATACTCTATCGAATTGGACAAACCATCTTGATCGGGATCATCTAACGGATTGCTTGCCGCTGATCCTGTGTTATTCACATATGTTGAAATCCACGAAGTAAATGGAACTCTCGTTACTCCAAAAGCAGGCAGGGCGCTTTGCGTGAGATCAGCAGCATCCAAATGCAATTTGTATGATCCCGTGGTAAGTCCCTGAGCAGCAATGACTATAGTATAATAGCCATCAACTGTGGCGACATAATTCAATGCCGCATTTCTTTGATCCGCTGCCCCATTAAGATCGCTCATAACTATACCATTAGGAGTTGTGAGAATCAGACTGGGATCAAGCGTATTGGATCCAAGGGGAAGGGTACTTGGAGTCTCCGTATAGAGTGAAATCGATTGCCCCTCTTCAGCATAAAAACAATATTTTTCCTCCGGATGCAGAGAACTCCGCGGCGTTCCCATCACATAGGAATCTTGCAACACCCCACCATTCGCTCCACTAGTGCCATCATTAGTCGTTAACATTTCAAAATGCGCTGAAAACTCATCGACAGTAATTCGCATTGCGCCAAAATTTTGATTGTATTGTTTCTCATAATAAGGTGGAGGAGAGTTCACTAAGCCATCTAATGTAGCGCCGCTAATGCCCATGGTGAACTGGCGTAAACCAGATCCAGCAAGACTACTATGCATCCCAGTTAGGTTTAATCGCTCATAACGATGGGAGTGTCCGCAAAAAACGGCATTAACCCCACGGCTCCATACATCATACCAACGAAAGCCCGAAAAGCCCGTATTTGCTTGTCCAGTGAACGGAGGAGGATGCAACAAAATAAATTTCCACTTGGCTGTTGAATTGGTAACTGCTTGCAGTGCCCAAGCGCGCTGCGCAGCCATACTTGCTGCATTTGTGAACGCCTGATCGCCATCAATCACAAAAAAATGCGCTTCCCCGATAACGAAATCGTAGTAGCAGCTTTGCGAATTGATTACTCCTGTGCCAGCAGGCATGCGAGGAATACCGCCTGGATTGCCGTGCAAATAATCTAAGAAACCAGTATTTTCTCCACCAAAAAAATGATCAGGCCATGTATCATGATTGCCGATACAAGCAAAAAACCGCATGGTATCGGATGTTTGTTCTGGATAAAGATTATCTGCCCGACGCTTGATAAAACTGCCATACAAACTTCCAATATTCGTGCTCCAATCTGGACTTCCTACTTCTAAGGAACCGTAAGTATTGTCTCCTGCTGTAACAACAAATGCTGGATTCCAGCTACGAACCATGCGCGCAACACTTTGCGCATTTGGGCTTTTTCCATAACCATAATCACCAATCAATGCAAAGGTCTTCGGATGCACAGGTGTCCCGTCCAACATACCCGTGGTGATCGAAGTCGGAGCGATTTGGGACGGACAATTTACCGCGCCAACACTGCTGATCAACGCAGATAAAATCAATAAGCTTAAAGAAGCTTTCTGACATCTGGCCATCATTTTTGTTCGTGGTCATTGTTAGAGCATACCATAAATAGTGAGTGATGAAATCAACAATACTCACAATTGCAGAAAAAGCAAATTGCTCATTGAACAGATCAATCCGCAGAAGGTTTGATATTGGCTCCTTCAAGAAAACGAATTGTTTTATCGATCAAATCCTGAAGTTCTTTTCTTTCATCCCCATCACCCCGATAGTAAGATTTTGCCAATTCATTTTTTGCCCTCATAAAAAGCACTAATGCACGCTCGGGTTGGCGCGCTCGCCATAAGACATTGCCACGAGCCACCAGATGGCGAGAGTAGTGAAAGCGTACTCCATATTGCATTTCCCGGGAATCAAGAAAACCAACGAGGCGCTGATACAGCTTTTCTGCATCATCGAGACGCCCAAGCGAATCATAAATCAATGCCAAATTGAGGATGTCTATGTAACTATCTGGACAGCGCATCAAACATAATTCCTGCCATTGAGCCGATTCTTCCACATTACTTTTTTGCACGGCTAAGGGCACGACCGTTTCTCGATTTATTTCAAGCAGCTCACCTGACAAAACGCTTAATACTCGGAAATCCGGACGAAATGCCACTGCCTTTTTTAGCCGGATAATCGTCTTTTCAGGAGTAGTACGGAAAAAGTTCAAACTCGGCCTTACCACCAACCATGCAGCAGTGTCTCGCCATGCCAAAACGATGACACCCACAGCCACCGAGCTACCGGCGATTCCTTTCGTCCATTTCCACCAATCAGAAGATCCCTTGCGCGCTTTTACAGAGGACCAAGACTGAATCGATAACAAACCCAAACAAGCCCCCATCAAAATCACATCAGGAAGAACATGATAAACAAAACTAAAAAAAGCTTGCACACCCATGCCACAGAGCGCAGCCATGGCTCCTAGAGCGAGACCAGCATCGCCTTCTTGCTCTTTACGAGCAAATGAAACAAAAACCATGCCGCGAAACATTGCCACTACAAATAATAGTAACAGTAGAGCCAAGCCTATCAATCCATAATCAACGGCCGCTTGGAGGTATTCATTGTGCACATACTCCGCATCTCCTCCACCAGTCCATAGTTCTTTGACGTTCCATTTTTTAAACGAATCAAAGAAAAATGACCTACTCCCACCACCTGTCAGAGGTTTTTCCTGAATCAATTGCACGGCCATACTGGCGAACTCGAGCCGTCCACTGTCGCCAGATCCTCTATTTGACAGAGATTTTGAACCAACGTGCCATGCCCCCATTACGAGTAACGGCGCAAGCACCGTTGCTACTACCAGTGCTCCACCAGCCCATGACTTCTTTTGTCGCCACAAGTCAGCCAGCCAACCCACCAATACTAGCGCCGTTCCGCAACTTATAGCAAGCAATGCACCGCGAGAATGCGATAGAACAACACCATAAAGACAGATCAAATAGATGAGGAAACAGCCGAAGCGGAATGAACGATTGATCACTCCTGCCATACCATAGCCGAGTGAAAGAAGGCCAACACCCAACAGGAAATTGGCAAAATGATTGTAATGCAAATACAAACCACTTGGAAAATCTTTCGTCGCACGTTCCGTATAGATCGGATAATAATTGATATCCCAATGTGCTTGAATAACCGCAATGATCACATTCACGATCACTAACACCCACAATAAAATAATCCAAGAAATCAATCGTTTGCCTGCATCCCTCGAGCTGATCCAAACGTAAGCAATGAGCGCTCCGGCCATAAGTAGTGCATCACTGCGACCAAAATCAGCTATCGGAGAGAGCAACATCCGAATTCCAAAATAGATCACGACGCAAAAAACCAATGCATTCATCAGACCCGAAGAAGATTGACCAATGTATTTCCATTTTCCAGTGAGAACTCCCAACGACATCAAGACCAAGGGAACTCCACAAGAATATGGATCCATGCCAATAGCCAATAGCCCTGCACTCAGCACACCCGATAAAAATAATACGATCGAAATGATATTCATGAATTTTTACAAATTAATAGTGAGCAGTGAAACATCATAACTCATGACTGAAAATCTTGAGTCTGTGCACCGAGCCACATCTCCTTCACGGGATGCACGCGCCAAGCACCGCGAGCCTTCCAAGCTTGCAATTCACTCATCATTTTCACGACTTCTGGCTCCATGCTACTCTCTTGATCTACTGGAAATGGTCTAACACGATATCCCAAATGATGCGCTGCCGTAGGCATAAACATTTCCAAATAAATACGAGGTGAAGAAACAAGACCTGCAACGGTCAGAAATGCCTCACTCCTCCAGAAAGAACCACAGCCCAACATTGACAACACTGCAGTTTTTTCTTCGCGGGAACTCATCCCACGCCAATATGTTGAAAATTCTGGATCACGGCAATGATCCAGATACTGATGGTGTGATGTCCCGTCAACACGATACAAACGAAAACCCAACACGTCGGCCTTTTCTTGCTCTATCGCAGCAATCATCCTAGCGTTCATGTCTGGTTGTAAAGGTACTTCATCATATTCCACGAAACTGACAAAGTCAGCCCCCGACGCGGCAACGTAGGGCGCAGCTGCCTGAAACACCCCCTGATAACTCTGTTTTTCTCTGCCATGATCGAGAGTCCGTAACGCTGGATCATTCACAACTACAGTAGCGCAATCAATGGAGTCTGTGAGATCGTGAGGTCCACCATTCACAATCAAAAAACTCTGGTTAGCATCCAAATCCCTCCAATAGTTAAGCATCGCCCGCACGGAATCAGGTGCTTGATGCGTCAAAAAAACTGTAAGAACCTTAATCATTATCATGAAGAGCCGGCATGTCCGACGCCGGAATTCTCGTTCGTGGAAAATCAGGAACGATCGCTTTCCTAAATCCCACAACCCGCCGAGAATACTCAAAAGGAACTTCCGCAACAAACTCAACCTGCAACGGCGGACCTTGGTATCCTAACAATAACAAACGTCCGCGCCAAAAAAAAACAAGCGCTCGACCCAATATTTCCCCTGTTTCAAAATCAACTACATTGCGGCCAAAAACTCCGACGATTACTTTTTTCATGATTCAATCACTTCGACCCTCGCGCGAACAACACCGCTGGTATTGTCATAACTAGTAATTTCACATCCAACCACAACGACCAATTATCGATGTATTGCAAATCCAACTGCACCCAATCGTCAAAGTTGGTGATATGATTGCGCCCACTCACTTGCCAAATACATGTAAGGCCTGGTTTAACACTCAATTTGCGCCGATGTTCCGAACGTTCGATTTTTGGTAATTCATAAATTGCCATGGGTCGAGGACCCACCAAACTCATATCCCCCATTAACACGTTGATAAACTGCGGAAACTCATCGATAGAAAATTTTCGTAAAAAATGACCAAGGGGAAAAATTCGCGGATCATTTTCCAATTTAAAGACAGGACCCGACATCTGATTTCCTGCTTGCGCTTTCAGTTCCTCCAACTTTTTGTCCGCATCCACGATCATCGTGCGGAATTTCCACATACTAAACGGCTTCCCATAGCGCCCCGCGCGCTCCTGACGATAAAACACCGGTCCCGGGCTTTGCAGTTTGATTCCGATTGCCACCAAAAGCCAGATCGGAGACGATACCATGATGGCGAGAAGTGCTCCCACTCGATCCATCAAACTTTTCGCCAACAACTCCCACGACAAATCGGGAGTCGAACGTAGTACTAACATCGGATTGCCTTGAATCGAATCAAAAGAAGGCCGCGCCACTTGAGTTTGCATGAAATTCGCCGAAATCCACGCCTCAATACCCCGAACTTCACACATCTCTACCGCCGTAGCAATTTTATCAAACTCCGAATGTTTTGCTGCAAAAATCACCCGCTCAACTGCTTCATCGTGAAGCAACTTTTGAAACTCACCCCATTTACCGCTTGCTAAGTCATACTTTCCAACAATTCGCCAACGTATGCTGTCTGATTGCTGCATGCTGAGAAGCAATTGATCAACCTCATAAGGATT
>CAIRGO010000199.1 GCA_903878115.1 Akkermansiaceae bacterium | reverse complement strand
GCATTGTAACCGATGGTTACCGCGCCATTGAGTTGGAGAGTCCTGCCGCTGCCGATGGTGATAGTATTGGTGGAGTTCGTCCGTGCGAGAAATGCACCCGCAAACGTGGCGCTGGCGGCAGACAGATCCAAGGTGCCGACATTGGTGCTGCCCGCAGCGGAGCCGAAAGTGAGGCCACCTTCGAAAGAGGGATTGGTGGTGGTGAATCTTAGCGTGCCATTGTCGATGATCGTAGTACCGCCGTAGTTGCTCGTGGCGCTGGCACTCAAACCAGACAATACCCAAGTGCTGCTGTTGCTCTTGGTCAGAGACAGCGTGCCAATGCCATCGGAAATCGCCCCGCCGATGGAGCTTCCGGTGCTGGTGCCGCCGAGATTGAGCGTCTTGGTGGTGCCGCCGCTTGGGATCGACACCGCGCCGACGATGGTGAGATTGGCGGTCGTGGGATTGAAAACGGTGGTGCCATTTCCACCGCCGCTGAGGCCGACGCTGGTGAAAGAGATACCCGCCGTGCCGCTCGTCACATTGGTTCCGGCTGCAATATTGTAGGTATTGGTTCCAAAATTTGCCGCGCTGAGCACATGCGTGAGTCCAGCTCCAGCGCTCGCTCGATCCGAAAGGATGGTGCCTTGCGCACTCGAACCGCCACCGAGCAGCGGAAAGGTCGCGAATGCCGTATTGGTCGCGAGTTGCAGCGTGCCCGCATTGGTGCCGTTGTTGATATTCACCTGAGTGGAGTCCTGAACGGCAGCGAGGTTGGCGAGCCGAAGCGTGCCGCCGTTGATCGTTGTCACGCCGGTGTAGGTGTTGGCTCCAGAAAGCACCCAAGTGCCCGTGCCAGATTTGGTGAGGGAAGTCACACCAGTATTGTCACCGATGATAGCGGTGATGTTGTTGGAGCCCGTGTTCGTGCCGTCGAGCGTGAGTGTCTTGGCGGTCGTGCTGCTGTTGAAACCGATGGCGCTGGCGTTGGTGAAGCTCACCGCGCCCGTGCCGGAAGCGTCGATCGTGCTGGAGGCCTGCAGTGAGAAGAGGCGGTTCGTGCTGACAGCCGCGCCACTGTATTCCAGCGTGCCGCCGTTCAGGATCAAGTTGGTCGCGGCAGTGGAGGATGCGCCGATGCTGCTGTTGCTACCGCCATTGGCGAGCGTGGTGGCTTGCAGCGTGCCAGCGTTGATGCGGGTGACGCCGCCGTAGGTGTTGATCGCGTTGAGATGCAAAGTGCCCGCGCCGGTTTTGGTCAGACCAGCACTGCCTGCGACCACGCAGTTGAGCTGGGCGCTGTTGTTTACGACCTCAATGGTAGGCGTTGTTCCGCCGAGGGTGATCGTGTTTCCGGAGTTGATGGTCCACGTTTCTGCGCCCGCGGTGTCGCCAAATTTCCACAAGCCGCCGCTGCGATCCGCGCCGAGGGTGAGGGTCGTGTTCGCTGCCAGGTTCACCGTGCTGAAGTCCACAGTGTCAATCGCCAGCGAAGTCGGGGCTGAGCCGATGATCCAGTTCGCTCCCGTAGTCCAGTTCTGCGCACCGCCTGCAGTCTGCACCCACGTGCTGCCGGGCGTGACCGTCGCCAAAATCTCCACGCTCGCGATGTTGATGCTGTGCGTGCTGCTCGTCGGAGTGGTGAACGCCGATGCCGCCGCAGCGGGCGTCGCGACTTGCACGTAGCCTGACGCATGACTGCCCCAATTGCTGCCCCAACTCCCGCTATTGGTCTGCGTGAGCGGCGCGTTCGCCGTCGGCGTACCGCCGTTGGAATTCTCCAACGCGGCGATGACGAGCGACTTGTTTGCCGACGTCGTAATCGGCGCTCCCGTGACAAATCCGCCCTTTTTGCTGTTGAAAGCGCCGAACCCCGGCTTCGTGCCCGACAGCGCGTAAGCCGTGCCCATTCCGCCATTCGGATTGTAGCCGGAAACGTTGATGCCGCCCGCGATTGCGCCGGGATTATCGAGATAATAAATGCCCAGTGAACCGTCTGCGGTGCCGGCCGTCTGCTGCACCGCTTCGGTCATTTGCACGCCGTTATATGTCACCCCTCTGAACGCAAAATGATCGTTGTTCGCGTTCTCGCCCGCCACGACCACGACCAGTTTATCCGAGCCACCGGGGTTGAAAGTTCCGATCCCCGTGACCGACTTGTAGCCGCTCCCACTTTGCAGCGTAAACGTCTGCGTCGCATCCACCGTGATGTCGCCCGCCAGTCCTGCCGAGGGCGTCGTAGCCGAAGCCGGCGCGGAAGCCGTCGTAGCCAACGCGCCTGCGCGAATGGAAACCGTGTAGCTGTATTGCGTGCCCGCGGTGAGGCCCGTGTCCGTGTAGCTGCGGTTCGCCTGCCACGCGCTGTCGGTCGCGCCGGGATTACCAGTCGTTTCCGTGAACTGGTACTCGATCGTCCCGCCGGTTTGGCCAAATGCGACTTCGCCCGGCAACGCCGTCATGGTGATGGCGGACGAGCTGTTTGCTGTGGGCGGCAAATCCCAAGTGCCCGGCTCCGGCATCAGCGGTGCCCATGTATAAAGCACCGTGGGATTGGCAGGCAGACCCACGTCCTCCGCGTTCGGCGTGGAGAGCAATTCGATCTTCGTCACAGCACCGCCGGATGCGGGCAAATTGACAGCTTCCGTGATGAGACTAGACTCCGCAAACGGATCTGCCGTGGTCAAATTCGAAGCAGCTAGCATGTAGGTCTTCGTCACGCCGCCCTGCACCACACGCACGCAATAATCGCAGCCGCTCGTGGGAGCAAACTTCGTCTGTGCCGCCGTGCGATCCGCCGCCACCGTGGGGTCGAACAACTGGATCAACCCCGCCGTGTAAGGACCGATGGGCGGATACACCATGTTGATGCCCGGATTTGAGCCAGAGATAGAAGCCATGATGCTAATTACCTGCACGTCCCGTGTCGTGGGAAACTGCACGCCGTTGTTGCTCACCGTGGTGGTGTAATCCCCCGCAGTTTGATTCCACTGCGCCCAGCTACCCAGCGCAGCGTTCCAGACTACGACATGACCCTGCAGGTAGTCGCGCATCTGGTTCACGGAGTAATCGGAGAAGTGATTCATCAGGTAGGTCGGCTCTTGCCATCCGGTGCCGCCGCCCTGCATCGGATCCGCCTTGTAAGTGCCCACGGGCTTGCCTCCAGCGTTGCCCGACTGCACGGTAGGCGGAATGAAAGCCCGAGTGGGCAAATGAAACGCCCAGGCCGGACCAGCGTGTGTTTCATTGTAATTCGTTGGCGCCTGAATGCCATACATATCTCCCTTGTAAGGATAGGCCGCGTTATCGCCCCAGTGGGGTAGCGACAGCGCATGTCCTAACTCATGATGGAGGATGCCAACGCTGGTACCGCTGCCCACTCCGGCAAATCCACCGGCCTGCCCACCTGCATAAGCATTGTAAACATTCAGATAATACAAGCTCCACCGTCCCGACTGTCCCGCCGCGCGCTTTAGTGCTCCGTTCCACTCCAGAGCAGCAGACTGCTCGCCATCGAATGTGAGACCTGTCTGCATCTGGTATTCGGCCTTGGACTTGATCCGAACAGCCTTGGTTCCCACATCCTGGCGAGGCGGTATGACGAGCTCAGGAAACACGACGTGCCCGAGGCGTCTCACCTCCAGATCCGCCACCGGCCACTTGGCCTCGAGTTCAGCAAAGGTGTTGGTCGGATAGGTGTCGTTCGTATCCGCGAAATACTGCACGTCGAACATCGTCATGATGACCTTGGTGGGCGCGCCGATGTCCAGATTGGTCAGGCTGGTGCTTGCCGTCCCGGCGTTCACGGTGATCTGGAGGCCCTTTTTCACGTAAGTGGCGGGAATAATACCCGTGAACGTGTTCGCGTACGAGTGTTGCACCACCCCCAAGCCATCCGGGATGGAGGCGGGAAGCGTGGCCGGACCGGTGAGAGTCAGGACGAGGTTAGGCTGCCCACTCAGAGTGAGCGTGGCGGTAACCGTAGGCGATGCCGGTGCTCCGGGAGCGGTCACATGCACCTTGATCAAGGCTTCCCGATTCCCCACCAATCCGAAATACGCATCCGTTGCTTTGAGCACATGGGTCTGCCCGAAATAAACCGCATTGATAGTTTGCGCCTGCGCGACGAATGCTCCGAGCGTCAGAGTTAAAAGGGAAAATAATTTCATGGGTTTGGAGGAAAAGAAAAGAACGGATGCTATACGGGAAAATAACGCGGAGGTCAACAGCTTCAACTAACAAAACCTACATCTGAATGGCGCGACTGCCCATCATAACCATTGTAGCAACATGAATCGTATCGAATGTGTGACGTAAGATTACTCCTGCGCCTTTCTAACAAATCACAATCCTAGAGTAACCTCCAACCCGATTTTCTTGGTCCATCGCAAATTTTTACTTTTTCTTAGGACTCTCAGGAGATGGTGGTGCCAACACAGGAATCTCGAGCACTTGTTTCTGCGCCAATAAATGCTCGCGTAGAGTGGCATGGGGAAGTTTCTGCACGGTCACGTTTTTCTTGGCAGCAAGGGCCGCAGCTATGCCCGCACTCTGACCGAGGATCATCCACGTCGGCTCGACACGGATCGATGAAATACCGATATGCGTGCACGAAAGCGCAACCGGCACTAACAGATTTTCACATTCAGTGGGGAGCGGCAAGATGCTTCGATAGGGAATGTGATAGACATAGCCATGCTTCCTACCTTCCATCCGCACCGGCAAAATCGTACCTTCATCACGCACACCATCTTTCGTAGTGACCCGTTGGCAATCGTGCGAGTCGATGGGAAAAGATGAAATCACAATAGCATCATCTTTGAGGGGATTGTCGATGATGTCTTTTTGACTAACAACATACATGCCTTTCATGCGTCGGCCTTCTCTAACATAAAGTTGTGGTGACCAGTGATCGTAGCTGGCGAACTCATCGCGGCACAGACCAAGTTCTGCATGCTGCTTTCGCAGCGCCTCGGGCACTGACGAATCATTGCAAAAAAAATGATATAATTCTAACGTATATTGCTTGTGCGCTTCCCAGATCTTCGCGCGGCCTGCTTGATCGGACTCGCTCCAACCATTGCACCCACCAACAAGCCCCATGGAAAATTGTCGTCCGATGCCGTTATTCGCATCAAATTTTCCGTTAGGAACTGGATACAAATCCCACATCGCAGTGGCTTTTCCGGTTGCAAAATAACGACGAATCACCTCGAAGCGCGCAGGATCGTAGCGCTTCGGCGCAGGGAAAGGGATACGCTTGGCGGGGTCTTTTGTTAGACAAAGGCGAAAGCTATAGACCATCACATTTTTATCTCCTACCTCATCGGGACCAGCATCATCTGTCGTAATGAGCGGCAATATTTTTTCCGTATCATCAAGCCCTGAAATTTTCATCAGCGGCTTGGGGTAGCGCTTGCCTGCATAAGATTCACCAAACTCTCCCCTACCCTCGCGTCCGATGGTCCACGACACACCTGCCGCCGCCATGAGGTCACCTTCGTAGCTCGTATCGATGAATACCTTCGCGCTGAAATCGCCATCGCTGGTCCGCAGTTGCTTGATCAGTGTGCCGTCCTTGATGACCGACTTTAGGACGCGTTTCGTCAAGACCTTTACCTTCGCTTCATCAAGCATCTGTTTCGTGATGCGCATGGCCACACTTGGTTCATAGGACCAATGCGTGTGATCCTTTTCACTAACTTTATAGGGTAGTTTTATTCCGCGCGAAGTATAGTCGGCTTCGATCCGCGTGTGCCATTCATCGAAGAGTCCCATCACCGTGCTGCGCACAGTTTGATTCGAGTCGCTGAAACAAAGCCCGCCGGTATTCACTCCGCCGATATGATCGCTCGGCTCTAACAAAATCACCGAAGCACCTTCGCGCGACGCCGCGATGGCTGCGCAGAAACCTCCAGGAGTAGCGCCATAGACGATGACGTCAGATTCAACAGCGTGGAGCGCGGTGAGGCGCATGAGAAACAAGAGGATGATTGTCTTTGTGATATTGCTCATTTTCGAAGGATCTTTGTCAGTTTTCAGGGAAGTGATTTTCTCCAGGCAAGTATCCTCGTTTTTAGACGGTTTACTAGATCAGGTTGTTGTGCTGCAAGATTGTTAGTCTCCATAGGGTCAGCGGCGAGATCGTAGAGTTCTATGCCAGTGCCATCGGCATTGACAAGCAGTTTCCAGTTGGCATCACGGATGGCAAGATTAGGACTGCGGTCTTTTGTATCTTTGGAGTTTGGGAACCTATAGTCATTTTGACGACCGTATTCCCATAGCAAAGGTTTGGTGCGTTCCATGGCATTTCCTTTCCATGCCTTGCTGGCATCCACTCCATCGAAGTTCGCGTTGTTTGGCATCGCAACACCGATGAGTGAGCAGATAGAAGGAAACAAATCCACTGAGCTCATTACAGTCGTGGAATCAGTCCTGCCGCCAGGAATGCCAGCCGGCCAGCGCACCAAAAACGGTTCACGAATACCGCCCTCATAGAGACTCCATTTCATGCCGCGAAGTCCGCCCGTCCGCTGATGTTCAAACGATGGTTCGGGACCATTGTCGCTTGCGAAAATGACGATGGTGTTTTGCTCAAGACCCTCTGCCTTGAGAAAGTCAAGCACTCGCCCAATCTCTCGATCATACTGGCGCAGGACCGCATTAAAGTTCTGATGGAGCTTTGGCGTGTCGGCCACAAACGGCAGATCTTGTGGATTCGGAACATGAGGCGTATGCACGTCCTGCGGCCAGAAATTGATGAAAAACGGTTTGCCTTTTCGGCGGCGGATGAAATCAATGGTCTTGTCCGCCCAGAAGCCCGTCAACTCATAACGCGTTAGCATCTTATCCTCTACCCGCATCGGTTTGGTAGAGCCAAACGTATCGATGCGCGGTCCGCAACCCTCACAATTCACATGGTGTTCATCAAAGCCATATTCCTTAGGCCACGGGGCATCCTGTACGTCGCGACCACCTCCCATATGCCACTTGCCGAAATGCGCAGTGACATAGCCAACATCGTGAAGCGTCCGCGCGAGCGTGGGTGCCTTCGGATCTAACCAGTCGGCGCATTCGTGAGCTTGATTGGCCTTGCTTTCATGAAGGTAATCGTTGATCCGCCAGCGGGCCGGATAACAACCGGTGGTATAAGCCACACGTGACGGCGAGCAAATGGGCGAGGCTGTGTAAAATTGAGTGAAGCGCATTCCCTCCTTCGCTAGCCGATCAATATTCGGCGTAGCCATTTCCTTGTTGCCAAAACTACCCAAATCACCCCAGCCCATGTCATCGGTGAGGATAAAAATCACATTGGGTTTGGCTGCTGTTTGCTCAGCATGGCACAGCAGTGCAAAGCAGAGGATCATGAACGCCATCAATTTTCCGATCATGGTTTTTGGGTGCCTGTCAGTAATGGAAAAAGATTCTTGCATAACGGAAACGGCCACCAAAAATTAATCATTGGAACCGCAAAAATAATGAACACAGTCATTCCCCTAAGTCAAGTGATTTGCAACCCATGAAAAACATGACGCATGATCACGCTGTTCACCTCCTTGCTACTTGTGCCTGTGACAGCGCTGAAGGCAATGGCAAAAAATCATTATGCTCTTCTACTTGGATAAACTTTCTAAGTTTTCCTGAGCTGCTTCATTCCCTTGCTCAACGGACTTACGCAGCAGCGTGGTGAGCACCTGAACTCCTGCCGCATGAACCAGGCCACCTACCAATTAACCAGGACTGACACACTACTACCCCAATGCGTCCACCCGCAGCCGAACTTCT
>CAIRGO010000198.1 GCA_903878115.1 Akkermansiaceae bacterium | reverse complement strand
GGATGGAAGCGGAGCGGGGTTTGTTTCTTCAAGTTCTTGCGGTGTGGACATCCCTGAATCGTCAGCATGTAATTACAAAGTACAAGTTTATTATCAGGGAATAAGAAATTTCAATGCGTTTGCCCTGGGGAAATTTGTAAATAGTTTGGCGTTTATAATAAATATTTATCAATGATTAATTAATATATTAATTATTTTACCTCCATCAACACACTGGCACTATGACTATTGAATTCAGGTGCATACATGCATTGGATTTCCGCAATGCCCGTGGGATACTTTCCACGGAGTTGCACGCGTGCACTGGTTTCAAAAATGTAAGTGCCACGGCGCAGATGCTCGATGAAAAAATGATCGGCGGTATCCTTGGTCATCTCATAATAACTAAGGCCGTCTTGCCATTTGTAGGAAGACAAAACATTCACCGGTTCGACACCACTGCCACGCTGATTTTTCAAATGCACATATTCCATGTCGCGATCCACGCGAATTTCAATGCGCGTCACCACTTCATCGCCCGGTGCGAGCGGACCCGTGACAGCTTCCAAAGTGGCACCTGCTTTGGTCATGCGTTTCACAAATAAGTTTTTCTTCACTTCTAACGGATTCCCTTCGTGCGGAGTGATTTTGGAAACGTCTTCCAAATACTGCCAATGCAGTGAGCCCCACGACACTCCGGCATCGGGCTTGGTGAGCTTAACTTTACCCATGTCTGCTTTGACTTCGGTGGCTGCGAATTTTTTCTCGTAGAATCCTGTGCCAGGCTCCACGTTTTCTGGTTTCACTTCTACCCCACCGAGTTCGACTTTGACAATTGCATCTGAGGCGAGACGTTTTACATCGCCACCTAAGAGCAGTGCATAAATCGCATCGGCCGTGGACTTGGTGGTCTTCCATCCTTGCGTTTGCTTTTGCTTGAGCAACCACACCTGGCAATCATCCACAGCTTTCATGTCGTTAGCAACTTCGCGGAAGGTCTCGATGATCATCGCCTGCGATTCGATAGGAGCTTGGTACCAATAGTAATTTTGATTCATGCGCCAATGCATACCCAATTCATCAGTATTGAGTGCATTTTCACGTAGCGACGCAACGATCGCTTTGGGAGTCTCTTGATCGCCCATGCGCAGCAAGCCGAGCGCGGTGTGGCAACGGGTCATCAGGCTGCTGTCTTTCATCCAAAACTTCGCACCTTGTTTGAGGAAATAATTCACAGCCTCTTGATTCTCCGCCGCGATCGGACGTTGTGCTGTGTAAAAACTACGACCGTAGAGATACATCGCAATGAACGAGTTGTAATGATTTAAGTCATGATCTTTGGGTTTGATGTCGGTATACATTTTACGAATGCGTGCATCGAGCCAATCGAGAGCTTGCAGGGCGGACTCATTGTTCACTTCTACTCCAAGATGTTTCAAGCGACCCATGCCAGTGACGATGTAGAGCGTGATGTATTCACTGCCCTCACCACCAGGGAACCATGGCCAAGCTCCGTTTTCTAACTGCAGATCACTAAGGCGTTTCATCGCGCGATTCATTTCACTATCGAGACGATTGTCATCGAACAAAACTCCGACGTTGCGCCGTGCTTCGGTCTCTGAATTGCCATCGCGCAACCACGGTGTTTCCTCGATCATCAGACTTTTCAAGTCTTGATTTTTTAGCAATGGGCTTTCTAACGTTTTCGGAGCTGTGCGCCATAGTTCAAAGACGCGTTTGATTTTTGGATCGCTCTGCACGATGAAGCGAGCGAGTTGATTGGCATAATAACGATTGAATGTTTGCTCGGCGCACTCGTGAGGATACTCCATCAAGTAAGGCAATGCCATCACTGCATACCACGCAGGTTGGCTGACCACTTGCACTGTCACACCTTGATGGCGCACGGTATCTGAGCCACCACTAGTTGATAATTTTTTCATTTCAAAATCGCGAGATCCTTGATTGCGAATCGGCAATGTGATCGATTCTGTGACTAATTGACGACGTGACAAAACTGGGATCATGCCTTCCTCACCATCGGCGATACTGCCTGCGCTTGCCACAGCTTTGAAGGTTAAGAAACCAGCACCATCAGGCACTTTGATGCGCCAAGAAATTGTTTTTGATTCCTTTGCTGGAATCTCAAACGATTGCTCAGGAGTTTGCAGCGATAGTGCGGCATCTCGCGATTCCATGGTGGCCGCATCAGCAAAGCTCAGGCGAGCTTGACCTTGTTGTAGTTTATCAGATTGGTTAGAGATTTTTGCCGTGAATTCAATCTCGTCGCCCTCGCGCAAAAAACGTGGAGGGTTGGGTTGGCACATCAGATCTTTGGAAGTGACGGCCTCACCTTCTAAGTATCCTGAGCGCAGAGAGGTATCATGAGCAATGCCCATGAACTTCCATTTCGTTAGAGCCTCGGGCATGGTGAAAGTCATCTTGACGATCCCCTTCTCATCGGTCGTCAGTTGCGGTTCAAAAAATGCGGTTTCTTGAAGATTTTTCCGTGGGGAAACACTAGCAGTATCTGCTTTGGGAGCGGGTTCTCCCGAGGAAAATGGATCGGAAACATCAGCCGTAACTGATGCTGAGGCTCCGTCCCTAGACAAATTTTGCGCCTTTTCTTCCCTCACGGCACCCATAGGAGCCGCCATTGCATCCATTTCCATTAACGCCATTGGTTCGCCGCCTCCTCTAGCTGCTTTCATCATCCTATTTCTCCCTCCAAACGTATGCGGAACAGGCAACTGCAAGGCATCGATGAAGCTACGATAACTTAATTCTACAGAGCCGTATGCTTGATTCCACTCATTTTCATAAGGCTGGATTTGCACCAATCCCCCCACCGTGGTGAATGAGCGATTAGAGATATCATTGTAAAAATATTGCGATAGATTGTAGCTCCAACTATGGGGAGCGAAAGCATCTAACGAGGCATCATACATCGAACCTAACATTTCCACCGAATTTTTTTCTGCCCCTTCGATCAACACCGACCATGTTTCCTTAGAACCAGGTTCTAGCTTTGATCGCATGGATTCAAATTTCAAGGAAAGTTGGTGCTTGCTCCACGGCACTGAAATCATCTGCACCGTCACGTAGTAGCGATTTTCTTTCACAAAAACCGTGCGCACATGAAAGCCACCGCGATGCTCCTCGGTTACGGAAAATTTGATTATCTCTTGCGTTTTAGAACCATCAGACCACCCCCGGCGAAGGATCTTGCCACGATGCTCGATCTCGTAATAGTAACGACCTTTTTCATAACCAGTGCCCCACACGCCGATCCATTCTTGGCCTGGTTCCACCGTCTGACTGGTCATGCTAAAATGATCTGTTGTATTCACAGGAAATTTTGTGGATTCTAAATCTAGGACCAGTAGCGGTAGCAAAGCCGTGACTTTTTTGCCCGTGCTATCGGTTGTTTCCAAAACGGCACGATATTGACCTGCGGCAAGTTTGATCGATGATTCTGCTAGACCATTTACATCCGTGGCAAAATCATTTTTTTGCACCATATCGCCCAAGGCCCAATTGTTAGGATCGCTGGGATCAGGTGTTGGTTTTGTTTGGTTATAACGTGATGTAAGTTTCGCGCGGAGCACTTGATCAGGCTCCTTGAGGCGAT
>CAIRGO010000197.1 GCA_903878115.1 Akkermansiaceae bacterium | reverse complement strand
CATTGGTTGAATCGGCAGTAAATGTTTTCCATACACCATCACAGTTCGTTGCGGCAATCACTGCTGCAGCTTTGCCTTGCTTCCCTTGCGTTAATTCAGCGAAATGAGGAATGGCAGAGATTGTTTTTTCCCAATCGCGTAACGGCAGAGATTTTTCTACTACCATGACTTGATTATTCGTTGAGCGATTGGGACTCAAAGTTGACAGCAAAGAAAAAAACTGTGCCGATTGAGTAGCCGATTTCACATACCCATCGACGCGTTGCTGTGGACCATAGAGACTCACGATAAGCCATGGAGACTGGCGAAACGGAGCTTTATCGACGTTAATTTCCACCAAATTGTGAACCTTGGTCACAGGATTCCGAGTAGGAAATTGATCGGCCAAACGAATGTCATCCCGCACGATTTTTTCGACCTGTATTTTTTCATCATTGGTCGCCACAGCGCCCGTCAATGTGGCCTCTTGTCCCGAAAAGCTCACAACAACATTGTCAAAAATTCCATCATTGGTTTTCTGTTGAATGAGATCTCTTGCGGCCTTGGAAAGATTTTTCTGTGTGCTCGGCAGGTAAATGAATGTCCCCACAGACCAAAGTAAGAGTAAAAGTATAAGAGATAGGAAATAATATTTCTTCACAAGCAAGAGTATATAAATGAACGCCCAGCGAAGGTCAATTTGTTTTTCATCTACTTGTCTTGAATTACTGCCACGTGATGCGAGCCACCACGGGAAAATGATCCGAGGCAGGGCGTATGTTTCCTTCGGGATAGATGATTGCAGAGCTTAGTATAGTCGCAGGTTTCGATACAAGAATATGATCTACTTTTGCCCACCCATCGTGATTGTTTGCCCAAAAATGCAGCGTTCTGCGGTTTTTCTCTCCGCTATGTGTCGTATGATAAGAATCTAACAATGCATTATTCCATTTGTTTGACCGACCTGCCAAATAGTCAACTGCGCCATTTCCCTCTGTCGCATTAAAATCGCCTATCAAAACAGTAGGTTCATGGCCACGTTTGCGAGCATCCATGCGCTTGGCGATGAGCAATGCTGCCTTATCTCGCGATGGTTGATTTCTGTGATCCCAATGCGTATTAAAAACGGTAAAGCCACGTGAAGTTTGCCGATCTTGCAAATAAATCCATGATGCTATGCGCGGGATTTCGTTGCCCCAAGTTTTCGATCCGGGGATTTCGGGCGTATCCGAAAGCCAAAAGGTTCCCGCATCCGCAAGGTCTGCAGAGAAACGAGCCTTCTTATAAAATATCCCCGAGTATTCACCTTTCGTTTTAGCATCATCGCGACCAACACCGTAAAATTCGTAATCGGGCAATGACAGTCGCAGATCAGCCACCTGTCCATGCAGTGCTTCCTGCACCCCCAGCACGTCTGGATTCATGCGGCGAATGGTATTCACCAAGCGATACAAACGATCTGGCCATGCGCGCCAATCCCCGTCATCATTATTTTCATAACGAATATTATAGGAGGAAAACGTCAAGGTAATCGGGACTGCAAGCGCTGTATTTATGCATGAAAAAAATAACACCGCTATAGCAAATCGACGCATTTGGATTGATCAATCTTTCTTTTTAAGCTGCGGAAATAACACCACATCACGGATCGTCGGCGCACCAGTAAGCATCATGATCAAACGATCGATGCCGATGCCAATGCCTCCCGCTGGAGGCATGCCATGCTCGAGTGTTTCGATGAATTCATAATCCACTTTTTGTTCCTCGCCGCCGGATTGATGTTCTAGTCGCTGACGCTGTACATCGGGGTCATTCAGTTCCGAGTAGCCTGGAGAAATTTCCTGCCCATTGATGATCAGTTCGTAAACTTCCACCGTTCTTCCGCCCGGAGTAACTTTGGCAAGAGGAACTAATTCGGATGCAACGCGGGTGACAAAACATGGGTCAAAATTTTTCTCCTCCACAAGTTTTTCGAAGGCCTGTTGCACAACTTCGTAATCCTCCATGTGCACCGAAATTTCCACACCTTTTTCCTTACAACGCTCGCGGCGTTGTTCTGAGGTGATTTCGAAAAAATCCTCGCCGGCAGCTTCTTTGATTAGGTCATGATAACCAGCGCGTTTCCATGGTCTCGTTAGATTGATCGTGCGAATTACTTCACCTTCTTCATCTTTGTGATCGATGAGCAAACCGCCGCAAAACTTCTCGGCCAAGGAGCAGGTCATCTCCTCGACAAGATTTGCCATTTCCTCAAAATCGGAAAACGCCCAATAGGCTTCCAGCATCGTGAATTCTGGATTGTGACGACGAGAAATCCCCTCATTGCGAAAATTTCGATTCAATTCAAAAATTTTCGTGAATCCACCAACCAGCAAACGTTTTAGGAAAAGTTCAGGAGCAATCCTCAAAGTGAGCGGCATACCTAGCGCATTGTGATACGTTTCAAAGGGTCGCGCTGCGGCACCACCAGCCACATCTTGTAGCATCGGTGTTTCCACTTCTAAGAATCCGCGATCTTGGAAAAAGCGACGAATCTCAGCAACCATAAGGATGCGTTTGACAAAAATATCGGCACTCTCACGATTGCCCATTAAGTCGAGATGGCGTTTGCGATATTTGATTTCACGATCAGCCACACCATGCCATTTATCAGGCATCGGGCGCAGCGATTTCGAGAGAACAGTAAACTTATCCACCTTCACCGTCGGCTCGCCCGTGCGGGTGAGAAATGTTTCTCCCTCGATGCCGATCCAATCGCCTCGATCAAGGCAATGCCAAGCGGCCAAATCATTTTCCGATAGACTTTTTAGCCCTACATAGCCTTGGATCGAACCGAGGACATCGCCCAATTCGAAAAATACCGATTTGCCCATATCGCGCAGTCCGATGATCCGTCCGGCTATTTTCACCTGAAGACCTTCGCTAAAATTCTCCTTCAATTGCGCAGGCGAACTAGTGGTTTCAAATCGGGCGCCGAAAGGATCAATTCCTAATTCGCGCAGCTTAGCCAACTTCGCACGACGAACAGCAATGAGTTCGGCTTCGGTGGAGTGGTGAGTAGTATCTTCTGACATGGCGAGGAATGGCTTACGTGAGTATCATGGTTTTGGAAACAGGGAAATGCAGTTTTTGCATAAATTCACCATTTTTACCTTCTGGCAGAGCAATTGATTGAACAAAACTTACCCATCAAGGTAAAATATCGCCATAGATACCAGGATCGCTGCCTTCGATCACGGTGGCGCCACAGACTTTTTCGTAAAATTCACGAGGGCCCACACCGCCGATCACGGCGTATGCATAGCCCATCTCGCGCATGGATTCTAAACATTTAAAAAGCAGTGCTTTGCCCAAGCCCATCCCACGAGCTTCCTCAGCAACTCCGGTAGGACCAAAATACCCGCGCATGGTGGTCTCATAACAAGCAAAGCCGAGGATTTTTTTCTCTCTGGTAGCGATAAAGCAACTCACAGGTTGACGTGTGAGCGCCACCTCAATTTCGCTGACCCATTTGGCCGAGAAATGTTGTCGAGCAAACTCCGCAACCGTATGTTTTTCAAAAGCACGCGCCCTGCGAAGAACCACACCATGATCGGTCACCGATTGGTATAACTCCGCAGAGGTAGGCAACGAATACAAACGCACTAACATATCAACCATACGGGCATTTTATCCGATATTCGCAGAATTGCCAATACCGAAACACTTTCCTTTACAATGATTTCAGCAAGGGAAAAATCACAACGTCAACGTTCTCTGCGACAAGCATTGAATCGGGAGATTTCGGCAGCGAAAAACCTTCCCATTGCAAGGGTAAGGAAGAATACTTCTCACAAATCGCTTTAGTAAAGCGATAGGGAGAGTGATGCACTTGGCCAGTATATAAGTCACCGTTTTGATCTGCAGAGAATAACAAATATCTCTCTAACAGAAAAAATTCCAAAGTTCCTAATTCTGCGACTTTGCCATTTTCACAGGCTTGATAACGATAATGAGCAGAGCCTTGAACAAGATCCGATTCTCGACGACAAGTATAGTCGACCCAATTCTGAGATTTTTTCAACTGCATTTCCGCGTTTTGGTATGGCAGATGAAACCATTGCTGCGCTAGAGTGACTGCTAATGGTTGATTGCAGTCTAACGAAAAAAACCAAACGCCTGGCACTCCGTTTTCGTCGTAAACATAGGTGCGTACATTCAACTCTAAAAACCATGAAATCCCGGGAACAGGAGGAAGGAAAGATGGGCGAATTCGATTCATCGAAAATGGCACGATTCCGATCCACGCGTCGTTTTGAAATGTATCCACGAACAGCCCTTTTGGCAGCAATCGCTGAATTTCTGCTGGCGGAATTTTCCAATGAAGGAAAAGCAAATCAGCCCACTGCTGGTGCATCACGGCCAAACCACGCGGGCACTGCCTGAGATTCATATACGATGCGGAATTTGGTAGCGTCACAACTTTACCTATGTCGCACTTCAGCCTCAAGTCAATGGAATATACTTCCCTCCATCAGCTTTCATCATTATTGTCATGCCATGCGCAACACGTTTTACAATGCATGGGACACCGAACGTCGTTCAGGAAAATCTGATGCGAGCGATTATCGTTCCGCATTTCAAATTGATCGCGATCGCGTTCTCCACACGCCCACGTTCCGTAGATTGCAAAACAAAACACAGGTATTTTGGAGTGGCGAATATGATTTTTACCGCACCCGTCTCACCCATTCGTTAGAAGTGGCGCAAATCGGTCGAGCTATCTGCCATTGGCTACTATCTCGCAGCGAAGGACCGCTCGCGCCAGATTATTTCATTGATCCAGATCTCGTAGAAGCAGCCTGCTTATCACATGACTTGGGCCATCCACCTTTCGGACATGCGGGTGAGCGGACCCTTAATCACCTAATGCAAGATCATGGCGGCTTTGAAGGAAATGCCCAGACATTACGCATACTAACCGAACGTATTTTTTCCGCCAATCGCACAGGTATGGATCCCAGTCGCGCCTTTCTCGATAGCATTTTAAAATACAAATCACTGTGGACTGAACTTCGTAGCAGCACCGGGAAAAATCCTCACAACCATTTCATCTACGACAATCAGCACTCACTCGTTCACTGGGCCATCGGTGAAAATGATTTTCCGCTTGAGCTTCCTCCGGGCAAAGTGCGTGATGGTTTTAAATCGATCGAATGTCAAATCATGGATTGGGCAGACGACACCGCCTACTCACTGAATGATATCTCCGATAGTGTGCGAGCAGGATTTCTGACTTCCGATAAAATCATCCAGTGGGCGGAAAAAACCAATACCCCTTATGAAGCAGGCAGTGCCCTTCACGGACTGATCGTCGCCATTCAAAAGCGCAAAGTTGATCCTTTTGTCGGCAAACGCATCGGCCATTACATTCAGTCCACATCGCTATGCGAGCAAAGCAATTTCCTCTCCCACGAGAGCAAACGTTACCGCTATGAATTGCTCGTGGATGCAGAGGTGCGCGCAGAATCTGAATTGTTCAAAAAGCTCGCATTTGAAGTCGTTTTCTTATCACCTCAGCTAAAACAGTTAGAGCACAAAGGCAATCACATGCTGCGTGCCTTGTGGCAATTGTTAGAAAAACGCTATATCAGTCTAGGGCATATCGATGGACAAAATTTCCAAATTCTGAGTTCCGAAACCGCCGCAGAGATTGATCAAGCACCTGATCCAGCGAGCAAAGCGCGTCTGATCTGCGACTTCCTCGCCGGCATGACCGATGGCTACGCGAGTCGCATGTACAAACGACTTTTCTTGCCGGATTTCGGATCGATCAATGACTTGATTGGATGAAATGCAAGCTCACTATCGCCTACGAAGGCACCGCCTACGAAGGCTGGCGTTCCCAACGTCCCGAACGCGGCGTGCAGCATGTCATCGAGCAAAATTGGCAAAAAATTTTTCATGCCGACCCACAGATCATCAGCTCTAGCAGAACTGACAGTGGCGTTCATGCGTTAGGACTCGTCGCACACGCTGTTTTATCTAACAAAAATATTCCTGTGCAAAAAATTCCCGCGATCATGAACGCAGAGCTTCCTGCCGATATACGTATTATCGCGGCAAAAAAAGTCTCCGATACTTTTCATGCACGTTTCGATGCTGTGTCAAAAGAATACCTCTACCAGGTCTGGAATCATCCTGTGATGAATCCCCTGCTGCGTTTGCATGCATGGCACGTTCCAAAAAAATTAGATTTCGATGCCATGAAATCTGCCGCAAAATTATTCGAAGGAACTCATGATTTTCGAGCATTTACCGCGAAACGTAATGGCGTTTTAGCCGACACCCAGCGCACACTTACTCGCTGTGAAATCAAGCGCATCGGACCCCACCTTACCTTTCGCATTGAAGGCAATGGATTTCTCTACAAAATGTGCCGTGCCATCGTCGGCTCCATCATCCGCGTCGGCTCAGGAGCAGCTTCTGAAAAAGAAATTTATGACGCATTCACTACCGAAAATCCACAACAAAGCCGCATGATTGCCCCAGCTCATGGTCTAGTCTTATGGAAAGTGCGCTATTGATTCGCTCGCCTAACAATTAAAAATGATAAGTCAATTTCGCCCTGACCATTCTAGGTTCTGCTGGATGAAAGTGCCGATCGTCCACACTAGAAACCTCCGACGAAAGTTGTGAGGTATAGTAGTATTCGATATCATTATCGTTTCTATCCAATAAATTCAAACACTCGAGAGCAAACTCCCAGTCTTTAGTCCGATAGCCTACCTGCGCATTTACCGTAAGTGTGTCTTTGCCTTCGATCTCACCTGTTTCCTCCAAAGGGCGAGAGACAAAAGCCCGAGCACGAAGGCTGGCGAAGTAACCTTCTTCACGACCCAGCGCTATGCCACCACTGAACATCAGCGGGATACTATTAGGAATGTGGTCTGCAGCCCCTTCGTTACGAAAACGCGCATGAGTAATCGCAATTTCAGCATCTACGGACACCCAATCATTAGGACGCCAGTAATTCGTCCACTCGATCCCGAACCGACGCGACGCAGGACCCGCTTCATTCAAACCAGCATCACCTACATAAACCAATTCACTATCACTATCCAGCCACCATAAGCTTAGTGTGGAAGTGAGATTTGGCACTATTTGCGACCTAACGCCAATCTCTCCTCCTATTTGTCTAACAAGAGGATCAACCGCATCTAACGGGTCCCCTGTTGAAGGATCCACTGTATTATTTACACCACGTGCATCGTTGCTATGAAATCCAGTGCCCAGATTAAGGTAGAATTCTGTTTCTTTCCAAGGACCGAATATGGCACTGAATTTTGGACTCACAATACCATCCCAATCATTACCACTATTTAATGAATTATCACTGGTTACATCAAAGTAAAACGCATCCGCGCGGACGCCAGCCACAGTGCGAAACCATGGTGTCCATTTCACAGTGCTCTCACCAAAAACGCCATAACTAGCTTCATAAATATCATCGACGCGAACCGTATCATGGCGTACTCTGCGTTGCGTTTTGTAGAGTCCAATATCATCAATCATATCGTGACGCGTTTGGAAACCGAGAGCAAATTCCGCTTCGTGATTTAGAAACTGGCGGTCTTGCCATTCTCTCACAATTTCGCCACCGAAAATATACCGATTCTCTTGTTGCTCAAATTGATCACCGCGCATCGGATCATCAAGGAAATACGTAAAGTTGGAAAACAGATCAAGATCGTAATAAATTCCATAAGCACTGTAGCGTGTTACCTCGGTACCCGCTGTGGTTTTCATATCAAATTGCAGGCTATAGCGGTGACTATCGCCACCATTTGTATCATCCAAATTGCCATATTGACCAATAAGTCCACCATCAACAGCACGCTGAGGAATTTGATCGGACGAATCCCAAGTGCCACTGTAGCCCATTCCTGTTAGGGAAAAATGATTCTCCTCGTCGCCTTGGAAGTATCTCGCAAATGCATTCCATCGCTCGAAGTTTTCCTCTCGATCCCACGGCCCATCATATGTGCTCCACTCGCCGCCTAAAGTTAATTTCCCAGAACCAAGATCAAATGTATCCGCGATCAACCCGCGATAGTAGTTATACTCACCAAACTCTACAGATGCGACCCCGCTGGGCAGAGAATCCCACAACACGAAGTCGGCACTTCCTGCCGTAGAAAGATCGCCATTCCGAGCCGTGTAGGTGCCTTTTGTGTAGTCCACGCTTTTGACTAACTCTGGAAGCAGCCCATTCAAATCAGCATATCCTTGCCCGTGCGCGTGGCTGCGCATATTGATCGGCATTCGATCCACACTCACTGCGAAATCAGTTCCGTGATCCAGATTAAATCCGCGTAAAAAATACTGCGTCGCTTTACCTCCTCCTGCATGCTGAGTTGTTACCAGACCCGGCACCACTTCCAGAATCTCGCTGCGCCTAACAAATGGCCGCTCAGCTAGCTCTTTGAAATCCGCTTGGCCTTCTGATGCGGTTGCTGCTTGGCTTAATAAATTTTCCGCTTTGCCGGTCACGATCAATTCTTCAAGACTACTCGCTTCCTCAGAGCGCAAGGGAGTATGGGCAACAAGTAACAACAAAATGAAAACATGATTTTTTTTCACAACAGTTATATTTCAAACTATTCGAGAATTGTCAAAAAAAAAATGCCAGTATTAAGCCGCAATTCTTTTATTGGTAAATTAGCAATAATGCGCTAATGATTTAGCCATGCCACAGCCTGCTGAATCAACTAGCAAACGATCAAGAGTGAATGTCCGTCGCCCTGATGTGATGGAATTGGTGACTGCTGAAGTGGCCAATCATTATAAATCATCGATCGTTGAGCGACTACGTGATCTTCACGGTGAATTGGTCATCGGCAACACCACCCTCCGTCTAGCTCAAGAATTTGGCTTCTGTTATGGAGTTGAACGCGCCATCGATCTCGCTTATGCCTCGCGCAAAGTATTTCCGAGCAACCGCATCTTTTTGATCGGTGAAATCATTCACAACCCTGAAGTCAATCGGCAGCTAGTCGATATGGGAATTGTTTCACTGCCTTGGCAAGAACTCAGTGCTGATTACGACAATTTAACTGCTGACGATGTAGTGATCGTGCCAGCATTTGGAGCGCCCACTGCATTCATGGATAAAATCGACGCCAAGGGTTGCTACATCGTGGATACGACTTGCGGCGATGTAATGAAAGTATGGCGCCGGGTGCGTTCCTATGCGAAAGATGGGATTACTAGCATCATCCATGGCAAAGCGGGGCATGAGGAAACCCGAGCCACAGCTTCACGCGCACTCGGCGAAAACGGCTTGGGACATTATCTGATCATTCTCACGTTAGCAGATGCTGATTATGTCTGCGATTACATCAGCGGCAAAGGAGATCGTGCCGAATTTTTATCACGTTTTTCTGACTCTATTTCTTCTGGTTTTGACCCTGATCTGCACTTAATGCAAATCGGCGTGGCAAATCAAACAACCATGTTAAAAAGCGAAACCGAAGAAATTCAAAATCGCATCAAGCAAGCCATGACAAAGCGTGACGGCCATGCAGATCGTTTTCAAATGTTCGATACCATCTGCGGTGCCACCCAAGAGCGACAAGATGCGCTTTTTGACATGCTGCGCAAGCCGATGAATGTGTTGTTTGTTGTCGGTGGATACAACAGCTCAAATACTACTCACCTAGTAGAAATAGGAGAACAGGAGCTGCCCACATTTTTTATAAGAAATGCTGATTGCCTGGCTTCGTTAGAGCAAATCATTCACTACGATTTGCACGAGAAACGAGAAATCGAGTCGAAATATCCACAGTTTCTGCTAGGCGAGGTGCCTGCTGTGATCGGAGTTACTGCTGGTGCTTCTTGCCCTAACAATTTAATTGAAGACACCATCGTCAAAGTTTTTGCACTACGTGGCATTAGTCTTGATCAAATCAATCACACTTTATTTCCCGCAGGGCGATAAAGTAAAATTGCCGAACTGCCGTAATGCCGACGATCGACGAGCTCCCAGTCTTGATGTTGTGGAGAGGTAGTCTGCTTTGCTACCTCTGCATAAAAGATGCCATCAGCTTTCACGCGTGGGTGTAATACTCCAAGCTGGAAAATTCGATTGATCATCTCTGTATCAAGCGGGTTTTTCGCATAGGGAGGATCAGCAAAAACAAGATCGTATAAGCCGAGATCACGTTTGAGAAAATGCACGCATTCATCCTGCACGACGCGACCATTGAGCAGCTTCGTGGTGAGCAAATTTTGCTGAATGACACGACTCGCATGGCTACTTTCTTCTACAAAAATACAGGATGCAGCGCCACGACTCAGTGCCTCTAATCCCAGCGCACCAGAGCCAGCAAAAAGATCCAAGACACGCGCATCATGGATGAACTCGCCGAGAATTGAGAACATCGCTTGACGGACAAAATCTGTAGTGGGTCGCGCCACCGCATGCGGTACTTTGATCGCCATTCGGCCTGCGCTTCCAGCAATAATTCTCATGGCTTTAGTAATGGGTGTGATTCTGCGATGTGATGATACATTTTCCAAGCATCAAGTTTGTTCGCCCCTTGATCAATCGATATCCATGGTTGAGCTACTGTACCACCAACAAAAAGATCAGTACCTTTCCGATCCTCATTGAGAAATGGACCAAGGGCAAAAGGCAATTCTGGAAATAATGATTTCATAATACTCTCAATCGATCCGGCTACTTGTCGCGATGCGCCGATTCGCAAAATTCCTGCGAATCTACCATCAGCGAGCAACATTCCATTTCCTAACAATGAAACCTCATCACCCAAAGCCCGAGCATCTGCGCATTGCAAAACGCCACCAGACATATTGATACTCGACACAGCGATAAAAAAATCTTTTTTACGCTCAGAAACATTAATCGATAAATTTTTTGCCGCTGAGATTGATTGAGCATTCCATGTCGAAGGAGCTAGCAAATAGCCGGCAGCACGATGCAACCCCTCGATTTCATCGGCCCGAAAAATCTGACTTTCGCTCGCCCATGTTTGATTTTTTTGTAAAATCGTTAGATTGAATGGTAACCCCGCCACCTTTCCTAACTGAGCTTTCATATCGCAATGCAGGCCATCGATCACAAAAGAAAGCTCTGGTGTTTCCCAAAGTGGCGACTTCCAAGACAATGGAATTTTCACCAGTTCTCCACAATGGTGATCAAATATGTCTAACGAAGTCATCGACACACTTCCCTGTGCTTCTTTTCCCTCAAATGGCAAGACCACATCGATATTTTTGCATTCGATCCATTCTTTTCCAGATCCAGCATGCAGCAGACGAAAATCACCATGGTTCACTTGTAACCAGCCAGTCGGCTTTTCTAACAATTTTATTGGTTCCACATTAAGCGGATTCGCTACAACAGTCGGAGGAGTTGGCGGCGCTGGCGCGGGAGCGACTGTCTCTGGAACTGGCCTTGCGGCAACGATGGCCGCTGGTGCTTGCGGCTCTAGTGCATGCATTCCCGCGCTCGACTGCCGAATCAAATCGACGATCATCTCAACGCTCACCGTGCACTCTGGGGCATCGATCGTAAGGCTCAGCAGATCTTTCTTTCCCCTCAAAGCTTGCGACCAAGCAGGGCGTATTTTGATTTTTTTCACTCTTAGCAACGGCTGATTGATACTGTCGCGCAATGGCGCTGGCTGTTGCAATATCAGACCATCAATCCAAACGTCAGCACCTGGCAACCATCCAGCACCATCAATGCTAGCTTCCAGGCCAATTTTCGCCGTTATTTTTCCAGCTATCCAGCGACATCCCCACGGGCTGCGCAACCAACAATTACTGAGCAGGAAAAATAGAATTGGCGATAGCAATAAACACCAGAAACTACGATACAACCAGCGCTGACGTTTTTTAGGAGAACCACATTCTTGAACGGTCTCAACTATTTCGCACAGCGCAGATTCGCTCATTTTACTTTTGGTTTGACCAATGTCGCAGCAGCAGCAGTGATGGGAATACGCACAACCAAACTTTTATCAAGCAGGCGTTTCCCTGAAGAAGTAAGTTCCTGAGCCCGGTAAACAAGAATATTGTATTTTCCATCAGAAGTTTTTCCGATTGCGAAATTTTCTTTCAATTTAGAAAGACTTGTTTCCTCCTCGAATTTCCATTCTTTCCCCGTCCATCCTCCGAGAATACTCATTGGATCAGCCGCGATGTCTTCGATGCGCTTCATCATGCCATTCGATGATTTCCACGTATCCTCTTTTTCGGAAAATCGTAACGTGGTTATGGGGCCTGCAGCTCCTGAGCAAATGATATTCCAACGGCCATCAGTACCTTGACGCAATAGCAAGCCCACTTCTTGGGCCACTTTGAACTCACGTTTATTCCACAGTCCAATGTAGGCCTCATACTCCTCTTTTGTTAGGCCAAGTTTTTCATGAAAAGGCAGTGGAACTCCAGGCTTCGCCGTTTTGGAATATTCCTCAAACCACTTGGGATCTTTGAGTGAACTTTGCTCTACCTTGCCAACATATTTCTCAATCTCTGGTGGCGGCACGACGACTACTACTTCGGCTTTCACGGGCTCATTTAGCTTAAGAAAGCCGGTTAACAATGCTGGCACTGTTTGCGTCCATGCAGGAGCACATAAAATTACCGAACATCCTAAGCTAAGGGTAAAATTTTTCATCATACTATAATAAAAGGGCAAATGGTTGAATTCAAAATCATGGAATAGATTATTGGCATACTCAAGCTGCAATATTAACAATCAAAGAAATAGCTCACTGCCCATTTTTTTTATCTGTTCGGTATCCTTTCAATACCAACCCTGCTCCCGCAGCAATCATTGCCAACATTAGCAACAGATGACTGGTTTTCGAATTCATCACAAATTGGATCCGGCTTAAGATTTCGATCACGATCATCAACAGACCGATGATCGTAAGCCACCAAGCCCAGGTAGCTTTGGCATCAAAAAATAGCACGAAAATCCCACACATGAATGGCACGAAAATAATGCCCATGGAAGTGGTATTCCACATCCCGCCACGACCTGCACCCAGCAACCCGCTAAACCAGCCATGCATCCCAGTCACCACTTGCACGGAATCAAATAAAAACCAGAATCCCAGCGCAATCATCGCGATCCCCGCGACAAATACACCTGTTCCTCCTTCTGATCCTCCCGGTTGCATGCGCTGATTGTAGAGCAAAGAAATCAATTCGCCAATCATGAAATATTCCGAGAACCGAAAACTACCCTTCGATTGACTCGACTGCAAAAATAAATACAATCAACCCATGGCTCATGGTGAAATGTTTAATGCAGTAAAAGGAAGTGTTCCGGTATTAGAAGAGAAAATATCGCTTTATGAAAATGCTCACGCAGCCATAATCACCCAATTGTCGGGAGAACGTGATGCAATGGTAATTTTCAGCACAATCATCGCAGTGCTCCATCACAGCATGCCGCATTATTTTTGGACGGGAATCTATCGAGTCACCGGCGATCAAATGGCAGTGGGCCCTTACCAAGGAACTCCTGCTTGCTTGCACATCGCTCATGGTCGAGGAGTCTGCGGCACCGCTTGGGCGGAAGCACGAACCATCGTAGTTGCTAACGTTCATGATTTTCCTGGACACATCGCTTGTGATGCTCGCTCTGCTAGTGAAATCGTGATCCCTTGGAAAAACAAGGATGGAGAGGTCATTGCTGTGCTCGATGTCGATTCGACAATCGCCGCAGCTTTTGACGAAATTGACGCCGCAGGTTTAGAAAAAATCATTCAGGAATTTCCCATCGATAGCTTTTTTCAAGCAGTAGGTGATGGTTCATGAAAAAAATGACCAAGCGCTTCAAACACGCCCATGCTATAATTTTGATCACTCACATAACCACCTTGAAGAACCACGTGTGCCTTGATTTCAGGAACAGAATTTGCCGGACAAGCAATAAATTTCGCGACATCGGCATCTAACATTTCCATGTCGTTATGGCTATCACCCATGGCAAAAATATTTTCTGTAGGCATTCCCACCATTCTTGCCACTTCGCAAAGACTGCTACCTTTTTGGTAATTTTTATGACCGAAGCGAAGATAGATCGAATTGCGTTGCCAGCCCAATTCAGTCGCTGATGATGTAAGTTCGAAAATGCGTTTTACAATCCAATTCATTTCATCATCCGTTCGTGAAATGATTCCCGCAGGCTCCCCTGTTTGTTCAATCCATTGCGCACCAGTGTGCTCTTCCACTTCGTCTCGAATTTTCTTCAGTAGCTTCTTTGATTTTTTAAGCAATTTTTGCAAATCGGCTTCGCATTGATCATTCCACTGGCGCACAGGAACGAATCGTCCTACATTGTTTGGAAGAAAAATTTCGCGTTCACGCACCACTGCAAAATCTGGCAAAAAAGTAAATCGACTTTCGATCAATCCTTGCACTAAATGCTCCATCGAACGTCCGGTATTGATTCCCCACAGCGCCCCTCTGGTAGCGCGCAACCATTGAATCGCTTGGAAAAATGCAGGTGCCACAGGAGGATTACCTGCTGGGTCATGCAAGGTCCCATCAAAGTCAAACGACAATAACAATTGCGGAGATTCGTGATGTGGTAATGCTTGCACCGTCGGAACGTAAAAGATTTGCTACACAGATGCAACCCCTTGATTCACGGAAAAAATCTCTTTTACGTTTTAAAATCGCGCGATTGGAATGAAAGCCAACCAATGATAAAAACCGTGGCATTTAGCCCAGTGAGAAAGGCAAAAGACTCGACGATCTTCGGCCATGGAATATGCGTTTCCATCAGAAACACCCATGAACTCATGCGCCATGTGATGAACCATGATTCGTAAGGGCGAAAAAATGGAAAATTTTGCAAAATCATATCCACAAAAAGAATACTCAGCGTGATGATCGTTGCCGCAGCAGGCTTCATTCGAAAACACGAAAACATAAATGCAATCGATGAAATGGTAAGCATGCTAAAGCTGATTCCTAAGGCCCCAAGTGCTAATCGCGGCGCGCCCTCTGACCACTGTGGATACGCCGCAAAAACTTTCATTTTTGGCTCCATCACAAACAATCCACCTTCCCATCCGACAGCAAAGGCTGCCATCAGATAGCCGCTAATCCCTACGAAAAAAACAAAGCTGATGGTGTAAACACATACCGCAGCGTATTTCACAAGCAACAGGCGTATCCGACTGATCGGTCTTGCAAAAATCAAACGCAAATTCCCATCCTCGGTTTCTTTTGCCACTATATCTCCCGCCACGAGCGCAAAAAATATCGAACCTAACACAAACATGCTAAGAATCATAATCGTAAAAGTAATCGAAAGAGAACTGTAGTAGGTATCAAATTCTAAGCCGTTTTGCTCCATGGTACCGCGCAAAGTGGCTTGTGCACGGTCGAGCTTATAAACAAATAAAATCAAGATCTCCATGCTAAGAAAGGCAATGTAGCCAATCCATGTGCGTGGCCGAGCGTAAAGCTTGCGCATTTCGCCAGTGAGTTGAATGAGGAAATTCATAGATTTTTCGTTTGGTGATGTTCAGCTTTGATTTCCATGTATAGATCTTCGAGTGAGCGTTGTTTCGGCATGAAAGCACGCACCATGATATTCGCATTCACGAAATCTCTGATCACAAGTGCGGGATCAACTTGACGAGGAATATGGGCAATTGTCCAATTTTCCATGGTGCCTTGATAGCGCTGAATGATCTCTAACGCTTTCTCTGGATTGTCCACTTCCAATTCATAGCGCAAAAGATCTTCTTCTAGTCCTTTGATAGGGCCTTCAAAAACCCGCTGGCCGCCTTGTAAAATCGCAATTCGATCACACATTTGCTCTACTTCTGCGAGAAGATGAGAATTGAATAACACCGTCATGCCCCGCTGCTCACGTAGATCGAGAATGAAGTCGCGAAACCATTTGATACCCTCTGGATCTAATCCATCGGTCGGCTCATCTAACAATAATATTTCTGGCTCAGGAAGTAATGCCTGCGCTAGCGCAAGGCGTTGTCGCATGCCATGGCTATACGTGCGTACTTTGGAATCGATTCGCTCGGTAAGACCTACTTTATCCACCACCTCACGTGCTAATTTTTCGTCAAATTTCCCAGAATATCCCACCAGAATTTTCAGATTATTCCAGCCACTCAAGTAATCATAAAATGACGGAGCTTCAAAAATGGCACCTACTTTTCGAAGTGCCTTTGAGCGTTGTTGCTGCACAGAAACGCCATCGATCAACACCTCGCCCGAACCCGCAGCTACCATTCCTAGAATGATTCCTAATGTAGTGCTTTTTCCCGCTCCATTATGGCCTAACAAACCATAAATTTGACCACGTTCTACCGTGAAGCTCACGTCTTTTAATGCCGCGCGACCATTGAATGATTTCTTTAAATTACGAATCTCTAACATTTTTTCCTAAAGTTCATGGTGTGGTGACAAATTTAACATCTTTGCTCGCAGAGTAGTCAGCGTAGAGAATATTGACCCCTTGTTTTCCAGGATGCCACGCTTCTTTGTCGGTTACTAAAGGAATACGAGCTGAATCTCCTATGATACCGAAAAATTTTAGACTCAATTTATTCCGCCCACTTTGCGTAGAGTTCCATAAGTAACTGGAGCCAGATTTCGCAAAATCCTGTTTGTCCTCAGGACAATGGAATACTTCCTCATTGGGCAAGTATTCCTTCAACACCGTTTCTAACACAGGGGACTCATCTTGTTTGTTAGAACGTCCCGCCGCGATCGTCGGCATGGTGTCATTGTGATCTTGCAAATATGATTCAATCCCAATGCCGATCTGGCGCAAATTTCCTAAACACGAAACCTGCCGCGCTTTACCGATCGCCGAGCGTGCAATGGGAAAAATCAACGCCGCGAGTGCAACGATAATGCCAATCACAATTAACAATTCTGTAAGCGTAAATCCGCGCTGATCCTTCATTTTCATCACTGCGCACCAGGAGGACCAAATCGATTGCCACGCATCCCTTGCATGACTTCATTCATCGACTCCATCAAGGGAGCAAGGTCTAATTTTGTTTCGGAATTGGCTTTTTCAAAATACGCACGCATTCCTTCTTCGGTAATTTTATTCATCACATCATCGCCCAACTCTTGCGTGCGCTTCATGTCATCCGCCGTTTTGCCTTTTTCAATTTCCGCCAAGCCTTGCTTGACAAATTTCTGACGATCTTTGGCAGGCATTTGATCTAAGGCTTCCATAAATTTATTCATGCTTTCGGCAATGGTTAGCTCAATGAACAAACTTCTTTCGCGCGGACTCAGAACTTTAAAAAACTGCTCGCCGGATCGATTTTCACGATTTTTTTCTCGTTCTTGAAAATCCAATCGATTGATCAACCCTGCAATCTCACGCAATTTTTTCTCCCGCTGCGCCGCTGTGCCTGCTTCGGGATTTTCTTCCTGCGACCAATCCGCAAACTGTGCCGACTGCACTGCCTGATTGACTTTTTCCGCGGTGATTTTTTTTGATCCCGCCCACGTGCGAATCCCGAACACTAGCAACCACACCGCGAGGATGGCGACGGCTGCCTGAATCATAATTTTTTTCTGTTGCTGCATGAAAATTGTCCCGCAGAGTAACCCAGCTTGACGAATGCGCAAGTAACGAACCAGAGAAAAACGGAAGAAATCAACGCATGGCTGTTCAATTAGGAAAATCACGCCGACGAGATAATTCTTGATTGCAGGCAGAGCATGGGGCAGAAACGGACATGGCTTTTGGCGAATCATGGCACATCAAATCGCGGGCGCATCAGTGCGATATAACAGGCAAGCAGTTCGATGACGGCGAAGTCATCGTCGCTGCGATTTTTCCTGATCCCGAGTCATCTGGCTGGCTGCGTAAGGATTATTCATTGGCGGGCTGGGATCAGCGTGATCCTGCGACAGGTGATGTATTTTCTCAATGGAAAACCGTATACAAATCACCCGTAGCGCAGGAATCCATTGAGGTATCTAAAGAAAGTCCCATCACTCTGCTGCGCCGCCTAGTAGATGAAGATCTAGAGCACACCGAGACCGCTCGTTTCATTCTCGCCGTGATGTTAGAGCGCAAAAAAATATTGGTAGAAAAAGACACCCAAGCCGTGCCATCGGGTATTTTGCGAGTCTATGAACATCGCAAGGAGGGCGACGTATTTCTCATTCGCGACCCTAACATAGCGCTTGATGAAGTAGAGGCAATGCAACAAGAAGTGATCGATATGTTAGAAAACGGCGGACAAATGATGAATCCTGCCGTTCATGAAGAAACGATCACAGATGAAGTAGCAGCGCCTGCAACGACTGAATCAGTGAGCGACCAATAATCGCATAGCCTTGGCGAGCCGAGTGTAGCCTTCTTCATTCGGATGAAGACCATCGGAAAAAAGCTTAGCATCAAGTTTACCTTCCTCGTCGTAAAAGACTTTGGAGAGATCGTGAAAATGCACACGTTCCATGCCCGCAAGTGCTTGATGCAGTTCAGCATTCACCTCAACAGGGCGACTGATCAGTTTCTCTGGCAAGGTGCGCGGCAATAGTCCTAGCACTTGAATGTGACACTCAGGCAATTGCTTATGAATCGTCTGGCAGAGATTCACAATCCCCGCGCGTATGTCCAGAGCGGTATTGAATTCCAAATTGTTGGTTCCGATTAAAAGTATCAGCGTCTTTGGTTTCAGCGCGCTGAGTTCACCTTGGTTCACTCGCCACAGAGCATTCTCAATCCGATCCCAGCCGAAGCCTAGATTAGCTACCGTTTTCCCTTGAAATAATTCATCCCACGGTTTCAGCCCACGCACAATCGGGGCCTTTGGTTCTCCCGCCCAATAATGCCAAATCGAATCACCCAACATGACCACATCAACCGGTGCCGTTTTTCCCATTTCCATTGCGGCAAGATGTCGTTTCTGCCAATCATAGATCGCCTTGTCCCGATCTTGCGTGACGGGGGTAAGAGTCGTCGCTACCGGTGATGCCTTCTGGGCCATCACTGAGAAAGTAGATAAGAAAAATAAAATGAAAACGCGATGCATGGCAGGAAGTCGAGTGTTACTTGAATAGGACGTGCGGACCAAACATTTTCTTCAAAATAATCGAACTTCATACTAAGAATCAACAATTCATGGAGTTTTCCACGAGTTATTCACAGTCCTAATTCTTTCGAGAATGATCTACCTCCCAGTCTACCAAAACACCAAATCCAAAAGCCATCAGGCACATGTGAATCGATTGTGAATAATGTCAGCATAGCGATCGGTTGGGGAAAAAACCTTTATTCTACAATGGTCATTCCATGTATGACTATCATTCATTATTTCATTTTTACAAAATAGATGGCATTTTTTTCCTATAAAATCGTTCACATTACATTGTATTCACCGATAGCTGAAGCGCTGCCAATAAAGCCGTCAAACGATAGTTTTGAACATTCTTCCCAAGTTATTCACAATAGACGGGCGTTTGTTTGAAACATGCTAATGCCCAAAAAAAAATTCATGCATATTTGGTGTGTTCCATGCTTGCGCTCTAGCCATAAACCTGCTCCACTCCGCGCGAAATCATTTCAAAACATTATGGCCTATCAAAATATTACTCCACCTGCTGGCGAAAAAATCACCATTAAAGACGGCATTCTTACCGTGCCAAACCATCCCGTGATCCCTTTCATCGAAGGCGATGGCACAGGGCGCGATATCTGGAGAGCCTCCGTGCGGGTGCTTGATGCTGCAGTCGAAAAAGCCTATGCTGGGACGAAAAAAATCTCGTGGTTTGAAGTTTTCGCAGGCGAGAAATCTTTTAACATGTATAAAGACCAAGTCAGCGATCTCGGTCAAGCATGGCTGCCTGAGGATACGCTCACTGCCTTCCGCGACTACCTCGTAGGCATCAAGGGACCACTCACTACTCCCGTCGGAGGTGGCATTCGCTCACTCAATGTTGCGCTGCGTCAGATCCTCGACCTCTATGTTTGCCTTCGCCCTGTGCAATATTTCACCGGTGTTCCTAGCCCTGTGAAACGCCCCGAACTGGTAGACATGGTGATTTTCCGTGAAAATACCGAGGACATTTATGCCGGTATCGACTTCGAAGCTGGCGGCGACAAAGCCATGAAATCACTGGCCTTCATCAAGGAAAATTTCCCGGCTGACTTCAAAAAAATCCGCTTCGGCGAAGAAAGTCCAGAGTTGGTAGGAGTAGGCTTCAAGCCAGTATCCCGCACTGGCACTGCGCGTCTCGCCCGTGCTGCGATCAAATACGCGATCGATCAAAATCGCAAATCACTGACCATCGTTCACAAAGGGAACATCATGAAATACACCGAAGGTGCTTTCCGTGATTGGGCTTATGAAGTCGCGAAGACAGAATTCGGAGCCGTTGAAATCGATGGTGGCCCATGGTGTGAAATTCCCGCTGGTTTGCCCGGCGCAGGTCTGGTCATCAAAGATGCCATCGCCGATATCGCCTTGCAACAAGTCCTTACCCGCCCGACTGACTTTGATGTCATCGCCACCTTGAATCTCAATGGCGACTACCTATCCGACGCCCTCGCTGCCCAAGTAGGCGGCATTGGCATCGCCCCAGGAGGCAACATCAACTACATCACCGGTCACGCGATCTTTGAAGCCACTCACGGCACCGCTCCTAAGTATGCGGATAAAGACCAGGTCAACCCAGGTTCTGTGGTGCTATCTGGTGAAATGATGTTCCGCTACCTCGGCTGGAACGAAGCGGCTGATCTGATCATCAAAGGTCTCAACGGCGCCATCGGGTCGAAGAATGTGACCTACGATTTTGCCCGCTTGATGGACGGTGCTACTCAGCTGAAATGCTCCGAGTTTGCTGACAACATCATCGCGCACATGTAATCCTGTATTTTAACAAAAAGAGCACGGCTTACGACGAGTCGTGCTCTTTTTTTTATCCGAAAATCAACCATGGAAGAGCCACTCATCATCGATCAACAGAGCGACGAATATTTCATGCGTCAAGCGCTGAGAGAAGCGCAGAAAGCACTTGCCGCTGATGAAGTGCCCGTGGGTGCGGTGGTCGTTCATGAAGGTAGAGTCATCGCCCGCGCATGGAATCAGGTGGAAACGCTGAAGGATGCCACCGCGCACGCCGAAATGCTCTGCCTCACCGCGGCGCAAAGCGCCATCGGTGATTGGCGACTCGATGGCTGCACCCTCTATGTCACCAAAGAACCGTGCCCGATGTGCGCGGGAGCCATCGTGCACTGCCGACCATCACGCGTAGTTTTCGGCTGCCCAGATGCGAAAGCCGGAGCCTGCGGCGGGTGGATTAATCTTCTGCAATCCACCCCCCCACTCAATCACAACTGCGAGATCGCTCAGGGGGTTCTCGCGGAAGAATGCCTGTTCATGCTCCAGTCCTTTTTCCGCGATGCGCGGGAGAAAAAGAAAGAAAAAAAAATTCGCGAATATCGCTTTCCTGATGCAGAGTAAGTTCAACTCCTTCTCATGAACGCCCTAGCTCGATCGCTACTATTCTTCGCCGTCTTATCTCCCATCGCCAACGCGATCGATATCACAATCAATGTGCAAGGCATTCGCAATAAAAACGGAAAAATCGCCGCTCTCGTTTTTTCTAACCAAAACGGATTTCCCTCAGAAGTCGCCAAAGCACTCGCGCAAGCAAGGATCGATGCGGCAACAGGAAATGCCACCATTACTCTAAAAAACGTTCCCGCAGGAAAAATCGCGATCACGATTTTGCACGATGAAAATAACAACGGGAAATTGGATACAAACTTTGTCGGCATCCCAAAAGAAGGTGTTGCCATGAGCGGAAAACCGTTAGGCAATGCTGCACCGAAATTTGAAGACTCGGTGATCGAATGCAATGCTGACAAAACGCTTATGTTGACCCTAAAATACTGGTAAAAAATAATCAGCGCATCATGACGCGTTACGGTTTTGGCGCTTCCAACACAAGTGAACCCTTACCCGAAATGACATGGGGATGCGATTTGGCATCGTAGTTGCCAGGTGCGAGCACGTTTCCATCGGGCATTTTGACCTGAAGTGCCAAAGCCGCTTTGACGCGATCCGCCAGAAAAATGATGGGCTTTTCTCCGCTCAACTCTAACAATTCTCCGCGCAGTTCATAGCCGTCGGCATGGAACTCTAAACGATTGACTCGCACAGGTTTCAGCACCTTGACCTTGCCAGATTTTCCAGAAAACACAGCGCAGTAATCATCGGCAGCGTAATCGCGCCAGTCGACGGCCATCGCGCCATCGTGCCAATTTTTTTCGCCACCAGAATCCCATGAGCCATCGCCACCTTTGGCATTTTCTCCCCAGAACAGTGGGCTCGCAGATGACGATTCTCCTTTGTGCACACGCACGGCATCAATGCTAAGTTTTACCTGAGAAAAATTCATCCCCGAGCTGTTAGAAGCATTGTTAAAATGAATGGTATGTTTTCCCGGGAAAAGATGGAGCGCACGAAATACCGGAGCACCAGCAATGGTCGCAGGGGCGTGGTGATTGAGCCCCATCCACAAGGAGGAGTTTTTACTTTCCAATGTATAATGCGCGGTGCGCGATGCCGCATCACGTGTGGAAATCACTTCCACGCCCGACCCCGAAAAAGTGAGATGACCCGTTGCATTTTTCAATACGCTGAGTGAAATATCATCCCCTAGCTCACCGAGTCCACGATTTTTTTCCCTTTGCCAATAGTCGGGACGCGTGACTACAAAGCCATCGAGCGCAGAAATGAAACCTGCCGGATGAGGATTGATGTATTTTCCTACTAACACATGCGGCTCATTTGTGAGACCTGTGATGTGGGCCAGTGTTCGGGTCGATTGCCCACCATGACAATGCGCGGTAGAATGCTCTTTGCCATCGATAGTCAACGCCAGATCGCCACTGCCATGTGCGCTGCCACCTAACACTTCCACGGCAGTTCCGTGAAAGGTAAACGTAAAGTTATGGCCATTGATCCACGAACTTCCCCGTGGTTCCCATAGTCCTTCTAAGGCAGCTGCACGAGCGTCGTGTCGACTCGTTTCAGCGAATACCATTTCTGGATCGCTGTCGTTGATAATGTCGCTCACTCGCATAGCATCGACAAACATCAAATCTCCACTGCGCTTGATCGCGGTGAATGTGTGCTTGCCACGAGGCAAGCCTTTCTTAAAAAATACCGAGGTGAAAACGGCTGGAGCACCTGAGAGATCGATCACTCCTTGCGATGCTCCATCTAACAAAATCTCCACCTTGCCGCTTTGATATCCGCGTCTGCTGATCCATTCGACATCGGTGCCCTCAAAAGTGAAATGAAAGGCATCGCCATCTGTTGTCGTGCGATGGCTATCGCCACGATACTCCTTTTCCTCGACCTTGCGCAGATACTGCCACGACTTCCCATCGTAACGCAGAGCACGACTGGTATTATTGACCAATCCCACGCCGCCGGGTGTGATCGTATCCATCACAATCACCGTGTTCGGTTTTTTCCACTCCACGCCATCAGGCAATGTGAGAGTGATGCCACGATTGCTTTGTTGCATCGAAATCGCGTGACCACCATCGAGCAATCGCGCTTTGGCAAACACCTTGCCATCAGCAGGAGCGGGCAGTTCGAGTGATCGACCTTTTGGCGCCTTGAGCACATGCAGGTATTCTTTTTTATCATCCGCAGATGTGGTTGCCACACCCCAACTCAGATCAGCATAGCGCACAACAACTCCGCGATACGTAGGAAGAAATGAAGAACTCACTTTGGTGCCATTGACCGACTCCGCGATCGGAGCGAATAGTTTCACAAAGCCATCAAGGATCGGTCGCGCATTAGGATCGAGCCCACCTTTTTGATCGCCACCGGATCCAATCGCATCAATGCTCCACTGAATGCCGCCGCCCATGGAGTTTGCCGCCGCTTGGATCACCGTAGTGATCAACATGTCCTCGGGTGATTTTGCCGTTTGTGAAAAAATCTGATAGACCGACGATGCACGACCTTCGTGAAATTCCCACTGAACTTCTTGCACACCTTCATCCACTCCGTAACTTTGGAATCCACCATTGTTGTGCGTGAGGATCAGATCAGGATTGCGCTCTTTGATCGTATGCATCAGCCGCGGGTAATCCACCACTTTGTCTTGCGTGCAATCTTGGAAGTTTTCATCTATCCACAGGCCGTGCAAACGATCACCATAACGATCGACTAACTCCGCGTAAAGATCGTTGATCCAATCGTTGTGCGGTTCCGCGACAGGCTGATAGGGATGGCAATAAAAAAAGGCAGGAACACCGCGCTTGCGACATTCATCTAACAAGTCGCCGAGCAAGTCTCGTTGTGGACAACTTTGTCGATCCGGTGCCCACTTTTTCATTGCCGCACTGGGAAACAAAGGACAGGTCCCCGAATGCCATGCCGTGAACACCACGAACTGGGCTTTCGCTGCGATGATCTGATTGACATAGTTTGGCACATCAAAGGCATTTGCCAATTCATCGATCGATTTTGAAACGGTGCCATCTGCATTCGGATGAAACGCACTCATTCCGTAGCCATTCCAAACGTAGTGGCTGAAGATGCCGTATTTTAGCGTCTTCCAATCAATGCGTCTCGATCTTCCAGGTGTTACTTTTTCGCCATTTCGATACAACTCAATGATAGCGTTCGAGTTCGCAGGCGGCAGAAAAATCGCATCGCCATTCACATTCACGCGTGTAGCTTTGCTCACCTGCACTGCACTAAAATCCAGCGTGCCGTCATAGATCGTAATCACCCCAGCTAACGAAACATCACCCTCCATGCGCAAGGTTCCCGCGCCACTTTTGGAAAATCCACATGCACCACCGACTTCCTTGAGCCCCGCTTGGAAATTCACGTCCACTGCATCAGGTCCGTCTTCGATCACGAAGGAACATACTGAAGAAACTTCGCGCGCCAAGCTCACCGGTTCCGCAACAACCACCGACTTCGCTGCCGGAAAGACAAATCCCACGCGCCCCGTCTCCGCAACGACGCCAGGAATTTTCGCAAGATCAAGCGCATGCACGCAATTCGCAAAATATAACGTAATGAAAAACGCACATGCATATTGGCTAAATGTTATCATAGAAAAAATGTCTTCCTGATTCAATCACTCCCCAGCACAAATCAAACAAATTTCTCGATAGACATTGAAGCCTTCGGGACCATTGTTAAAATCGAGGCGCACAGCAACGACGTTGGAAACGCCGACGGGAACACGCACTTGAGTGCCTCCGCCTTTGCTTGCTAAGTTCACGTCTTTGACTTTGATGAAATTTTTATGCGCATCGGCCTTGGCGATCCACACGCTGTAACTCTGGCTGGCACGCGCATCGGGATGTCCGGCAAAGCTGCGTATTTCTGTTAGGTTGCTGCCTTTAGGATTCTTGATGCGAAACAACACGCTGTTGCCAGCACCATAAGCCCGATAGGTCTTGCCATCGTCCTGTGTCGTTGCGGCACCCGATCCATTGCGAGTGGTGCCGTTATAGATGGGTCCAGCATCGGTCGCACCGCCTTGGCTTTGCATGCTACCGGACTCATCGACGCCTGCCAACTCGACCAATGATTTCGCCGCTGGGAGATCTGCTTCAAAGCCATCCGGCGCGTCCACTTGCATCGGCAATTTTTCTAACATTTCTGCAGTAATCGCCGATGATGCTTGCTTCCAATCTTGTGCCAGCACTCGCACTGGACCCAGCAATCCAGATGAGGTCAACTTCGAATCTTTGGTGAAATAATTCCACGTGGTAAATGCATAACGACCCGCTGATGGCCGCTTGGTGCCTTTTACGAACCACTCAGGAAAACGTTTCAAGTATTGACCGCCCATGTATCCCGGCAACCATTCGCAGTCGGCGACTAGTTGTTCATCGCCGATCAATCGGTTTGCCCAAACATTAGTCACCGCAATTTCTAAGCGATTGCCAGTAGACTTCAGCAAGCAAGCAGGCACGCGCACTTGCCACGGCGCACACCAGACCACACCGAGGTCACTGTCGTTCAAACGCACTCGTGCAAGGTGCTGCACTTTGCCTAAATCTAACAAAGATTCTTCTAGAGGTGGTGATGTTAGATCAAATGATTTCCGATAGACTACGGTGCCACTGTAGTAACGAATGCCTGACTCTGCATGCGCAGTCCAGTCGCTGAGTGAATCAAACACCACTGCATTTTCAGGGCCGCCCCATTTTGGATCGAAGCTCACATTCCAAGCCCCTGACAATGTTCCAACTTCTTGTGTGAGGTGGAAATTTCTCACATCTGGCTTTGCGCTCGATGCCGCTTTACGAAATACAATGAAATAACTTTGCTGGGGCGCAAACTCTAACAACAGGCGTGTGGTTTCTCCTTCTGTGCGGAAATCGGTTAGATCACGCATCGATCCCGTCGTCGGATCCCATAATTCTGGCGTCATCGCACCTGCGCGAAATGTGCCTAACACCTTGCCCTTAACTTTTCCGAGATTCGCCACAAAAAACACCTGCGTTTCACCTGCTTTTCGATGCACACATTTCACCGCAGCATCGCCATCGATCGATACAAACGACGCCCCACTCGCTGATTCAAGCGCACCCCATTGCAACAACGCTTGGCATCGAGCAAGATAGGCCAGCCAGGCCTTACCCGGCTCCCACCATGTCTGCGTGCGACCAAAATGCGTGCCCCATTGCCCCATCGTGATCCCAGGTTTTACATCATTCGCCCAGGGTTGGTGTGGATTGGTGTGCAGAATGAAGCGATTGATGCCCGCGCAAAAGGCTCCATCGCCAGCGCCTTTCAGCCATCCGGGCGTTTCCGTCCACTGGCTTTTTCCTGGTGACCCCGTAAACGCTTCGGCTTCGAGAATGTTGTGTAGCTTGCCATCGCCGGCATTCGTGATACCACTTTGCACACCATTACCAAAAGAATCGCCCGACCAAAACTCCGTCATCACCCGATGCACGTATGGCGCAACTTCTCCCGTCTGAAATGGACCACCATACGGTTCGCAAACAAAGCGAATTTTTTCTGCTGCGAGCATGCGCTCCATTGTGACGAACAAGACATCCCGATAGAGATCTGCGATGGTGCGATCAAAGTCGCCACGAAATTTTTTCGTCTCCACGTCACTGCCCACCACACGACCTGCGAACGTTGGCAAAAACGCGTGAATCACATAGCCTCGACGCTTTTCAAATTCCTGAGGCATCAATGCTGTCCACGAGGGTTTCCCCGCCTCGTAACTGTCGAGTAAGATGTGTCGCAAGCCCGTGCCCATCAGTGGACCAAGATGTTGTTTGAGTTTACCGATGACATGTTTGAGATGAAACTCCACCGCTTTTTCATTCATCTTATCACACTCTAGGCCCATCACCTCCCACTGGTTCGGCTGCGTCAATGCGCCCATGGTCGTGTGACCGAAACGCAGAATTGTCCACTTGCCTTTGGCGGGAGCTGTCCACTTCAGTCGACCCTCCGCATCCATGTTTTTGGTGAGGTCAATCACCGCATCTTTCGCGATGACACCTTCACTCGGCACGGCGAGCACTGCGATGTCTCGCCAAAAGGTTTTGCGTCCTTCAATCACTGGCTTCTCCAATTTTCCCGTTTGCTTATTGATCATCGGAAACAACATATCGCCTTGTGGATTGATATGAGGTTTCGGCAATACTGCATCAAAGGTGCTGCCAGCTTCTACCTGTGTGCTTGAGGAAAAAATCTGCTGCATCGCCAACTCCGGAGTGATCCAGGGACCACCGGTACTGGTGTAACCTGGACAATTGTGGATGCCGACATCAATCCCCAAACGTTTGCCCTCCGCTGCGGCATGGCTCACCAATTTCCACCACGGATCGCTAAATGCGAGCAGTCCATCGCTGGGAGAATTTTCGATGTGACCCGCCCATGGTGTGCACACATCCGCCATGCCAAAGATCGTCGCCGAAGCGATCCCTGCGTCTGCAAAAGCCTCCAGATCGGCGGTGATGCCTTTCGCCGTGACATTCGTGCCCATCCAGTGCCACCACACACCCGGACGCGCGTCTTCGGGCGGCGTAAGAAACACTCGCTCAGGATCAAGCTGCGCAGCAAACAGAGGTTTAAGAATCAAACTGCATACCAACAAAGTGGATACCATGAGTGAGGATTTCCGGGTGAAATAGCGCAAAATAAAATAATTCATGAAAGCGTTGGATGATCAAAGTATCAGTTCATACGTGTGACCATAATGTGCAGCTGCCAGATACTAAAGAAACTTTCAAAAATGTTTGGAACTAGCAATAACACAGAGGCTTTGTTAACGGCGACGACGCAACAATCCCAGCACCCCTAGAGCGCCGAGTAATAGAGTGCTCGTCTCAGGTATAACAACCGCTTGTAGGCTTCCGCTTTGGAAATAAATTTTACGACCTGCACCGAGATCGAAGGCGTTTTCTAGTCCAACATTTGCTACATTTATAAGGGAAATATTGCCACCTGAAAGCAAGGTATAAGTGCCATTTTCCGCAGTAGTATAATCCCAACCAAGGAGATCCGTAAACCCGAAACCATCAAAAGTCACGGAAGCAATGATCGTAAGTTGATCAGCAAGATTGACGAGTAAATTCGCACCAGCATCCAAGTTCACGCTACCAAGAATTATCCCACTACCGCCAATCGTTCCGTTCGATTCAACAGTAACGGCAGAGTTACCCAACTGTCCCGTGACTAACATTGTCCCAGCGGAGACCGTTGTGGTGCCAGTGTAAGTATTGTTTCCGCTGAGGATTTGCGTCCCGGTTCCTGCTTTCACAAAGTTCCCCGCTGCAGTATCGCTGTCTGCAAGCACACCGCTGAAGTTGCCGCTGCCATTGTTCACGCCGAATGTGAAATTTTGATAACCAGCACCGGGATATCCAGAAGTAATCGTG